>JAZBPS010000065.1:0-4647 GCA_036353375.1 Halieaceae bacterium | reverse complement strand
GTGACATGTCGAGGAAGTCGATGGCCTGTTGCCGGCAAAGCTGTGCGGCCAGCGCCCGCATCTCCTCAAGCTGCAGGTCAAAGCCCTCCGCCGAGAGGCGCAGGCCCAGCATAAAGTCCGGGCGGCATTGTGCGCGCACACCGGCGATGATCTCGTGAACAAGTCGCGCCCGGTTCCCGGCGCTGCCGCCGTAGGCGTCTTCCCGCTGGTTGATGCCGGGGCTCAGGAACTGGCCCAACAGGTAGCCGTGGGCGCCGTGCAACTCCACGCCGTCAAAGCCCGCCTGCTCCGCCCGCAGGGCAGCGGCAATAAAGTCATCGCGTACCTGCTCAACCTCAGCGAGCGTCAGGGCGCGGGCCCCGGTGTCCGCATCCGCCGAGGGGCATACGGGTGCCTCACCAATCTGCTCCTGCGGAGAGCGCATGCCCGCGTGGTGCAGCTGCAGCAGGGCCAGGCTGTCGTGTTGCTTTATGCCCTGGGCCAGCCGGGCCAGCCCCGGCAGGTGTTCATCCGCGAAGCAGCCCAATTGGCCGGGAAAACCCTTGCCGATGGCCTGCACGTGGGAGGCGCAGGTCATGGTGGCACCAAAGCCGCCCTCGGCGCGCATCACGAGCCAGCGGTACTCGTCCTCGGAGAGGCGGCCGTCGTCGTGGCTCTGCTGGTTGGTCATGGGGGCCAGCATGAAGCGGTTCTTCATTTCCGCGCCACAGGCGAAACGCAGCGGGGTGAACAAGTCACTCATCTAAGGTTTGTCTCCAGTTGGGTTATTTCTGGGCCGTCAGGCCGATGGAATCCAGCAGGCGCCGGGTCTCCTCGCGCAGTCGTTCGAGGCTGGTGCTCTTTTCGTTGAGCATTTTCTCCAGAAACTGCAGGTAGAGGTAGTTCTGCATCTGCATGGCCACGCGGGCGGCGAGGATGCGCGGGCGGATGGGCTTGGCGATGAAGTCGGCGGCACCGGCATCCAGTGCTGCCTCCTCAGCATCGTCGTCCTCCATACCCGTGAGGAAGATCACCGGAATATCCGACAGCCTGTCGTTGGCCTTGATCTCAGCGCACAGGTCCATGCCGCTCATGCCGGGCATCATGATGTCCAGCAGTATCAGGTCGAAGGTGGATGAGGCCAGGATCTCCAGCGCCTCGGCGCCGGAGGAGGCCAGGGTGATATCGTAATCGTTGCCCAGAATGCCCTGGATAATGGAAAGCAGGCTGCGGTCGTCGTCTACAACCAGTATGCGTCCGAGAAACGCAGCCTCATTACTCATGGCTCAGGCCCCTGTCTGGCTACCCGGCGCCGGCATGTTACCCCCGTCCGCTACTCGTCCAGGAAACTGCGCAGGTGGTCGGAGCGGGTGGGGTGGCGCAGCTTGCGCAATGCCTTGGCTTCAATCTGGCGGATGCGCTCACGGGTCACGTCGAATTGCTTGCCCACTTCCTCAAGGGTGTGGTCGGTGTTCATGTCGATCCCGAAACGCATGCGCAGCACTTTCGCCTCGCGCGCCGTCAGGCCGCCCAGCACGTCCTTGGTCGCCTCGTGCAGGCCAGAGCCCGTGGCGGAGTCCACCGGGGATTCGATGGTGGAATCCTCGATGAAGTCGCCCAGATGTGAGTCCTCGTCGTCGCCGATAGGGGTCTCCATCGAGATGGGTTCCTTGGCGATCTTGAGTACCTTGCGAACCTTGTCTTCCGGCATATCCATGCGCTCGCCCAGCTCTTCCGGAGTAGGCTCGCGGCCCATCTCCTGCAGCATCTGCCGGGAAATACGGTTGAGCTTGTTGATGGTCTCAATCATATGTACCGGGATACGGATGGTGCGCGCCTGGTCGGCGATGGAGCGGGTGATTGCCTGGCGTATCCACCAGGTGGCATAGGTCGAGAACTTGTAGCCGCGGCGGTACTCGAACTTGTCCACCGCCTTCATCAGGCCGATGTTGCCTTCCTGGATCAGGTCGAGGAACTGCAGGCCGCGGTTGGTGTACTTCTTGGCAATGGAAATCACCAGGCGCAGGTTGGCCTCCACCATCTCCTTCTTGGCGCGACGGGCCATGGCTTCACCCATGGACATACGCCGATTGATTTCCTTGATCTCGCTGATAGTGAGCATGGCCTCTTCTTCGATGGCCGCCAGACGTCGCTGGGCGCGCTGGATGTTGTCTTTCTCCGCCGCCAGCTTGCTGGCGTAGTCTTTTTTCGAGCGGGTGTGCTTGCTGACCCAACGCAGGTCTGTCTCGCTGCCCTGGAAGCTCTTGATGAACTCCACGCGCGGCATGCCGCAGTCGCGCACGGCGATTTGCATGATCTCGCGCTCCTGGGTGCGAACCTGGGCCAGCACATCCCGCGCCTGATCGGTCATGGGGTCGAAAACCCGCGGCGTGAGCTTCAGGAACTTGAACAGCTCAGACAGCTTTTCCAGGTCTTTCTGGGCCGTCTTCCCGTTGCGACCTTCCTTGGCGATGGATTTCTCAGCCTTATTGTAGGCGCGCTTGATCGCGGTGAAGCGTTTCTTGGCCTCCACGGGATCGGGGCCGGAATCGCCATCTTCCTCGTCTTCGTCATCCTCACCGTTGGCCTTGCTTTCCTGGGCGGCGGCAACTTCTGCGGCCGAAGGCACGTGGTCGGCAGGGTCCAGATAGCCCACCAGGATATCTCCCAGGCGGCGCTCTTCGGTGGCGACCTTGTCGTATTCGTCGAGGATGTACTTCACCGAGCCTGGGAAGTAGGCGAGGGCAGACATCAGTTCACGGATGCCCTCCTCAATGCGCTTGGCGATAACAATCTCGCCCTCGCGGGTCAGCAGCTCAACGGTGCCCATTTCGCGCATGTACATGCGCACCGGGTCAGTCGTGCGGCCGGCTTCGTTCTCAACAGCGGCCAGTGCGGCGGCGGCCTCGGCGGCTACCACGTCATCGGCGGAGGAATCTCCCTCAGTAATCAGCAGCGTGTCAGCGTCCGGGGCAACCTCAAACACCTGAATGCCCATGTCGTTGATCATCTGGATGATGTCTTCGACCTGGTCCGGGTCCGATATGTCCTCGGGCAGGTGATCGTTGACCTCGGCATAGGTGAGGAAGCCCTGCTCCTTGCCTTTGGCAATAAGTTCCTTAAGACGGGATTGCTGTTTAACCGCGTCGTTCATTAAGCGTTAACCTTCGTTGATGTTGGGTCCATGGCCCGCAGCGGGACGGGTCGGACGGATCACTAACATTGGATGAATAAAAGCCTATTATTATATCCGGGAATAACCCGTTCAGGCTATGTTGAGATTTGTCCATTATACCGGACATCCACAGCCGCACTGCCTTCTGCAAGCGGCTGCATATCCTTGCAGCTTCATCGTGAGCCCTGTTCGCTGTCGCGGTGCTGCTTTTCCCGCAATGCCTTGAGAATTTCCAGCTTCTCCACTTCGCTGATCTCAGCGTAGTCCCTGGTCCGGAGGTTGTCGACTTGCTTCTCGAAATTACGCCGGGCGGGGTGCTTGAGCAGTTTGGCCATGGTGTCGGCAAACTCGCTCTCGATGCCCTCGGCGGGAATCAGGCGTTCCTGGCTGGCGAGTCGATTCAGTAATTCGCCCTCCCGGGTACCGTACCAGTGTCCCAGCAGCATATGGGTGGTGGACTCGGGCCTGCGCTTGAGCAGCGCCAGCAGATCGCGCAGCAGGTCCGCATCCGGCCCCGACAGGTCGTCCAGCCCGGAGGTGTCCCTCAGGCTCTGGGCAATCGCGGGTTGGTGCAGCAGGAGCAGGATGGCGGTTTGCACCAGCCCGGCGGGCCCTTGCTGACTGCGGGCCAGGGGTTCGCGCTGGCGCGGCCGCTGGGGTGGCGTCGGTGCAGGCGCGCCGGCCGACGCCGGGGCGACCTCTGCCGGGGCGGGGCTCACCAAACGGGTGAGGGCCTCTACCTGCATGCCGGTGCGATCTGCCAGCGCCTTGTACATCAGCTCGCGGTACACACCGGCGGGCAATTTGCCCAGCATCGGCGCCGCCAGCTTGCTCAGCCTCGCTTTGCCATCCAGGGTGGTCAGGTCAAGGTTCTCGGACAGCGCTTCAAACAGAAAGTCCTCCAGGGGTGTGGCCGCGTCCAGCAGGGCATGAAAATGCTCAGCCCCCCTGGCGCGCACCAGGGTGTCGGGATCCTCACCCTCGGGCAGGAACAGGAACCGTGCCTGACGCCCGTCTTCCATCACCGGCAGGGCGGCCTCCAGGGCGCGGCGCGCCGCCTGTCGGCCGGCGCTGTCACCGTCGAAGCAGAACACGACCTCGGGGCAAAGCCGATAAATCTTTTCCAGATGGGCCTGGCCGGTGGCCGTGCCCAGGGTCGCGGTGGCATTGCTGATGCCATGCTGAGCCAGGGCGATTACATCCATGTAGCCCTCCACGATAACCACCCGCTCCAATTGTCGGTTCGCCTGTCGTGCCTGGTACAGCCCGTAGAGTTCGCGGCCCTTGTGGAATACCGGGGTCTCCGGTGAGTTGAGGTACTTGGGCTTGTCGTCCCCCAGCACCCGGCCGCCGAAACCGATGATGCGACCCCGGGCGTCGCGAATCGGGAACACCACCCGTTCGCGGAAGCGGTCGTACTGGCGACCGCTCTCGTTTTCCACCAGCATTCCGGCCAGCTTCAGTTGTACGATGCGCTGGGGCGTGGTGCCCAG
>JAZBPS010000064.1:0-12845 GCA_036353375.1 Halieaceae bacterium | reverse complement strand
TATAGGCCAGGGCATGGAGAGATCGTGCATAATGCTGCCACCGGTCGCTGAGTGTTCCTGAATCAACAGCCATTCCGGCGTCAACAGCTTGCCTGGCTTGGTAAGCAGTTCAACAGGCACTGACAGTTTGCCGATATCGTGAATGGATGCTCCCGCAATCAAACCCGCCTTCCTGAACTCACCGAGGCCAAGCTGGTCGGCGATATGGCCACAAATCATTGCCACGTTCTTCTGGTGGTTCGCCGTATACAGGTCACGGATTTCGACGGCCTCGCCTATCGCCGTCAGCATGTCGATCAACACCTTTAGCGGAGAGCTCTCGTAGTAACCTCTTACAATACCGAGCTCTTCGCGCTTGAGGGCAGCTTCGTGCCCGTGGGCTATGCTGTAAGCGCGATCGACAAAGTAGTTCAAGTCCTCGAGAAACGATGGTGTGGTAGCAAGGGGGTCGCCGATGATTATTAGCCCTCCCCGCGCACCATCAAGCAGCAGCGGAATGCCTACAAGATTACGCCACCCGCTGGGCGGTTCATGCGTAGCGCGTGTTGGGATGTAGGGCTCATAACACAAGACCCGCTTATCGCGAAGGCAGTCCGTCCAGTGGCCGGTCGCGCTCAAGGGCAGGTGCCTGTCAGCCGGAAGAGGGCAACGCACCACACAACTCTCACTGGCCGCAAGGAATGTAAGCAGCTCTGTCTCGTCGTCATAGGCGTAGATCTGGCCGTGCTCGGTGCCGGCGAAATCACAAACCCTGTCGAGAAGAGACTGGTATATATCGCGGTTTTCCAGGAAGCGGGCATGGGAAAAATCGCCGAGGCGCGATACGCACTCTTCCAGCCGGGCCGGGTCGTATTGCTGTTGTGCGTCCATAATTCGTTTGTTATCAAAGACTGTTGATATAACTCAATCAACCGCGGCTGACGTCTTTCTCTCGCGCATGATTCGCTATTAAATAATTTTGGTGGCGACAATTTTTATTCGTCGCTGGTCATCTGCGCCACGCCCTGCAGCGCTACCGTCGGGCGAGAGTGGCCGCGTTGCATGACCCCAGCGCTTCCCGATGCGTTTTCTGCCTGCAAATTCTGCCTGGAAAGCAGTACTTCGAGCAGCCAGCAATTCGCGCGACATCTGAAAAGTGTACCGGAGTGGCAGAAAATGGCGAACGAATCACACACAGAAGTGATGGACCTCACAAGTTGCGAATCCGAACCGCTGGCACACTCGGGAATGATACAGCCACAGGGTGTTTTCCTGGCCTTCGGCCCGCAGGGCCGACTCGCTTTCTGCAGCGACAACGCAGGGTCCTTCTTCGATATGCACGACACCGCGGACGCGATGTCACTGCAGGACTTTTTCCAGGATGATATCGGCTATTTCAGGCACCGCGAAAAGCGTCTGCCGCTGACCGAATCTGTCTTGATCCACAATGTTTTGTCCAACCGGGGCCAAACTGGCGATCTGTGGTTGTCCAGGCAGGGAGAGGGTTCAATCGCGGAGTATGAACAACACGCCGCAGACGCGGCTCCTGCGGTCGGCAATATGCAAATCCAGAGCCGTGCCGATGAGTGGCCCGAGGGTTTCGATATCGAACACTGCCTCGCTGAGATCGCAACACTCAGCGGCTTTGCCAAGGTAATGCTCTACAAATTCCTGGGCGACAACAGCGGCGAAGTCGTCGCCGAGGCATCAGACGGACGTTTTGAGGCCTACTTCGGACTGCGGTTTCCCGCCTCCGACATTCCCGGGATTGCTCGCAGCCTGTACGCATCAAACCCGTTTCGCGTCATTTTTGATACAAACAGCGTGCCGGTTCCAATTATCAGGATCGACGGTAAATCAGGAGAACCGCCCTCGCTGGAGCACTCGATGCTCCGAAGCGTTTCACCCGTGCATATCGAATACCTGCATAATATGAATGTGCGCGCTTCCGCCTCTTTCCCCATCATGGTTCTCGGCAAGCTCTGGGGCCTTGTCGCACTCCACAGCCCGGTACCCACAATGATCGCGCCACTGGCGCGACGCGCCATCGCGCAGATCTGTGCCAACAAACTTTCCAGTGCGCTGACAGACATGCACGTCAAGGCAGGCCACCGTCACTTCAGTGCACGAGGACATATCGTTGAAGCCTTCACCTCGGCCCTGGCCCTTGTCATGGAGAACGACAGCTTTCAGCCGCCCGCCGATATCAACCAGATGATCCAGCACGACGGCCTGCTGGTCTTTCACGGCGGGCGCTGGGTTTACAACACGGGGGAGCTGAGCGATGACGAGGCCAGCATTTTCCTCAAACAGTTCCGGCGCCAGGCTGAGGCAGGGGTTTTCGCAACCAACAACATCAACTCACTGATTGAGTTGTCACCGGCACAGCGGGAAAAGGCGTCCGGCGCGCTGTACTTCAGGGTGGGCACGGATCCGGCGGCGATGGTAGAGGTCATCTTTTTGCGCGCTGAAAAGCTGGTCAGCGTAGACTGGGCCGGAAACCCGGAAAAACCCGTAGAGCGCGTCGAAAACGCGCTGCGGCTTTCACCGCGACTGTCCTTTGAAAAATATACAGTGATCAACGAAGGCCGATCGGAGGAATGGTCTGTTGTTGACCAGATGATGGTCAGCAAGGTGCAGTCAGGAATACTCAGCTCACACAACCGAAGCCTGGGCTCACGCTAGCGCCTTTGCATCGAACTGTTCTTGCAGCCATGCAAACGCAAGCCCGGCCCCTTTCAATGCTTCTATGCTCGCCTTTTCGTCATCAAGCACATCATCGACATATCGGGTGAAGTCCTTCCAATGCGATATGTCGACGCCAGACAGGCCTTGCAGGTAGGTCACGGGAAGGTCGGCGAGACCGCTACGCTGCAGGTGCCCGGCGATATGTAGCGCTCCCAGGCGAGAGCCTTCCACGACATAGCGAACACCCAGGGCTGCGACGCTTCCCGCAGCTACCGCCAACGCCGGCGAGGACGGCGCTTCCGGCAGCGGCGAAGCAGGGTCCAGCGCTCGAATATCCGCTGCCAGCCTGATCCTGTCCTCGCGGAAACGATCCTCCGTGCACGCCTGCACGGCCAGGTGGAAGTCGTACATATTGCGCAAAAACATGAGGTATGCGTCCCGGTTGGGATCGTCGGACATCAGGCACCGGGCCACGCTGGACTGCTCCAGCGCGGTATGCGGGTTGAGGGTGCCGGATTTCAGGCAGGCGTAACCGACGTTCACACCCTGCTTGCTCCGTCAGGGGCCTCAAAAACCCGCTCGGTTCCGCTGGCAGGCGAACCGAAAAACCAGCATTTGCCGCGACCTGTCTTAAATCGACGTGTAAAACGCATGCATGATGCCAAACAGTGGCTTGTGACGACTTAGTACACCATCCAGGCCCTCAGCGACATTCACGTCCATGAAACCTTCCTGCTGCCGCAATTCCTCAACGTCCAACACCCGAAACCCCATCTGCCAGTCGGGGAAGGCGCGCTCGCCGACCATAATGTCCTCCAGCACTGCGAGCGAATGGTTCCTCTCATCGCGGCGGATGTTGCCCAGGAGCTGTGCAATTTCCTCCGATGCCCCTTCGATACACTGCACGAAATAGCCGTTCACATAGAGCAAGACCCCTGTGACGTGGTGCTGGGCGTTAAGCGTCCTGCACTCAGCCAGCAACGTTTCGAGATCCTGCTGCGTCATTGCCCGGGTAGCGTTACTTTTATAGATAATCTGCCGGTACAGAGGCACCTCCGCGCTCACCTTCCACGGAGTCCAGTATAACCTGACTGAATATCCTCTGAAGCCTCAGGTAGCGGGGACAACCCAATTGAACGGGTCTTCAGCATCGCCGTACTGTATGCCCGTCAGTTCATCGAACAAACGCCGGGCTACCGGTCCGGTTTCGCCGCTGTTGATGGTCATGACGCGCTCGCCCATGGCCAGCTGACCCACGGGTGACACCACGGCAGCGGTGCCGCAGCCGAACACTTCCGTGATCCTGCCGCTTTCGATGTCGCTGAAAACGTCGTGGATATCCAGCCGCGTCTCCTCCACCTCGTAGCCCAGGGTGGGTGCAAGCTTCAGCAGCGAGTCCCGCGTGACGCCCGGCAGAATAGAGCCGCTCAGCGTCGGGGTCTTGATCAGGCTGCCGTCGTAGACAAAGCAGATATTCATCGCGCCGACCTCCTCCACGAAGCGGCCTTCGATAGCGTCCAGCCACAGCACCTGGGTATAACCCTTCGCCTGGGCATCCTCGCTCACCGCCAGGCTGGCAGCGTAGTTACCCCCGGTTTTGGCCTCACCCACGCCGCCCTTCACGGCACGACGCATCTTTTCTGAGACGTATACAGAAACCGGGTTGAAGCCCTCGGGGTAATAGGGCCCGGCAGGACCCACGATAATAAAGTGCAGGTAACTGGTCGCCGCACCCAGGCCCAAGCGGGGTGTGGTCGCGATCATGGCGGGACGAATATACAGGGATGAACCCGGGTCCGATGGTACCCAGGCTCCCTCCAGTGCCACCAGTTGCCGCATGGCCTCCACGTGAAACGCCGCGTCCACCTCGGGCATCACCATACGCCGGGCCGACCGATTGAATCGGGCAGCGTTGGCGTCAGGCCGGAACAGGTTAATACCGCCGTCCTTGCGCCGGTAGGCCTTGAGCCCCTCAAAAATCTCCTGGCCATAGTGCAGCACGGCCGCTGCAGGACTCAGGCTCAGGTTTTCGTAGGGGCGAATCTGCGCACTGTGCCAACCCTGCCCGGCATCGTAGACCTGGGTGAACATGTGGTCGGTAAAGGAACCACCGAACACATACTGTTCGGGACAGCGCCCTCGCTGGGCCTCCGGGACGGGGATAACTTCGATGTTCATGGCGGGCTTCGATCAATTTCCGGGGCCGCTATTCTACAGTGCTTGACCGACAGAACCAGCCACCCTGCAGGCTGGAACATGTTCAATTGCTTATACCGCACCCATGCAGCGAAGGATGAACCCGGTTGTTTGCGGCGCCCGCGCCGTCACCGGCGCTACAACTCGTCCACCAGTGTGCCGTGGGGTATGAGGTCCTCAAAATCGGTCACCGAACCGCCCTTCAGGCAGCACTCGATGATCTGCCGGCCCAGGGGGTGCAGATCCTCCACCAGGAACTGGTCGAGCTCGCGCTGGAAGAATTCCGTGAGCTGTGCTGCGCCCTGGTCGTAGGCATCCGCACCGACCTCAGGCTGGGTATCCACCTGGAAAAACCAGGCCCCGATGGTGCGTCCCTCCACGGTAATCGATGAGGGGTTGTATCCCAGCAGTGAGCACCGCGAGGGCTTCATGCTCTCACGCGTAAAATCCGCCCCGCCGCGCCGTGTCAGGTATTCGCGGGCGATCCATTGCGGCATAAAACTCACGTTCCAGGCACCGATGTGCTGGTTGGGCACCAGCACGTATTTCACTGCCGGCGTGTTCACAATCTGGTCCAGCAGCAGGTTGGCCTGGTCGACGCGCCGGCCGGTGGCGAAGGGCCAGTAGGAGCCCACCCCCTCGGACGACATGCCTTCGGTCTGCACAATGCTCGGGTTGGCGTGGCCGCGCGGAGCCACCAGCCGCCACAACCAGGCCAGTGCCGGGGGCAGCAGGTGGAACATGCCGAGAATGCCGTAGGTGGGTGTCTCCCGCGTGCAGGGCGGACAACGCACGCCGAAGCTGCGCAGGTCCACATCTACCGTGGCGGGCATCACACCGGGAACGATTTTCCGCGGCACCACCACCCGTGGATTCGGGCAGGGTACGCCGGGTTCGTCCTCGATGTGTTCCCAGATCAACCCGGTGCTGTTGGGTTGCGCATTGATGTTCAGGAACAGCAACGGCGCATCGGGATGGATGGTCATGCGTTCGAGGTGCGGGTCGACCCCGTAGTGCTCAATATGATTGACGCGCACGAACCAGGCTTCCTCCGCATCCATCAGCGTGAGTTTGCCCTGCCCCTTGTCAAAATCTGGATGGCACAGGGCCATATCGTCTGTCACCGGACGCAGTTCACAGGCCCGCGGCAGGCTGAGGGTACGTTTTTCGCCAGTGACCACGTTCTGGCCCAGCAGCAATGCGCCATCAGCCTGACGGTGGGGCTGCTCAAGCATTTCGCTCTTGCCGCCGCCGCTGGCACCCTCGTGGGCGATCACCAGCTTGTTGTCGTAGGGCGTGATCACCTGCACGGTGGCGCAGTGCATGGTCAGCCAGTGCTCCGCCTCACCCAGGCTCAGCAGCACGCCGTAGATGCCTTTTTTGGCACTGGGCCCCGGGTACAGGTTGTAGCTGAACAGCTCGTGCATGCTATCCAGTCGGTTATGTACCACCACCTGTTTGCCGTCGAAGTGTGTATGCCGGAACGGCGGTGCGACGAAAATAATCGCACTGGGATTGAAGTCCCGGGGCACTTCATCCCGCGGAATCATGCCCTGCAGCAGCGCCAGCCCAAAGGCAAAAAAGCCGCAGTTGGCCGGTGCTATCACAATGGCATCACGCCCCTTGTTGGCCATGCCCGCCTTGAAGGCAAACAGCGCCAGGTCCTGGGTCTTCAGCCACTCGAACGTGGCCTCGCGCACAGGCGCAAAGGATTCACCGAAGCGTTCTTCATAGGTCGGCTTGTCCGTGGGCCGGGCATCACCGATCACCATACAGTCCGGGTCCCGGCGCCGCATGTAGGGTTCGACGTAGTTGCCCACGATGCCGTTTTTCAGGTTGGCCACCCGAGCTTCCAGCACCCGGCCCTGGCCCGGCACCTCGAAGGCGACTTCATGCCAGCCATCGGGGCCCGCGTCGCACACCGCTATATGGCGCAGGTGGTCCAGGGATTCTGGCACCGTAACGCTGGGCGCACTGCGCAGCAGGTCGCTGACATGTTCCGGCAATGGATAATGAATAGGAAGGTCGGTGAAATCGGACAGAATATTCATAGCGATACAACGGCTCGAATGCGAGCTACGGCGGCTCGATAGCAATAGAGCGGCGCGAAGGCTCGAAGATGATAGCTTGCCTGCGATGCCCAGGCTGATACACAGGCCCGTGACGCGCGAAGCGCCTGCGGCATCAACGCCCGCGCTGCAGGTCCGGCAATACCACGGCTACAGTCAATACCACTCACCGCAACCCTGCACCGATGTATATCAATTCTCTGGCTATAAATTGATAAACCAGCCGAGCAGAGCTCCGAGCTCGCCCTGCCCCGCCTGACAAACCCATGGATGGTGGGTTTATACTGCCAGCGGAGCGTAACCGGGAACGGACCCTGATGAGCGAAGAAAAAGAAATCCCCATCGCCGAGAAGTATCACGACTTTCTCAACAGCCACTTTCTCGCCATGCTGACCACGATGCGGGCCGACGGTATGTTGTCCACCAACCCGGTGGGCTACGTCTGGGACGGCCAGCGAATTCGTATCTCCACCCTGCGCTCGCGCATGAAAAGCAAGAATATCCTGCACGACAGCCGGGTGTGCTTCTGCGTGCAGTCCCCGACCAACCCCATGGACTACGTGGAAGTGCGGGGGCATGCCACGCTGGAAGAAGACCCTGACCGCAGCTTCTTCCGCGAGCAGTTCCGGCGCGGCATGGGAGGCGAGGATCCGCCGGAAGGCATGGACCCACCCGACGCGCAGCGGGTGATCGTGGTGATTCACCCCACCCAGGTATCGGCCCCGAAGGTGTATGGCGGGCTGTTTGACCACCTGGCGAAAGAGCCCGGCAGCTAGTCCTTCGTCAGTTTTTTCCTGAGGCCGCCGGCCAAATCCTTCACCGATCTGCGGGCCCGGTTAATCAAACGGGCCTCTTCTTCTGCGGCCTGCTCGGCTGCGGCCAGGGCATCAATTTTCGCCTGTTCCTCCGCCTGGCGCCGACGCTCTTCCTCCAGTTTCTGGCGCAGCTGCTGTCGGGTGTCGTCGCTGACCTTGACCTCAATCAGCACCGACTCCTCCCGCATCAGCATACGCGCCAACCGGTCCAGCAGGGCCTCGTCCAGCTTTTCGGGCGGCAGCTTGTAGCGTTTGATCGGAAGCGTCTCGAGATTGAGCAGGTCCACGTAAATGCAGCGATCCTCAGGACTCGCCAGCAGGCGGATCTGCACCTTGAGCGGCCCTTCCAGGATAAAGGTCGCGTTGACTACCTGATGCGCCTGGTCGAGCTCGTCCTTGGTGTAGTGGGGGAACTGGTGTTCCTGCAGGCGTGCGGCATACCGCTGCACGGCGCCGCGGCCGCGAACCAGGTATTCACGGCGCCGATCCAGCTTGCATTCGGTTGCCACAATCAGTTTGCGGGGCTGCTCAAAATCGTCGGCGCGGAACACATAGCGCCCCTGGGGCAGGTTGAACGGCTCCTTTTGCTCAGGATCCAGCCGGTAAGGCGCGGTAACCGTACGTTCCACTTTTTCCAGCGCCTGCACCAGCTCGCTGAAGTAGTCGTGGGCGCGCCGCATGGCAGGTTTCAGTGCCTGGGCGTAAAACGCCTCGTCAGATGCCCGGCCGGCGCCCTCTGACGCCAGCCCCTGCTCTTTTTTCTCTGCCTCTTTCTTGAGGTCGTCCAACACACCCATGGCAAGGTTCCCGGTTGCCGCGCTTGTCGCCGGTGAGCCAGTGCGCCGGCGGAGTGATGCTGGAAGTATCTTACAACCGCACGGGGAGTGCGACCCTCTTGTGCAGTTATAGCTAATTGCACTGTGTCGGAAAACCTGACCACTTTCGATTGAACACCGCGCAGCCAGCGCCTAGCCTTTGTCCACGCTTCGCGGATGACAGCACCGAACCCATGGACATCTCTATCGAAGACATTCGCGCGCCGGAATACACCCCGCAACAGCGGGATATCCTCGCCTATGGCGAAAACCTGGATATCAAGCTGGACCGGGATGACATTCTGCGTGAAGCCAGCGAGCAAACCGGGCTGCATGACTTTGGCGACCAGGAATTCCTCACCCGACTGGACCTGCTGGTGGATGAATGGTCCGCAGACGCCGGGCTTAACGACCTGGGGCGCCTGAGCCTGCGCAACAAGCTGTTGCAGCACGCCTGCAGCCGCTTACTGATACAGGACACGCTCAAACGCCATCCGGAAATACACGAGATACCCATTGAGGCGCCGATCATTGTCGCGGGCCTGCCGCGCTCCGGCACCACGCACCTGTTGAACCTGATGGCGGCAGATACGCGCTTGCGTTCGCTGCCGCTGTGGGAATCCTACGAACCGGTTCCACGGCCTGGCGAAGGCCTGCTGGAGGGCGGTGTGGACCCACGCTACCAGCGCTGCGCCGACGCCTGGGCCGGCATGCAGCTGGCGACACCCTATCTCGCCGCCATGCATCCCATGAACCCGGACCACATACACGAGGAACTGGAGTTAATGGGGCCGGATTTCGCCTCCTACAACTACGAGTGGCTGGCGCCCTCCCCGCGTTGGCGAGACCATTACTACGCCACTGACCAACGCCCCCACTACGAGTACATGAAAACCGTGCTCAAGCTGTTGCTGTGGCAGCAGGGCCCGGAGCGACCCCGGCGCTGGGTGCTCAAGTGCCCTCAACACCTGGAACAGCTCAAGGTGCTGATGCAGGTGTTCCCCGACGCCACGGTGGCCGTCACCCACCGGGACCCGGTGTCTGTTATCCAGTCCACCGTCACCATGCTGGGCTACTCCCAGCGCATGAACCGGCACCAGGTGGAAGCAGACGCCCTGCTGGAATACTGGGTGGACCGGATTGAACATCTGCTGCGCGCCTGTGTGGCAGAGCGGGACACGCTGCCCGCAGAGCGCAGCATCGATGTGCCCTTCCACGCGTTTATGGACGACGAACTGGGTACGGTGGCGGGTATCTTCGAATGCGCGGGCCTGGCCATGGATGACGCGGCGCAAACGCGCCTGCAGCAGTACATCGACAACCATCCCCGGGGCAAGCACGGCCGGGTGGTCTATCATCTGGAAAAGAACTTCGGCGTGAGCCGGGAATCGCTGTACCCGCGCTTTGAATTTTATTTCGAGCGCTTCCCCGTGAAACGCGAGTCGGCCTGAGGACTACGCCATGCCCAGAGAACCCCTATATCGCTCGCGACCGGTGGGCCCCGATATGGCCCGCTTCGGCGGCCAGGGCATCAATGATTTCATCGCCCTGTCCGAGGGCGCCTCCAACAGCTACCTGGTCATGACCGAGGCCGGCAACATCCAGATAAACGCAGGCATGGGTTTCGAAGCGCCGGTGCATCGCAGGAACTTCGCAGAATTTTCACCCGATAAGCTGCGTTACCTGATTCTCACCCAGGGCCACGTGGACCATGTCGGGGGCGTTGATTACTTCCGCGAGCACAACCCGGGCCTTGAGGTGATTGCCCAGGCGAACAACGCCGAACACCAGGCCTACGATGCGCGCCTGCGGGATTTCCGCGTCCGGCGCTCGGCTTTTGCCTTCACCGACAAGTTCGCTGCCGCGTTCCAGCACTACAGTGAAAACGGCTACACCGACTATCCGGAGCAGAGCGTACCCACGGCGGATATCACCTTCAGCGAACGCCACAGCTTTACGCTGGGCGGGCTGGATGTGGATTGCATCGCCGTGGCCGGTGCAGAGACCAACGACTCGCTGGTGGTCTGGCTGCCCGAGCAGCGCATCTGCTTCACCGGCAACCTGTTCGGCTGTCCCTTCGGGCACTTTCCCAACCTCTCCACCATTCGCGGCGACCGCTACCGGGACGCGCTGACCTGCGCTGCCGCGGTGGAGACCGTGCGCGAACTGGAACCGGCGTTGATCCTGTACGGCCATCACGGTCCAGTTGAGGGCGCCGACCTGATCCAGGAAGAGCTGGAACGGCTGCGGGACGCCATCCTGTATGTACATGACGAAACCGTCAAAGGCATGAACGCCGGCGCCGACGTGCACAGCCTGATGCGCGACATCAGACTGCCACCTGCGCTGGAGGTGGGTGAGGGCTACGGCAGCGTACCCTGGGGCGTGCGCTCCATCTGGGAGCACTATGGCGGCTGGTTTCACCAGCGCGCTACCAGCGAGTTGTACGCGGCCTCGCCGAACGACATACATGCGGACCTGCTGGAACTGATGGGGGGCGAGGCGGCGCTGGTGCAGCGCGCGCAACAGAAGCTTGCCGAGGGTGAGGCGCTGGCAGCGCTGCAGCTGCTGGAAATCGCCCTGTCTGGCGCAAACCCCGACAGCGGTGTACTGCAAGCCGCCCGCGCCGCACACCAGGCGCTGCGCAAGGACAGCAACAACTTCTGGCTGGACGCCTGGCTGGACCACCAGATTGCCCGGCTGACCGAACGCCTGGCTGCGGGAGACGCGACTGATGCCTGAGGCAGCGACGCGGTATGACTTTGCCGGCGCCCGGGCGCTGGTAACCGGCGGCAGCCAGGGTATCGGCTTTGGCATTGCCACGGCCTTCGCTGACGCCGGTGCAGAGGTCACCATCACGGGCACCAGGGCTGACCCCGGCGATTACGATAACGACCTGTCACGCTTTGCCTACATCGCGATGGATCTGCGCGACCCCGCCAGCGTGCGGGCCGCCGCCGAGAGCATCGAATGCCTGGACATACTGGTCAACAATGCCGGGGCGAGCCTGCCCGGTGGCCAGGACGAGTGGCAGCCCGAGGTATTTGCCGAGGCCATCAGGATCAACCTGACCGCAGGCTTCGAGCTGGCCACCGCACTGCGGCCCCAACTTAAAGCCAGTACCCTGCCCGGCGGCGCCAGCGTGATCGGCATCGCCTCCCTCACGTCCTATTTTGCCGTCGAGGTGGTCCCGGGCTACGGTGCGGCCAAGGCGGGCGTGGTGCAGATGGCCAAGACCCTGGGAATCAGCTGGGCCAGGGACGGCATCCGGTCCAACGCAGTGGCCGCGGGCATGATCGAAACGCGAATGACCGCAGCCATGAAGGATATCCCGGAGATGAACGACCCCATTATCGCCAGAACGCCCCTCAAACGGTGGGGCACCCCCGGGGATGTCGCCGCTGCGGTGCTGTTCCTCGCCAGCAGCCAGGCCAGCTTTATCACCGGACAAACACTGATAGTCGACGGCGGCTACTCCGTATTCGGCTAGGGAGCAGATGATGACCATAGACGCGAACGTGACCAGCCCGGCGGCAAACAGCCTGGGGCTTGGCGCCATCGACCAGGTAGGGATGGTGTACCGCGACCTGGACAAGGCCATTGCGCTGTACGAGCCGCTGTTCGGCCCGTTTGAGGTATTCCGCTACGGCGACATGGAATGGGAATACTTCGGGGCAACCGAAACCAGCCAGATTCATCTCGCGCTGGCCAAAAGCGGGGACATCGAGATTGAGCTGATCCAGTGGATTTCGGGCAAGACACCGCACAAGGATTTTCTGGATGCCGGTCGCGAGGGTCTGCACCACCTGCGCTATCCGGTAGACGATATGGACAGCAAGCTGGCGGAGGCCGAAGCAATCGGCTATCGCGCCGCGTGGAAGAAGCGCTTTGGCCCCGGCCTGGCAGCTGTATACCTGCAGCGCGAGGGCGACCCGCTCCTGATCGAGTTGTTCGAGAACCACGCGGGCGCCTGACCCTCCTTCAGGGTTGTATCGCTCCGCTGACCCGAGCTGGCGGCGTGTTTTGCAAGAGTTGCCGGTGAGCCTCGGGATACTGCTGCTGCCACGCGTTCAGCAGGCGCTGGACACGCTGGGGATACTCAACCAGCGCAGCGGGCGTGAGTACCTGCCCTACGTCACCTGACAGGGTCGAAGAATCAAAGCCCCCGCGGCTTGCATCAGCCAGGGTCGCCACAATCCGCTCACCCAAAGCGCAGTCGAAATGGTCGGCATTGATCCACCAGGCCAGCGGCTCATCCCCGGCCGTTCCGGAACTGTCCGGCG
>JAZBPS010000450.1:0-1920 GCA_036353375.1 Halieaceae bacterium | reverse complement strand
TCGTCGACGCGAACCTTTTTGACCACTTCAGCCAGCGGCGCGTTCAACATCGCAGTGTTTCCGGTTCCGACCAGACCGCCGAATTCCGGAATGAGACAAGTTGTACCAACTGGCTGCGGACCACGCGGCTTGATGGATATGATCCGCACCGCAAGAGCATCCCCCTTTTCCGCACCTTCCACATGGATCGGACCCGTCTGCGGATTGAGATACGGGAAATTCAACCGTTCGGAAGGCTTGTCGCTTTCGCTGGTGATCTTGCCCTCGAAAGCGTCATGGGTCTCTACCGAAACCACTGCCCCCGGTGAAACTTTCAGGACAGGTTCGGCGAAAGGACCATAGACATAGTGAAACGCACCCTGGTCGGCGATCCTGATCTCGTGGTGCTCACCCGCCTTTCCCTTTGCCACGCCTTTTCGGGCCATGACAGAATGTTCCAGCCAGTTCATGCAGTGTCTCCTTTCCCATTGTCGGCCCAGAAGCAGCCAGGGTTAGTTTTCAATTGCCAGATGCGCTTATCTGGCCATCCTCAGATAAAGTGCGGGCAGTTTCGTGGGCAGCGCGTCCAATCGGTCCAACTGCAGGAAACCCCGTCGCGAGAATATTTCGCCATGACGTTGGCCGGCTGCGTGTCCCAGAGCGATGCAGAAGACATCGATCCCGGACGCGTTGAGCGACTGCACCGCGCGCTTGGCATCCATCGCGAGATAGTCAGGGTCGGACACATCCACGTCAGAAGGCTCTCCATCCGTGACGACAAGAACCAGCCTCCGATGGCACGGAATTTTGGCGAGTTTCGCGCCCGCATAGCGAATGGCTGCTCCGATCCGTGTCGAGTATCCGGCGCGCAGCCCGGAGAGCGCCATGCCCGTGAGCGGGGTCAACTCGTCCTCGAACCGCTTGACGTGGACCACGCGGAGGTCATCGCGCCCGTCCGATGAGAAAGCCGTGATCGCAAGCGGATCGCCCAACCTGTCCATCGCATGGGCAAGTATGGCCGATGCCTCGCGCAAGAGGCTGATCACACTCGCTCCAGCTGCTTCAACAGGGTCCTCGGTCGACTGGGATATATCGAGCAGCAGGTGGACCGCGATGGACCTTTCGGGCCGTGACACACCCTCATAGACGTTCTGATCGGGCGTTTGTCCGGATCTCAATTTGATGGCGGCCTCAATCGTGGCATCAAGGTCCAGCGCCCCGCCTTCCGCCTGCCGCTTCAGCCGACGTGCCCGTCCGAGAGACGCAGCACGGACCATCTCACCGATGCGCGCGAGCAGGACGGCCTGACGCTCCTTCAGCTTGTGCCAGAAAAGCGGGTCGCCGGGGCCGGGCTCGTATTCCTTCACCGTGACCCAATCGGGGCGTTCGATACCTGCCGTGAAGTCATATTCCGGCAAATGCGCCACGACACGACCGGTACTGGGTTCCACCCGGGCCGATGTGACTGTCTCGACACCGCTATCATGCGCTTGATCTGGCTGGCCCTGTTTGCGCTTTTGCGGGCTGTCCTGCGTCTCGGTTTCACGCCGGTCGAAGGTATTTATCTCGAACTGGTGTTGCTGCGGGGGCGCGTTCGGTTCAGGCGGCAAATCCCAAAGACCAAGATTGTCATCGCGGTAGGCAGGCTGCACGACATAGTTGCGGGCATTGAACTGAACCCGTGTCTGACCAAGATCATTTCCAAGGATATTTCCGATATGGCGCGACAAAGCGGGGTTACCGATCTGCTCAATGCCCTCGGTAAACATGGTCACGCCCTTTTGCACCCAGCCATGGCGGATCGGGAATTCCGGATCGAGCAAGGCGCGAGCCAGCCGCGCAAAAAGCGATGGTGCCGTCGCCATCCCGTCTGGCGAAACATCATGAAAAGGCAGCCAGAGCCGGGAAAGCCCCGGCATTTCACGCATGGCCAGATATTCG
>JAZBPS010000449.1:0-1645 GCA_036353375.1 Halieaceae bacterium | reverse complement strand
GACGTCGCCTCGAACCCCGAGTTCCTGCGCGAGGGCGCGGCGATCGACGATTTCATGAAGCCCGACCGCGTCGTCGTCGGTGTCCAGACCGAGCGCGCGGCCGGGGTCATGGCCGACGTCTACCGCCCGCTCTTCCTGCGCGATTTCCCGATCATCACGACCGACCTGGAATCGGCCGAGATGATCAAGTACGCGGCGAACGCGTTCCTGGCGACGAAGATCACCTTCATCAACGAGATCGCGGCGCTGTGCGAGCGGGTGGGTGCGGACGTGAAGGAAGTGTCCAAGGGGATGGGGCTCGACGGCCGGATCGGCAACAAGTTCCTGCACGCCGGCCCCGGCTATGGCGGCTCGTGTTTCCCCAAGGATACCAGCGCCTTGGCCCGGATCGGGCAGGAGCATGCCGTGCCGCAGTCGATCGTGGAGACGGTGATCCGGGTGAATGACGTGGTCAAGCACCGGATGATCGAGAAGCTGCGCGACCTGTGCGACGGGTCGTTCAACGGCAAGACGGTGGCGGTGCTGGGGGTGACGTTCAAGCCCAACACCGACGACATGCGCGATGCGCCGTCGCTGACGATCGTGCCCGCACTTGTGGGCGGTGGTGCGAAGGTGCGGGTTGTCGACCCGCAGGGCCGCCGCGAGGGCGAGGCGTTGCTGCCGGGTGTGTCCTGGCACGAGGACCCCTACAAGGCGGCGCAGAACGCGGATCTGCTGGTGCTGCTGACCGAGTGGAACGAGTTCCGCGCGCTGGATCTGAAGGTCATGGCGAAGAAGATGGCGACGCCCCGGATGGCGGACCTGCGCAACATCTACAGCCCGCGCGACGCCAAGCGCGCGGGCTTCGAGATCTACGACAGCGTCGGCCGCACACCCGCCGCCAGAAAAACAAGCGCCTAGGCCGCGCGCGGCGCGGGTGTGGACAGCTCGGCCAGGACCTCTGCGTAGTCGGGATCCTGCGCCGCAAGGTGCAGCGTCGCCCGCAGCATCCCCGCCTTGGAACCGCAATCGAACCGCTGCCCCGAGAAGCGGAACCCGGCAAGGCCGGTCTCAGCTGCTCCGCGGGCAATGGCGTCGGTTAGTTGGATCTCACCGCCGGCGCCGGGCGTCTGCGTCGCCAGCGCCTCGAAGATCGAGGCATCGAGCACGTAGCGTCCCACCACCGCCTCGCGGGAGGGGGCGGCCTCCGGCGACGGCTTTTCCACCATGCCGCTGGCACGGGTGATCCGTCCCGCGGTCTCGGCCCCGTCGAGGATGCCGTATTTCGACACCTCTTCGCGCGGCACGGTCATGGTGGCGACCATTTGCCCAGCGTCGGTCCGTGTGTAGGCGTCTACCATTTCGGGCAGGCATTGCGCGCCCAGGATGAGATCGTCGGGCAGGATCACCGCGACCGGCCCCGGCAGGACGTGGTCGCGTGCGCACAGCACCGCATGTCCGAGGCCAAGCGGTTCGTCCTGCATGGTGAAGACGACGTCATCGGCGCGCGGGCACAGGGCAGCCTCGCGCAGCGCCTCGGCGATGTCGTCCTTGCCCTTCTCGCGCAGGCTGGCGCGCAGTGTGGCGTCATCCATGACATACCGCTCGATCGCGGCTTTTGAGGGATGGCTGACAAAGACCATACGCTCGATCCCCGCCGCCTGCG
>JAZBPS010000063.1:0-2523 GCA_036353375.1 Halieaceae bacterium | reverse complement strand
GTGGTGCGCTGCAGCGCCACGTCCAGGGGTGTGCCGTCGGGCACATAGTTGTCGGGGGTCGGGGCGCGAGTCATGGCACCAGAGTAGTCGACAATCACGCCTGCGCCTAGGCCGGGCGCTTCCACTACCGCGCCTGCGGCAGTATTCTGCCGGGGCGATGAGGAGGTCGGGGAAGTCCTTGCAAATACATCACCAGCTCTTGAGTGACTGCCACTGTCTGGGTGAGATGACTTCGGGAAAGCTGCTGTTGATGCGCAACGCCAGCTTGCCCTGGTTTATCCTTGTGCCTGCTACCGAGCGCGAGGATGTGCTGGACTTGCCCACCGACCTGCGCAACCAGGTGCTGGAAGACTGTGCCAGCGTGTCGACGTTCATCAAACGGCAACTGGGTTACGACAAGGTCAATTTTGCGGGTCTGGGTAATGTGGTTCCGCAGATGCACCTGCATATTATCGGCCGGTCGCCGGGTGATGCCTGCTGGCCCCAGCCCGTCTGGGGCCGACTGCCCGAAGCGCCGGACTACCCGGCGGATGTGCTGGAAGACCTTTGCCGCCGGCTGCAGGCGCATTGCGACCTGCGCCCGGCCTGACCCGATGCAGGACGGCGTCATCCTGGTGATTCAGCGGGGCCAGCGTTTCCTGGTAGGTCGACGCGCTGCGCACAAACGGGCGGCAGGCTACTGGACCCAGGTATCTGGTACCGTGGAGGCTGGCGAGGCCCAGCCCGATGCTGTGGTTCGCGAGGCCATGGAAGAGCTGGGTTGTGTCGTGCGGCCGGTGGAGAAGATACAGACGCTGGTGGCCCGCAATGCGCGCTATCGGTTGCACTACTGGCGCTGCGAACTGCTGCAGGGTGAACCGCGTATCTGCAATGACGAGCTGACGGCCCTGCGCTGGGTAAACGCGACCGAGCTGGGCGATCTGCAGCCGGTTTTTGAAGAAGATCTGGAGCTGTTTTCCGCCCTTGCCATGGGGCGGTCGTTGACAGGGGAGTGTGGTGATGAGCAGTGAGATGGATGAATCCGTGAACGTGTTTGGTGAGAGGCTGGAAACCTGCGGTGAAAACCCCATGACGGGCTTTTTCCGGGACGGCTGTTGCAATACCAGCGGACAGGACTTCGGCTCCCACACCGTATGCGTTGAAGTTACCGAAGACTTTCTCACCTTTTCCCGCGCCCGCGGCAACGACCTGATGACGCCCATGCCCGCCTATGGCTTCCCGGGACTCAAGCCCGGCGACCGCTGGTGCCTGTGTGCGAGTCGCTGGCTGGAAGCCCAGCGCGCCGACAAGGCGCCCAGGGTTTTCCTGCGCCGTACCCATCAGCGCGCGCTCGAAATCGTGCCGCTGGACGTGATGCGGCAGTACGCTGCAGACCTTAATTGAGCCATAAACACGCCCGCCCTCACTGATCAGGGCGGTGCGCCGTTTCGCGCCTGCAAACACTAACAAGAGACCTGCTCATGGATCCTACAGTGAACCGACAGTTCATTCTCAAGTCACGCCCCCTGGGGCTTCCCACCCCGGAAGAGGTGCCGATGATCGAATCACCGGTGCCCGTTGCCGGCGACGGGGAAATTGTCATTCGCAACCTGTTTCTGTCACTGGACCCGGCGATACGTGGCTGGATGTCCGATGAGCCCAACTACATGGACCCGATCCCCGTGGGCGCAAAGATATGGTCTGGCGGCATAGGCAGGGTCGTGCAAAGCAACAGTCCGGATTTTGCTGTGGGTGACATCGCCATGGGCATGAACGGCTGGGAGGACTACACCCTGTGTGCTGCCGGCGAGGCCAACAAGGTGGACCCGATGGGCATGCCCCTCACCCTGTTTATGAGTGTTCTGGGTGCCACCGGGCTCACGGCATATTTCGGTTTGCTGGAGGTGGGAAAGCCCCAGCCGGGAGAGACCCTGTTGGTCAGTGGCGCCGCCGGCGCAGTCGGCTCTATCGCCGGGCAAATTGGCAAGATCAAGGGCTGTCGGGTTGTCGGCATTGCCGGCAGCGAGGCGAAGTGCCAGTGGCTGCTGGACGACTGTGGCTTTGATGCGGTGATCAATTACCGGGCAACGGACGATCTCGCGGCCGCGATCCGGGAAAAGTGCCCCGACGGCGTGGACATCTACTGGGATAATGTGGGCGGCGACATGCTGGATGCGGCGCTGCTGAATCTTGCCGAGCGCGCTCGCATCGTGATCTGCGGCTGGATATCCACCTACAACGACGAGACAAAGCGCCCCGGGCCGAAAAACCTGTGGCAACTGCTGGTGAAGAGCGCCCGCATGGAGGGGTTCGTGGTGAGCAACTACCTGGACCGCTTCCCCGAGGGGGTAATGGCGCTGGCCGAGTGGCTGCAGGCGGGCAAGCTACAGTACAAGGAGCACGTGGTGGATGGTCTGGAAAACACGCTGGATGCCTTCCACATGCTGTTTGACGGGCGCAATACCGGCAAGCTGATTATCAAGGTGGCGGATGAGTAACCCGTCGCCGTCCACCGCGACTCAGCCTGGTGATACCCAGGCACGG
>JAZBPS010000062.1:0-2413 GCA_036353375.1 Halieaceae bacterium | reverse complement strand
GGAGCCGTTGAAATGACAGAAGTGATTGGCCGCTCCGGGGACCAGTACGTGGAACGGCTGGCGGCCGGACTGACTGGCGACGACCGTCGCCACACGACATTGCTTGTTTCCGGCCTTACCCTCGCGCAGGACCGCTTCGTCAGCGCGGCGCTGGGTGCCTATGGCTTCCGTGTCACGGTGCTGGATG
The DNA here is from genome assembly GCA_036353375.1 of Halieaceae bacterium. Lineage (GTDB taxonomy): Bacteria > Pseudomonadota > Gammaproteobacteria > Pseudomonadales > Halieaceae > JANQIO01. The sequence continues at coordinate 2,226 of JAZBPS010000062.1, read as the reverse complement.
TGCCGGATAACGCGGCACTCCATATGGGCAAGGAGTTTGGCAACCGGGGACAGTGCAACCCGACCTACTTCACGGTGGGCAACCTGTTGAAGTTCCTGTTCCTTTTGCGGGACAGGCACGGGCTGACCACCGAGGAGATAATACGCGACTACGCGTTCGTTACTGCCGGTGCCTGCGGTCCCTGTCGCTTTGGTACTTACGTGACCGAGTATCGCAAGGCGCTGCGGGACAGCGGTTTTGAGGGCTTTCGGGTGCTCACCGTTTCCCAGACAGCCGAGGGCAACCAGAGTGTCCTGGGCGAGACCGGGCGCTTTGCCAGTCTCGCGATGTACCGCCATGCGATTACCGCACTGGTGCTGGGCGATATCCTCAACGCACGCATGTATGCAATCCGGCCGTATGAAAAGGTGCCTGGTGAAACCGACCGTGTGATTGCGCAGTGTCGTGATGATCTGGAGCTTGCCCTATCGCAAAGGCGCTCGCTGCTGGCAGCCGCCCGGCGCTGTGGTCGTCGCCTGGGTGCGATCGGGATGGACAGGAGCCTGCGCAAGCCCCGGGTCGCTATTCTTGGCGAGTTCTGGGCCATGACCACCGAGGGCGATGGGAATTACCACCTGCAACGTTACCTGGAGTCCCAGGGGGCGGAAGTAGATATACAGCTGGTCACCGCTTGGTTCCTCTACCTGATCTGGCAGGGCCGCAACGATACCCGCAAGCGGCAGGCGCTGCGGGAACAGGACAGCGCAGGTCGCGGCCTGTTGGGAACAAGCCCATGGCGCAAACGTCTGTTGTTGGGGATTTCGCAGCAGCTGCTGCTGGGAACGTTTTTCCTGTTTGCCCGCTGTATGGGGCTGCGAGGCTATAGCTTTACCGATATGGACGAACTGGCGGCGCTGTCCCAGTCGTTCTACGACACTGATTTGCGCGGCGGGGAAGGGCATATGGAGGTGGGCAAGGTCATTCTTAACGCCTTAAAGCCAGACACGCACATGACGATCAGCGTCAAACCCTTTGGCTGTATGCCATCCTCCGCCGTGTCTGACGGCGTGCAGTCAAAGATTGTTGAGTTGTACCCCGATCTTGTCTACCTGCCGATAGAGACTACCGGTGACGGCGCTGTCAATGTGTACAGCCGTATACAGATGCAACTGCATCGGGCCAGAAAGCTGGCAGAGTCGCATTCCCCTCCCTAGAAGCGGTTTACAGTGTCTGGCCCGATAGATTCACAGCCACCCCGGCTCGCTGAGCTGCGGCCACGTCGGCCCGCAGCTTACCCGCGACTTACTGCTGCGTTGCCTTTAATGCGGACGCCGTCAGCCAGCGTGATGGCCCAGCCCAGTTCACCGCTGCTCTCACCCAGGAAGCCGGAGGCCTGAATGCTGTTAAACGCCTGCTGGGGAATACTATTGATTGCAAAGGCGACCTGACCACCTGCGGCCAGCGAAAACGTCAGCAGGGCGTTTTGACCGCCCAGATCGATATTGCCTGAAAAGGCCAGACTGCCGTCCGGTCCTACGGGCACGGTTACGGTTTGCGGCGACGGATCCACAATACCGCCGATGCTGCCACCCAGGTCAAGGGTGATTGCATAGGTTTCTTCGTTCACAGGCTGGATGTCGAGGCTGATGTCGCCGTCAAGCGCGGTTGTTCCGTTGGTGACCTCCCAGGTACCGGTCCAGTTGGTGGCTACCGCATCCATATCGATAGCAAATTCTGGCTCCAGAAAGGTTTCAAAACCCAGTGCCAGCAGGCCGATTGCGTCGGCGTTACCCGCTAGCAATAGCGTGCTGATGCGGCAGTTGGCGAGTGAATTGCCGCGGCAGAAATGCCCGGCTGAATCCTTCCATTGGGTGAAAGCAAAGCCGCTGTCCGGTACCGGGACAAAGACTTCGTTGAACGTGGCGTCAAGTATGTCGATTTCACAAGGACTGGCGGCGGTACAGGTGTACGCCCCCGATTGTGAAACCACTGAGCCGCCCTCGGGCGATGTGATGGTGACTTTACAGCCGCTGATGGCCAAGAGGGCCAGAAAAGTCAGCCCATAGCGTACCCTGAATGATTGCATGATTCGCCCCTTCTTAAACCGTTGGCTTATGCGGTTTGTAGTATAGACAACAATCCGCGGGATGCGACTCGTGATTTCTCTCAGTTTGCGACCAGGCCCGCCTGTGCGAGTGCCTGCCAAAGCGCGTCCGCCAGCACCCGATAGCCCTGGGCGTTCGGATG
>JAZBPS010000448.1:0-1130 GCA_036353375.1 Halieaceae bacterium | reverse complement strand
CGTCGCGCGGTCGATCTTCAGCGACGGAATCTGTTCGATCATTGCCGACAAGCGGGCCGCGAGCCCGGCATCATCGGGCGGCTGGTAGGCGGACAAGGCGGCGATCTCGCGGGCGATCTGTGCACGCACGCCGGCCCAGCCCGGGTCCTTGGTGTCGCGCAGGCGCTGGTCGGCGATCTCCAGCGCGGCGCGCGCCGTGTCGACATCCCTGGCCAGCAGCAGGCGATGGTTGGCGACCCGCAACAGGTACTCGACCTCGGCGATGATCCACTGGGTCCCCGAGCGGCCCACCCGGCGATGCACGTCGGCGACCGCGGCACGTAGCTCGGCCTCGCGTTCCTGCAGCCGCAGGTTCTCGTCGGCAAGCTTCTGCTCCTGTTCGATAAAGGCCTGCTTCGCCTCGTCGACGGCCAGGCGCTGCTGCGCCAGCACGTCTCTTTGCTCCTGCAGGGCATCGGCCTGTGATTTCAGTGCCGACGAGGCCTCGTCGAGCGAGGATTCCAGCGTCTGCTGCTGCGTTCGGGTCTCGTCGATGCGGACGCCGATGGTGCCAATCTCTTGTTGTAGCGTCTGCTCCAACGCCTTCCACTTGTTGTTCGAGAAAGTGGCGAAGACAAGAACACCGATCAGGGCGACAACCGCCAGGATCAGCGGCAACAGGTTGGTCTTGCGCGGTGGTTCCTCCGACGGCGTTTTCGCCGGTTCGTCCTTCGGCGTGGCCTGACCTTCGCTCTTGACCGCCGTGTCGGCGTCGGAATCGGCTTGCACGTCGATCACGACGCCTGGCTTGGGATCGTCTTCACTCATGATTTGCAGGTACCCGGGCTCTTTGCCCTTTGGAAAGCTGGGGTTGTATTTTGTTTTCGACCAAAGACTAGCAAAGTGCGTCCTAGCCGACATCCTGGTTGATCTCGCAAAGCGTGGCCAGCAGATCGTCGTCACGTGCCGAAGCGGCGACGTAAACGACTTCGCAGCCGCAATCGACGGCATGCTCGGCCAGGCGTTGGCTGTTGACGACCAGCGGCGTCTGCCTGACCAGCGCGGCGCCGTCGCTGCCGAGCAGGGCCAGCAGGTTGTCGAAAATCGCCCGGCTGGTCACGGTCACGACGTCGACCAGCTGCGCCCAGTTG
>JAZBPS010000061.1:0-2330 GCA_036353375.1 Halieaceae bacterium | reverse complement strand
GAGCGCGTCTCCTCAGCCGCACCCTTACGCTAACCAGTCCCTGGAGGTCACTTGGAATTCTTGAACTAATACGGCCTGTTCCTGGCAAAGGCGATCACGGTCGTGATCTCCGCAGGGGTTATCGCGACTATGGTGTTTGCCCTGGGCCAGAGAGGGCGAAGCGGGCTGTCTCGAGGCCACATCGAGGTGGACCGCCTTAATGATCGCTACGACGACTTTCGGCACACCATGCAGAGAGCGCTGCTGAGCGGCAAAGCGCTGAAAAAGGCCCGAAAGGAGGAAAAGAAACGCAAAAAACAGGCGGCGGACAAGTCTGACAGCGCCGATGAGCAGCGCCTGCGTTTATACGTGCTGAGATTCGAGGGCGACATCAAGGCCAGCGCGACGGACAATTTGCGCGAAGAGATCAGCGCCGTGCTGGGTATCGCCCGCAGCGGTGACGAGGTGCTGCTGCGACTGGAGAGCCCCGGCGGCCTGGTTCACAGCTATGGCCTGGCTGCGAGCCAGCTGCAACGCATTCGAGACGCAGGTATACAGCTGACCGTGGCGGTGGACAAGGTCGCGGCCAGTGGCGGCTATATGATGGCCTGCGTGGCGAATCGAATTGTCGCCGCGCCTTTTGCCGTGATCGGCTCTATTGGCGTGTTGCTGCAGATGCCAAACTTCAATCGTCTGCTGAAGAAAGCCAATATAGACTTCGAGCAGATGACGGCGGGCGACTACAAGCGCACACTGACCATGTTCGGCGAAAATACCGACAAAGATCGCGCCAAGATGCAGGAAGACCTGGAAGAGACCCACAGTCTCTTCAAGGCCTTTGTTGCAGAGCACCGGGAGCAGGTCAATATTGATGACGTGGCCACCGGTGAAATCTGGTACGGTCAACGCGCAATTGCGCACGGGCTTGTGGACGACTTGCAGACCAGTGATGCGTTCATACAGCAATGCCTGGCAGAGCGGGATGTGTTCGAGGTGAGCTTCGTCGCGCGCAAGAACTGGCAGGAAAAGCTGGGGGTCGCCGCGGAGTCCGGCATCGAACGCGCACTGCTGAAGCTATGGCAGGCAAGCATAAGCAGTGACAAGGACAAGTATTAGGCAGGCCTGGGCCTGATCACTCCGGAGGATAGCAATGCCTACATTCACCGCGCTGCGTGTCAGCAAACAGGACAAGACCTTCAGTATGGCGGTAGAAAGCCAGGAGACAGCAGATCTTCCGGCTGGGGATCTGTTAATCAAGGTCCACTACTCCTCGCTCAACTACAAGGACGCGCTATCGGCCAGCGGCAACCCCGGTGTGACCAGAAATTTCCCCCACACGCCGGGCATCGACGCCGCTGGCGTTATCGAGTCCAGTGACGACCCCCGTTTCGCCGCAGGCGATGCGGTGATTGTCACCGGTTATGACCTTGGCATGAACACGCCCGGCGGCCTGGGCGGCTACATCCGGGTACCCGCGGACTGGGCCGTACCGCTGCCGGAGGGCCTGAGCCTGCGGGAAAGCATGATTATTGGCACCGCGGGCCTGACCGCAGCGCTGTGCCTGCTGAAACTGGAAATGATGGAGCTGAAGCCCGGCGGCCGGGTGGTTGTCAGCGGTGCCAGTGGCGGCGTAGGCAGCTTCGCGGTGGCGCTGCTGGCAAAGCTTGGCTACCAGGCAGTGGCGAGCACCGGCTCTCCCTACGCCGCCGACTGGCTCAAGGCGCGCGGCGCCGCGGAAATCATTGACCGCTCCGTGCTCGCCAAGGCGGATCCGCGACCTATGGCCGCTGGGCAGTGGGACGGCGCCATCGACACCGTCGGCGGCGATACGCTGGGCAACATCATCAAAGAGTTGAACTATGGCGCCAGCGTTGCCGTGGTGGGTCTTGTCGGGGGCACGGGAATACCGGTCACGGTGTTTCCGTTCATTCTCAGGGACGTCAACCTGCTGGGTGTGGACTCCGTGGAGATCAGCCATGCGCGTCGGGTTGAGACCTGGGGCAAGCTGGCGACCAACTGGAAGCTCGATGACCTCGAAGGGCTCGCGTCTGAAATCGGGCTTGAAGACGTGCCAGGGTACCTGGAGGGCCTTCTCAAGGGCACCGTGCGTGGACGCACGCTGGTCAACCTCAACGCCTGATAAAGATGTCGCACACCGCTAGGCCAGCGATCCTGCGCGTGTTGAGACAGGCCCGTTTTAGCGCGCCAGACGTGGCCGCGATGAAAGAAGCGGCCGCCGCTGGCTAGTCCGAGCGGCTGTCACGGGGCGTTTGCTCGATCAGCAGGGTAGGGATTCCCAGCGTGTGACTTTTGATCGTCGCCACCCGGGTGCCCGGTTTTCTGCCTGTACG
>JAZBPS010000060.1:0-2670 GCA_036353375.1 Halieaceae bacterium | reverse complement strand
CAGCGTTGATGAGAATCTCTCCCTGGAACCTGAAAAGGAGGGCTGATCGGGATTTCCTGTCATTGAGTTTCACCGTTGTATTCTGATCACGCCAAGGAGCACTTTATGTACAAGACACTTACAGCTATTGCGCTGTCCGCAGTGGCGGCATTCGCCCAGGCAAAGATCAGCCCGGAGGAGGCGGCCAGACTTGGCGGCCCCGAACTGACGCCGGTTGGCGCAGAGCGCGCCGGCAACGCAGACGGCAGCATTCCTGAGTGGACCGGCGGCATACAGACACTGCCAGCCGGTTACCAGCCTGGTGACCGGCTGGTGGACCCGTTCCCGGATGACAAACCGCTGTTCACCATTACGGCGGCCAATCACGAGCAATACGCGGAGTACCTGTCGCCGGGGCAGATCGCGCTGCTCAAGCGCTATCCCGACACTTTCAATATGCCGGTGTACCCGACGCGCCGCAGCGCCCTGCTGCCGGAGGCGGAATACGAGCGCATCAAGGCCGGTGCGACCACGGCGGACATGGTCTCAGGCGGCAACGGGCTGGTGAACTTCGATGCCAACGTGCCCTTCCCGATCCCCGACAATGGTCTGGAAATCATCTGGAACCATATCGTGCGCTACCGGACACCGCTGTCGTTCCAGCGTCGTTACACGCAGATTCCCGTGCAATCCAACGGCAGTTTTGCCCCGGTGCTGTTCGAAGAAGAGGCCATCTTTGCCAACCGCGTAGAGGACAATCCCTACGAGAACCGCCTGTTTGTTTTCCTGCAGCGCATCCTCGCGCCGGCGCGGCTGGAAGGCGACGTGCTGCTGGTGCATGAGAATATCGACCAGATCAAGGAGCCCCGCTCCGCCTGGCTGTACAACGCGGGCCAGCGCCGGGTCCGCCGCGCCCCGAATATCGCCTACGACGGTCCCGGCACCGCGTCGGACGGCCTGCGTACGGCTGATGACCTGGATATGTTCAACGGCGCACCGGATCGCTACGACTGGAAGCTGGTGGGCAAGAAGGAGATGATCATTCCCTACAACAGCTACAAGCTGTGGGATGGCGACCTGAAGTACGATGACATCATCCAGCCCGGCCATATGAATCCCGAGCTGTTGCGTTACGAGAAGCATCGGGTCTGGGTTGTGGACTCAACCCTCAAGGACGGCGCCAGGCACCTTTATGCGCGGCGCACCTTCTACGTGGACGAGGACACCTGGCAGATCGCGGTCATTGACCACTACGATGGCCGCGGTGAGTTGTGGAAGGTCAAGGAGGGTCATCCCATCGTGCATTACCAGGTGAAAATTCCCTGGCTGGCGGCAGAAAGCCTGCATGACCTGAACTCAGGCCGCTACGTGGTTATCGGGCTGGATAACGAAGAGAGCGGCTATACCTACGACTTCGATTTTGAGACCAGCTTCCAGGACTTCACGCCACAGGCGCTGCGCAGAGCGGGGCGTCGCTAGGTGAGATGGATTTTTCTCAGCCTTCTGACGTGGGCCGGCGGGGTTGTGGCGGCGGATTATGCGCTGCAGCCCGCGCTGCCGGTAACCGACCCTGCCCGTACCCAGTTGCTGGATATCACCGCGGCGGGGGAGCGCCTGCTGGCCCTGGGCGAGCGCGGTGTCATCGTCTACTCGGATGATGGCGGGCAGCACTGGGAGCAGGCCCGGGTACCGGTCAGTGAAACACTGACCGCGCTCAGCTTTCCCACCGAAGACCACGGTTGGGCGGTGGGGCACGGCGGTGTCATTCTGCACAGCGGTGACGGAGGTCTTACCTGGCAGCAGCAGTTTGACGGCAACGACGCCAATCGCCAGCGGCTGGAATACGTAACCGACCGGTACATGATGCTGGAACAGGCGCTGGAAGCGGCCGAAGCCGAGCCGGATGAAGAGTTGCTGTATGCGCTGGAAGAGGCGCAGTTCGCCGTCGAGGATGCGGAGCTGGCGCTGGAGACCGGCCCCGCCGACCCGTTTCTGGATGTCTGGTTTGCCGATGCGCAGCACGGCTGGGCGGTGGGTGCCTACGGCATGATTTACCGAACCGGTAATGGCGGCCTGCAGTGGCGTATTGCGGCGGACAGCATCGAGAATCTCGAGGGCTACCACTATTACGCTATGGACGCTGCAGACGGCGGTACGCTGTACCTGTCGGGCGAGGCGGGGTTGTTGTATCGCTCGGACAACGGCGGTGAACGCTGGCAGCGACTGGGGCTGGATTATGACGGCAGTCTGTTTGGTGTGATCGCCCTGGATGCGGAGCGCGTGGTGACGTTCGGCTTGCGCGGCAATATTTTTTTCAGCGCGGATCGCGGTGAGACCTGGGAGGACGTGACCGCGGAGGACGGCCGTGGTCTCAGTTATTACGGGGGCAGAAGGATTCGCAATGGCCATCTGGTGTTGGTGGGTGCCGGCGGGGTTATGGCGACCAGCCCTGACGGGCGGGAATACCAGCTCGAGGTGCACAGTGGGCGACAGACCTTCTCGTCGGTGCTGTCCGAGGGCAGTGACCTGCTGCTGGCAGGGATGGGCGGCGTTGTTCGCATACCCAAGGCGCAGGGGAGAGGCCGGTGAGCGATGACGCTGTAAACGACGCTGGGACGACCGCAGCCAGCCCGGAGGAGGGCATCCCCGGCAAGCTCGGCAGCCTGTTGATCAATGCCCGGGTCATCCTGT
>JAZBPS010000059.1:0-3654 GCA_036353375.1 Halieaceae bacterium | reverse complement strand
ATTGTTCGTTCTTTTGGTTCTACGGCTTTGGGTTGAGGCGCTGGTTCTCGGTCGGGCTGTTCCCGTACTACGCTGCCGGGGTGGGTTTGGGTGTGGTGGTGCGCAGGGGGGCTTCGCTGGCGGGTTGGTCGTCGGGGCGGCAGGCGAGGGGAGAGTTGCCCAGGGGCAGGCCGCCGCCGCAGAGATTCTCGCGGATTTCCTGACGGCTGGAGCGGCAGGGCTTTGCGCTGGCCAGCACCCGCTTGAACATGCTTTCACCCACTAGCGATAACCCACCTGTGGCAAAGGCGGCCCAGCCGCGCAGCAACATGCCGGAGGTATTGGGTACCAGTTCAGGCTCGCTCAGGGGGCCCTCTATCGCAACGGCGCCGGAGAAGGCGTTGCCCAGCGAGATCCCTACGCCCTCGCGGCTGCGGGATTCAAAGCGCGCTTTTAACCATTCCTTCTCCAGGTCAATATCGATCCCTCCCAGCAGGTTCGCTGTGCCTGTCTGGACCACGTAGCCAAAGGGCGTGTTGAGGTGACCGTCTTTGGCTTGCGCTACGCTGACGCCGCACTTGAGCCGGGTCTCGCTGGATTTCACGCCGGGTATCAGTGTCCGCAGCGCCGCGGTAGCGATGTCGGCGTTGATCAGTGCTACGCTGCCGATGTTAATAGGACCTGCCCCCAGTTCCACGTAGGCGACACCGTTCAGGTTGGCCGCCAGCTCCGCCTCGCTACGACCTTCGCTCAGCAGGCGGATGTCGGTGAATAAGGGGAAATACCCCCGGGCTTTCTCCCTGTGGATGCCCCGCGCATCGAAATCCAGCGCCAGCTGATAGGGCTCGGTGTTGCCGTCGAAGCGGATGTTGAGCCTTGCCGGACCGCCGTTGAGTTCTGCTGCTTCAGCATCCAGTGCGAAACGGCCTGCGCCGACCCGTGCAATGGCATGCGCACTGCGCATGTCCTGCCCAAGGGTCGCTACCTGCTCGAAGCGCAGGTCGAGTTGCAGGTTATTGTCGGTCAGCGGCTCGAGGTCTAGCGGCTCCCGATCGAATATCCGGGTATCTTTTGCTCCCGCCTGCGCGCCTGTCAGCACCTTGGTGGCAAAGCCCAACAGTCCGCGGGTGAACCCCGCCGTCTGCGCGAGCGGGTCAGCATTGTCAGCGCGGGCTCTGCCGGTGCTTTCCCGGGCGCGCTGCAGGGCCTGTTGCCACGGCAACAGGTTCAGGCTTGTCCCCGCGAGCCGGATGTCATAGCGGTCTACATCACCAGGGGTAATGCGTATATCGCCCTGCAGCTCGCTTCCAGCGAGCCTGAGCTGCCTGATGCTCACCAGGCCTGCGTCCTGCTGGCGCTGGAAGGCCACGTCCAGGCGCTCGGCATCGCCACTGGTCTGTGCGTCTTCCAGCTGCACCTCACCGGACAGGGAGCGGATCAGTGCCGGCAGCTCCGCGCCAGTGCCTTCGAGAGCGAGCGAGCCGGCCAGCCGGCTTGCTGTGACCTCTGGCGGCAGGTCCCTGTCGGACTGCAGGATTCGCCGGAGGTCCAGATCTTCGACGCGTCCCGTGACCTTCAGATTGGCAATGTCCCTGTTCCAGTCCAGGCCAAGGCCGCCTGCAATACTTGCGCCCTGCAGCGCAAAGTCCAGTCGTGGCACCTCCAGGCTATCTGCTGCGAGCCTGGTCTCGAGATTCAGGCGTTCGATGTCCAGGCCGTTCCAGGCCAGGCTGTCTACCCGGGCGGAGATGTCCGCCGACGGCAGCTTGCGAAGCCGTGTCAGCAGGTCTGCGTCTGGTTCGGCCTTCGCGTCCGCGGGTAGCCACGCCAGTATGCGGTCCAGGTCCAGCGTGTGTGCGGCCAGCTCGGCCTGCAGCAACGGACGGCGGCCCATCAGCAGGGAGCCGCTGCCGGTCATGCGCTGGTGGGCTGACTCGACCGTCAGGGCCTGCACAGTGGCACCCACCACACGGTTTGCGCGAACGGCGGACGACCAATCCAGGGCAAAGTTAAAACGTTCGTCATCCCGCGTATCGCGCCCCCAGTCGCCGTCGCGACGCGCCTCTACATCAATCCGGGTGGTGGCCTGCATGGCATCGAGTGCGTCCGCCCAGCTGGTGCCCGACAGGGAAATATCTGTGTCCATATCAAAACGCGCGCTTACGGCGCCGCTGTCAAGGCGGAGAAGTTCCAGGGGATGCAGCTGGCGAGACTGGATTTGAGCGCTGGCGCCTAGGTCACCGGCGTCGTCCCTGCGATAGTCCAGCGCCAGCTTGAGCGAGCCACCCAGCGGCCCCCGCAGGGCGAGCTGCGCGCTGCCGTCGTGTTCACCACGATCAAGCGCCAGGACGATATCCGCGGCGCTATAGCCGCCGGCTTCCAGCCTGGCAATCTCGACATCCAGCTTAAGTCGCAGCTCGGGAGCTGTGCCCAGGAATGCCGGTAAAGGAATACCAGAATCCGCGTTGCTATCCGGGTCGGACGCAGGCAGTTCCAGAAAGTCCAGAGCCAGCGTTTCAGCGCTGAGGCTGAGGCTGAGCTCACCCCCGTCTGCGTCCGGTACATAGACAAGTTTGCCGGCGGCTTCCGAATCACCCGCTCGCAGTCGCAGGCTGTCCAGTGCGGCGATGTCGGGCTGCCTGTCCAGGGTGCCTGCCAGCGTCAGGGGGGTTTCCTGCGCACCTCGATAGACGCCCTCGATATCGAAGTCGCCGCTGAGCTGGTTGAGCAGCGCCTGCGGTGTACCGCCTCGTGTGTGCAGCACAAGTCGGCCGCTGGTGGCCTGCACCGGTGAGTCGTTGTACTGATTGAGTATCCCCGGGGCGGCGGCATCGGCGACAATCTCGCTATCAATGGCCAGTGCCCAGCCGTCCGCAGCTGTGTCCAGTTCGCCGCTGGCGTCAAGTCGCGCATAGAGGCCTCCCAGCTTCAGGGCTTTGAGGCGAAGCAGGCTGTCACGGGCCTCTACAATCACGCGCATATCATGAAACGCCTGCCGGTCCCTAATCTTCAGTGTTGCAGCCTCCAGGACGGCCTCGTGTTGCGGCAGCGCAAGCGTCGGCAGGGGTCGCGAGAGGAATGGCTGTCCCTGTTTGACCGTCGGCGATGCTGCGACTGCCTCCGCGAGCATCAGCAGGCGTTCCGGATAGAGAGCGTCAAACTGCGCCCGCGAGCGGGTGGGTGCTGTCCAGGGCTCCCTGCCTGCCGCCTCCAGCTTCAAGGACATGCCCGCAAGGTCGCCATCAATAACAAGCTGGTAGCCCTGGTCGGGCTGGTCCCGTACGGCAACCGCCAGCCTGGAATCAGGCAGGTCAGGGTTATCGCTGTTCAGTGCCAGCTGTGCGTCAAATTGCTCCAGGGCGAGCAGCCGGTCCAGTGACTCAAGCGTCAGTGAGGCCTGGCTGGCGTATTCCGCCCCTGCGGTTTCCCACTCAAGGGTGACGCTGTTGTTGTGCCTGTAGCCGCGCAGTGCGGAAACGCTGATCGGCGCGTCGGCTCCCGTCAGTAGCGCAAGCGTTCCCAGCTGGAGTCTGCGGGGTAGCCAGCGGTCCAGATTGCGATAATCGTAGGGCGCCTTGTCGGTGCTGTCTGGCCCGGAAGACGGCCAGTTCACCGTGGATACCTGCAGCGCCTCAGCCCTCAGGCTCTCTAGTTGCAGGTTGCCCTGCAGCAGCT
>JAZBPS010000058.1:0-13835 GCA_036353375.1 Halieaceae bacterium | reverse complement strand
CCGCGGCATCAGCAAGCAGGACTGCGATGCGCTGGCAGTCCGCTCCCAGAACAACGCCATACGCGCCTGGGACGAGGGCCTGTTCCCACAGGTTATTCCGGTGGAGGCACCGGTGCTGGGCGAAGACGGCAAACCCACCGGCGAGACGAAGACCGTCACCCGGGACCAGGGCATGCGCCCCACCACCATGGAGAGCCTGGAAGGTCTGCGCATTCTCAACGAGGGCGGCGTGCACACACCCGGCACCTCGTCGCAGATCTCCGACGGCGCCGCTGCAGTCCTGCTGATGAGCGCGGAAGAGGCAAAGGCCCGCGGCCTGAAACCCCGCGCGCGCATTATCCAGGGCGTCGTCGCCGGGTCCGACCCCTACTACCTGCTGGACGGACCGGTCAACGCCACCGAGCTGCTGTTCAAGAAAACCGGCATGACCATCAAGGACATCGACGTGGTCGAAATCAACGAGGCGTTTGCCTCGGTGGTACTGAGCTGGCAGAAGGTTTTCGGCGCCGATCCGGACATCATCAACATGCGCGGCGGCGCGATTGCCCTGGGCCATCCGGTGGGCTCCACCGGCGCCCGCCTGATCGGCGAGGCCCTGATCACCCTGGAGCAGCAGGACAAGAGCACGGCGCTGATCACCATGTGCTGTGGCGCCGCCAACGGTACGGGAACCATCATCGAACGCCTATAATCGCCTCCTGGCTCAGGCAACCAGACACACCACAGCGCGCCACCCTTCAGGCGCTGGCAAGAGGATCGAAACATGGGAGATTTGACCGGCAAGGTAGCCATTATCACCGGCGCGGGGCGCGGCCTGGGCCGCGAGGAGGCCCTGCAGCTTGCACAACAGGGCGCGCGCGTTGTTATCAACGATATCGACCGGGACGACGCGAAGGAAGCGGCGGAACAGACTGCCAGTGAGATACGCGACGCGGGCGGAGAAGCCCTGTGCGTTTACGGCGACTGCAGCGACAGCAACGACGCGAACGCGCTGTTCAAGGCCGCCCTGGACACCTTTGGCGATATCAACATCATGGTCAACAACGCGGGCTTCTGTCGCGACCAGACCATTTTCAACATGGACGACCAGCAGTTCGACTCGGTGGTGAAAGTGCACCTGCGCGGTCATTTCGTCAACATGCGCAACGCCGCGGCCTACTGGCGCGGCAAGGCCAAGCAGGACGGCAGCGTTTACGGCCGCATGATCAGCACCTCCTCGGAAGCCGCCATTTTCGGCAGCGCAGGCCAGCCCAACTACGCGGCTGCCAAAGCGGGCATCGTCGCTATGACCATGGGTGCCGCCCAGCTGCTCATCAAGTACGGTGTCACCTGCAACGTCATCATGCCGCGAGCCCGCACCGACATGACCAATGCCGGCCTCACCGCCGAGCTGTTCGCCGCCCCCGAGGAGGGCTTTGACGCCTTTAATCCCGAGAATGTGGCGCCGCTGGTGGGCTATCTGGCCTCACCCGAGGCCGGGCACATTTCCGGCGAGGTGATGGTCGTCTGGGGCAACCAGGTTGACGTGATCGAGCGGCCGCGCTTCGGCCAGCGGTTTGTCAGCCCGGGCGGCGGCAAATGGGCCGTGGATGAGCTGCACCAGAGCCTGTCCCAGCACTACAACGACGACTACCAGGCGGTGGTCGACGGCTTCTCGGTACCGCCGCAGTAGTATCTCCTCCGGCTCACCCGGACCCAAGGGCTGCGCGCAGATGCCGCCACCGCTGGGCTACTATCTGGGCTTGCCCGCCTGGGCTTTCCCGGGCTGGACCGGGGAGTACTTTCCGGCGCCGGGCCCGGCCAGCTCCACCCTGGGGCACTACGCGTCCGTGTTCAATACGGTGGAAGGCAACACGACCTTCTACCGCATCCCCGACGTTCCCACCGTGCAGCGCTGGCAGGAGGCCGTCTCAGGCACGGCCTTCCAGTTCAGCTTCAAGCTGCCGCGCAGCATCACCCACGAATCCAGGCCTGACTGGCGCGCGCTGGCGCAGTTTATGGACGTGCTGGCACCGCTGGGCAACCAGCTAGGGCCGTTTTTGGTGCAGTGCCCGGCCAGCCTGGGACCCGACGCACTACCGCAGCTGGAACGCTTGTTCGAACAGCTGCCGGCGCAGCTGCGCTACGTGCTGGAGGTTCGCCATCCCGCATTTTTCGATAGCCCGGAACAGCTGGAGCCTTTACTGGCGCGCCACAACGCCGGACGCGTGATGTTCGACAGCCGTCCCATCTACCAGGGCGACAGCGACCACCCGGAAGTGCTGGCGGCACGCCACAAGAAACCGGATGTTCCACTGCTGGATACCGTGTACAACGATCTGGTGTATGCCCGGGTGGTGCTGCACCCGGAAGCGGAAAGCAATGAGAGATTCATTGCCGAATGGCTGGACCGCATGAACGCCTACCTGGCGGCGGGGCACGACATATTCTTTATGATGCACTGCCCCAACAACCAGCACTGCCCGGCCTTCGCCGCCGACTTCCACGAGCAACTGCGCGAGCGCGCGGGTCTGCCAGCCTTGCCGGCCTGGCCCCTGCCGCGGCAGGACAGCCTGTTCTAGGCCGCTGCGGACCGTTTCAGAACACGCGGCAAACGCCGTCTCTACTCGTCAGACGCAATGCTCTGGTAGAGCATGTAGTTCACGGCTGAGGCTATCGCGGCCTCATCGAGCCTCGCCTCGCCGCCACCGGCGGGCATGCCCAGGTAACCCTCGCTGGCGTGTTTCACCAGCAGCTCCCGGCGGTAGCCCACGCGGTCCTGCCAGTCCTCGACCTGCCCCACCACCGGGGCACCGCCCTGGCCGTCAGCGTGACAGCGGGAACAGAGGTAGTCGTATACCGCCTTGCCCTCGATAAGACCTGGGTCCTGGTCGGCCAGCGCGGACCCCGTGCACAGGGCAACCAACCCCGCCAGGGCGACAAAAAGCGTTCTCATGGCTGCTCCATCAAACAGGCTGCCCCCACGATAGCAAACACCGCAGCCGGCGGGTTGATGTACGTCACTGGTCGAAGCCTTGCGCGCTGTTCTGCGCTAGAATTGCGTCTTCGCAAGCAATCCCGCATCCCCGGGGCCAGCACTGGAGTTGTCGCCATCAGTCCCTCACCAGACAAGCAAACCCGCGAGCCTGCGTCGCCGTTGCACGCGGTCGACGCGCCCGCCCAGCGCAATCCCGGCATACCCCTGGACATGGCGCGGGTGGAGGCACTGCGGGTCAACCTCAGCGCAGCGCAACGGCGGGTACAGAGCCTCGCAGGACGCCGCAGCGTTAAAAAGGACTGGCAGGTCGCCTGGTTGCTGAAGGCGATCTCGCTGATCGACCTGACCACCCTGGCAGGTGACGATACACCCGGGCGCGTGCGCCGCCTCTGTGCCAAGGCCAAACAACCGGTGGCGCCCGACCTCCTGTCGGCACTGGGCGTTGCAGACCTGGGGCTGACCACCGCTGCCGTGTGCGTGTATCACGAGATGCTGCCTACCGCGGTGGCCGCCCTCGCGGGCAGCCCGGTGGAAATCGCCGCGGTATCCACCGGGTTTCCTGCGGGGCTGACCCCCTTCTCCACCCGGCTGGAGGAGATTCGCGCGTCGGTGGCCGCAGGCGCCACCGAGATTGATATCGTGATCTCTCGCCGCCACGCCCTCACCGGCAACTGGCCCGCCTTGTACGAGGAAGTACAGGCCATGCGCGAGGCCTGCGGCCCTGCCCATATGAAAGCCATCCTCGCCACCGGCGAGCTGGGCAGCCTGCGCAGCGTTGCCCGGGCCTCTATGGTATGCATGATGGCCGGCGCGGATTTCATCAAGACGTCCACCGGCAAGGAGCCCGTCAACGCCACGCTGCCGGTCACGCTGGTCATGCTGCGCATGATCAGGGAGTACGCCGAAATGACCGGCGCAGCCGTCGGTTTCAAGCCCGCAGGCGGTATTGGCAAGGCCAAAGACGCCCTGCTCTACCTGACCCTGCTGAAAGAGGAACTGGGGCGCCCTTGGCTGGAACCGGGCCTGTTTCGGTTTGGTGCCTCCAGCCTGCTGGGGGATATCGAGCGCCAGCTGGAACACGCCGCCAGCGGCCGCTACTCGGCAAACCACCGCCATGCGATGGCGTGACACGCCGCCACACACTCACTAACGCAACACGAGCACAGCCATGCCGGTAAAAGACATTCTCGACACTATGGACTACGGCCCCGCGCCAGAGGACGACAGTGCAGCGCAGGTCTGGCTGGCATCCCACCAGCAGCGCTTCGGCCTGTTCATTAACGGACAGTTCAGCACGGCCGGGGATGGCTTCGACAGCCGCAACCCGGCCAACGGCGAGACACTGGCGCACATCACCCAGGCCAACGCGGCCGATATCGATGCGGCGGTTGCCGCGCCCAGGGCCGCACAGCCTGCCTGGGCCGATCTCGGCCCCCACCGGCGCGCGCGCTTCCTCTACGCGCTGGCGCGCCAGGTGCAGAAACACGCGCGAATGCTGGCGGTGCTGGAAACCCTGGACAACGGCAAACCCATACGCGAAAGCCGGGATATCGATATTCCCCTGGTGGCGCGACACTTCTACCACCACGCCGGCTGGGCCCAGCTGCTTGACAGCGAATTCCCCGGATACCAGCCGCTGGGCGTGGTCGCCCAGGTGATCCCCTGGAACTTTCCCCTGTTGATGCTTGCCTGGAAGGTGGCGCCCGCGCTGGCCGCCGGCAACACCGTGGTACTCAAACCGGCGGAATATACGAGCCTGAGCGCCCTGCGATTTGCGGAGATTTGCCAGGATATCGGCCTGCCACCCGGTGTACTGAATATCGTCACCGGTGACGGCAGCGTGGGTGAGCAGCTGGTGAACCACAGCGACGTCGACAAGGTTGCCTTTACAGGCTCCACAACCGTGGGCCGAAGCATCCGCGCCGCTACCGCCGGCAGCAACAAGAAACTGACCCTGGAGTTGGGCGGCAAATCGCCCTTCATCGTATTTGAGGACGCCGACCTGGATGCCGCCGTCGAGGGCCTGGTGGATGCCATCTGGTTCAACCAGGGCGAGGTCTGCTGCGCCGGCTCGCGCTTGCTGGTACAGGAGAGCGTTGCCGATCGCTTTCACGACAAGCTCAAGGCACGCATGCAGGCGCTGCGGGTGGGTAATCCGTTGGATAAGTCCATCGATATCGGCGCCATTGCCGACCCCAGGCAGCTTGCGCAAATCGAGGCGCGGGTCGCCGCCGGGGTCGCGGAAGGTGCGGAGCTGTTCCAACCCGAATGCCTGGTGGACCCACACCCGTCCGGCTGCTTCTACCCCCCCACCCTGTTACTGAACGTTGCGTCCAGCTTTAGCGTCGCCCAGGAGGAAATTTTCGGCCCGGTCCTGGTCAGCATGACATTCCGCACCCCCGCAGAGGCGGCGGCGCTGGCCAACAACAGCCGCTACGGCCTGGCGGCCAGCGTCTGGAGCGAAAGTGTGAACCTCTCGCTGGAGCTGGCGCCGCAGCTCAAGGCCGGCGTGGTGTGGATCAACTGTGGCAACCAGTTCGATGCGGCTGCCCCCTTTGGCGGGGTGCGGGAATCAGGTTTTGGCCGCGAGGGTGGCAAAGCCGGTATGTACGAATACCTGCGACCCGGCTGGGAGGCAAAACTTGCCAGCACCCCGGAGGCAGAACTGCCGGTGGCCGCGGCAGCGACCGCGAAACAGGGAACGCCGCCTATAGATCGGACCCCCAAATTCTATATCGGCGGCAAGCAGCAGCGCCCGGACAGCGGCTACAGCCGCAAGGTGCTGGCAGACGACGGCCAGTTGCTGGGCGTGGTCGGTGAGGGCAATCGCAAAGACATTCGCAACGCGGTGGAGGCTGCGGCCGGCGCTGATGGCTGGTCCCGGACCAGCGGTCACAGCCGCGCCCAGGTGTTGTACTACATCGCGGAAAACCTGGAGCTTCGCCGCCGTGAGTTTGCCGACGGCCTGCGCGCTGCTGGCGCCACTGCCAGCGCCGCCAGGCGCGAGGTGGATGTCAGTGTCAGTCGGCTGTTCAGCTACGCGGCATGGGCCGACAAGTACGATGGGCGCACCCACGCCACACCTATGCAGGGCCTTGTCATCACCGTTCACGAACCCTGCGGGGTCATGGGCATTGCCTGTCCTCGGGCCTTCCCCCTGCTGGGCTTTATCTCACTGACCGCTCCTGCGATTGCCATGGGCAACCGGGTCATTGCGCTGCCCAGTGAGCGCTTCCCACTGGCGGCACTGGATTTCTACCAGGTGCTGGAAACGTCCGACCTGCCCGCCGGAGTGCTCAACATCGTCTGCGGGGATCGCGACCAACTGGCCTGCGTGCTGGCAGATCATCTCGGGGTGGACGCCCTCTGGTATCACGGCTCTGCCGAGGGCGCTGCCGCGGTGGAACGCGCTGCCGCCGCCAATCTCAAGCCCACCTGGACCTTCGGTGACCGTCACTGCGATTTCTTTAAACCGGAACAGGGCGAGGGCGCAGACTACCTGCGCCATGCGACCGAGGTGAAAACGATCTGGACGCCCTATGGCGAACAGGCCTGAGGCCCGGCCGGGGCAAGCGTTACTCACAGCCGCACTCTGGCTGACTCTGGCTGCCACTGCCTTCGCGGCTGATGCACCGCAGCGTGATCGCTTTGGCGCCAGCGACTGGCCCCTGTGGTCGCCGCTGGACCCGTTTCAGCAGTATGCACTGACGCGGGTGAGCGCGGCACAGGCCGGTGACCCGGACGCCCTGCTCGCCCTGTATCTGCTGGCCGCCGGCGAGGCAACCAGCCTGGCCGACTTCCGGCACCACCGCGATGAACTGGATGCCTGGCTGTCGGACCTGCCACTGCCGGATGATCCTTTGCAGGCCGCCGAGCGGCTGTTTTACGAGATGCACGCACACTACCTTGGGTCAACCTTCGATGCTGCGAGCACGCCCGAAAACTACTCGGTGGACCAAAGCCAGCTGGCTGCATTGCTGCGCAGCGGCACGTTCAACTGCATCAGTTCCTCAATGTTATACATCGTGGCGGCGCGCAAGCTGGACCTGGATGTGATGGGCGTGCTGCTGCCCTCCCATGCGTTTGTGCAACTCAACCTGCCCGGGGGCTCACTGGACATAGAAACCACCGCGTTCAACGGCTTTGGTATTCCCCACACAGAAGCGTTCTACGCAAGCGAGTCGGGAAACTGGTTCGCGTCCCGGGAGCTGGCGCCACCGACGTGGATGGATTACGTCACCCGCCAGGTCGTCAGCCCGTTCGCGCTGGGCGTCTTCAATATGTCCAACCAGCACACCGAAGAAGACCGCATGCCCTACCTCGATCGCCTGCGTCTTGCAGAAATACGCGGCCTGCTGGCGCCCTTTGACCAGCAGGCGCAGCACCAGCGCCTGGCCTATTACTACGAAGAGTATGTCATCCTGCGGGAAGGTGATGACTACCCCAGCCTGAACAGGCTGTACACGCAGATCGGGGACTATCTGGACGACCTGGCGGCGTGGGAATTTGCAGACCAACGGGCGGACACGCTGTATGTGGCGGTACAGGCCCAGCGCGCCGACACGCTGGTGCGAACCGACGCCGCCGCAGAGGGGCTTGCGCTGGCGCGCTGGCTGCTGGCAAACCGGCGCTTTGGGGGGGAATCGGAACCTGTCGAGGCTCACCTTTATTCGGCGATCAATGTGTACAGTCGCAGGCTGGCCGAGCAACAACGCTTCAGCGAGGCCCGCGATGCCTATGCTGACCTGGAAGCGCGCTGCGTGGAGCACCCGGTCTGCGACGCCGGTCTGGCGCGTCTCTACAGCCTGTGGACACAGCACTTCGTCGGCACGGGCAACTGGGCACGCAGCGCCGATCTGGTCGAGGAATTCCTGCTGCTCAGTCCCGGCAGTAACACAGCCGGCGAGTTTCGCGACAACCTCGAGCGTATCTACCTGAACTGGTCACTGCGCGAGGAACGGGACGGAGAGTGGGAAACGGCGCTGGGCCTGCTGCAGCGCTGCAGCCAGACGCTGCACGCCGCGCCACACTGCGACGCCGCCCGGGAACGCATCGAATCACAGCGCGATGCGGGCTTCCTTTAGCGTCCGGCCATGAGGGGCTTACCGAGATACTGAACTTCAACCGTTCAGAGAACTTTGAAGAACCGGCATGACAAGGCCGAGCGCGAGCCAGAGGTAGCACAGCATCGCCAGGCAGAAGACAGTCTTTTCTACCAGACCCGGGCCCATCCCGGGTGATATGCCATCCGTAACAGACTTCCATGCAAACAGCCCGCCCGACATCAGCAAAAAGACTATGTTGAGCCAAAGCGTGTAGTCGAATCTGAAATACTCTCTCGTCACCACCTGCTTTACGGCATCCTGTGTCGGGAGCAAGTCGAGTGCTGCGAAACCATAATGTAGCGTTAGAGAAGTAGCTACCAGCGCAACCAGCAGTACCATCAGGATGTACAGGGACATCCGCCATCCATAATATCTCGCGTTAACCCTTAAGACTGGAAGCACCACCAGGTCGGAGAAGATAAAAGCCATTATCCCCCCAAAAGCCACCCCGTTCCCGTAGAGTACAGCGGCGAGTGGAATGTTGCCCATACTGCCGATAAACGTAAAAAAGGCCGCAATCGGGCCAACAACAGTCTGCGCTAGCAAGTCAAGAAACTGTGGCTGCTGGCCGCCGATAAAAAGCGCTTCGAAGAATTCTACAGGTACGAATACGGCGATTGCCCCTGCGACGGTAAAGCCAACAGTAACGTCTTTCCATACCATCCCCCATTCCATGACATAGCGGCCCGCAATCTGGCGCCAGGTGTGTGCTGAAAACATCGCTACTGCAGCGCCCGAGTCGTTGCCACCACCCGTGGAGTTCTCTTCGTGCTGCAGGGCAATCTCGCGTGCCTCATACACCGGGGCAAGCCTGCGCGTCGCCTTCACTAGCAGCCACATCAGGAGGATTAACAGCAGACCACCGAGATATTCCCCCACGACAAACTGCCACCCGAGGAAAACGGCGATAATAATCCCAAGCTCAACGACCAGATTGGTTGAAGCCAGTAAAAACGCCAGGCTGGGAACCAGACCCGCCCCTTTTGCGAACAGAGCGCGCGTGCCGGAGAGAGCCGCAAAGCTACAGGAGGAGCTTATAAAGCCAAAGAATGCGCCCAATGCGACCGACCTTGGTCCCTCCTCACCCATGACCTGACGCATACGTCGTGCCGACACTAGCACCTGAATCAAAGATGAAACGAAGTAGCCCAGCGCGAAGGCCCAGAAGGCGGTCCAGAACAGCCCCGTCGCGGTTATCGCCGCCTGGTGCCACTGTTCAAGAAAGCCGTTCATGGACCCACCGTATCACGCATATGGTGCAGATCTGTGCCAGTAACCAAGAGCACTAAAACCACGCCCTCACACCGACCATCACTGCCAATTGGAAGCGGCTACTGCCAGCGGTGCGGATATAGTCCGCTGTGTCACCAAAGCTGCCTTGCCATTCGATACCAAGGTAAGGGGCAAATTCTCGCACTACCTCATAGCGCAAGCGCAAACCGATATCGAGGTCGCTGAGCCCTGACCCCACCCCCACTTCAGGAATATCCTGTGCAGCAAAATTAGCCTCCAGACGCGGCTGCAACACCAGTCGTTGGGTTAGCAGAAGATCGTATTCAACCTCTGCCCTGGCCGTGACGTCACCCTCCTGACTGAAGAAGGTCGCTACGTCAATTTCGAACTGGTAAGGCGCAAGGCCCTGTAGCCCGACGACGGCGTAAGCAAGTGCATCTGGCTCCTGGTCATAGCGAATGCCTGCCTGTACATCAAAGAACGCTGTCGCGGCACGCGACCACAAGACCTGCAGTTCCGCGTCTTCCAGCGACGTGTCATCCAGGGAGGACTCTCCCTCGGTCTTTACAAAAAGCTTGTTGATATCACTGCCCCAGTAGCCCTGCACGTCCCAAACGAACACATCGCCTGAATCCGAAGACTGCAGTTCCAGCCGATCGCCCATCGCCAGGTAGTAGGACTGCCCTCCGGCATGGTGCAGCACTTCCGCCCGGGCCTGCCGCATTTCCGCCGCGTCGAAGTACTGCCAGGCCTGCGACCACAGCGAGGCTTGCCCGGTATGGCTGCCATCTGAATCTGCCTGCGGATCGGAGGAAACACCGGCCTCGGCCTGTGCCACGACTGTGGCCAACGCGAAAACCAGCCCGGCGGGCGCCAGCCTATTCATCTTCAAAACCCAACGCTTCAAACCGGTGTGGTAATCCTCGTCCCGCATCCGCGTGCAGGTCACCGTGTGGCGGATGCTGATCGTTATGGGTTCGTGGTAGCACGGACACGACCTGCATCATGCCAGCATGCATGTGATAGAGCAGATGGCAGTGAAAGGCCCAGTCCCCAACGTTATCCGCCGTAATGTCGACAGCCAGTCGCTCGCCAGGTTTCACGATGACGGTATGTTTTCGGGGTTTATGCGAACCGCCACCATTAACCAGCTCAAAGAACATCCCGTGCAGGTGGATAGGATGATTCATCATGGTGTTGTTCACCAGGTTCATGCGCAGGCGCTCTCCCTCGTGGAAAGTAATCGGCGCCGTGATTTCGGAAAACTTCACACCGTCGAAAGACCACATGTAGCGCTCCATATTGCCGGTGAGGTTGATCTCAATCTCGCGCCCCGGCGGCCGCGGGTCAGGGTTAGCTTCGAGGCTGCGCAGCTGCGAGTAGCGCAATACCCTATGCGGCAGGTTTTCCAGCCCGGTTCCGGGCTCGTCTAGCCGACTTGAGGGTTGTTTGGCAATACTGGCGACACCCGGCCCACGAACAAGCTGAGGACCAGCAAAATCACGCTCGCTTGGCATGCGGTGCGCTGTCTCCGAGTGGTGCAAGGTTTGCTCGCGTGCAACCGGGGAATGGGTCGTGCCGTGCCCCATAGCGCCGTGATCCACGCTGTCATGATTGCTGGTGCCCTGGTCCAGGGATTTTCCCTTGGCAGCGGTGTATTTCCGGTCAGAATGCTCTTCGTGAGCAGAGGCTGCCGCGCCATGGGCAGCGTGGTGCATCCCGTGCTGTGCCGTATGCTCCATCGCCATATCTTTCATGCCGAGCGTGGGCACGGAGCGCAGCGCAGGCACCGTGGCGCGCAGGCCGACGCCTGAACCCAGGGTTGCCACGACCTGACCGTAACGGTCTATGGATTCGGCAACGAAGGCAAAAGCACCCGGTTCCCCCGGGGTCACGATAACGTCGTAGGTTTCCGCGACACCAATCTGGAACTCGTCCACCTCGATCGGCTGCACATTGACGCCGTCTGCCTGCACCACCGTCATCGGCAAGCCGGGTATGCGAACGTTAAAGAGCGTCATGGCCGAGGCGTTGATAATGCGCAGTCGCAGTCTTTCCCCCGGGGCAAACACCGCATTCCAGTTATCTTCCGTCGTGTGACCATTGATAAGGTACTGATACGTGGCTCCGGTAACATCGGCGATATCGCGAGGATTCATGCGCATCCCGGCCCACATAGCGCGACTCTCTACCGTTGTTTTAAGTCCCTGCTCGCGAACGTCTTCAAGCAGGTCCGGTAATGTGCGTTTATTGAAGTTGTACATTTCCCCCATGGATTTAAGCTTGTTAAATATTCGATGGGGGTTTTCAAAACTCCAGTCCGAAAGCACCAGGACATACTCACGGTCGTAGTCCACCGGGTCTCGTGACGCGGGATCAATGATCAGCGGTCCGTAATGACCTAATTGCTCCTGCAGCCCGGAATGCGAGTGATACCAATAGGTGCCGCTCTGGGGTACAGAGAAGCGATATTGAAAAGTCTCACCAGGGGATATTCCTGGAAAACTGACACCCGGCACCCCATCCATATGGAAGGGCACCAGCAGGCCGTGCCAGTGAATGGACGTATCCTCCTGCAACGCGTTCGTCACATTCACCGTGACCTCCTCTCCCTCCCGGAACCGGAGCAAAGGCGCAGGCAGGGTTTCATTTACCCCGACGGCGTGACCATCAACGCCATTTATTCGTACGGGAAAGCGCGCCACGCGCAAATCAAAGTGGTTACCGGGCGAGGAAGCAAGGCCAACGTTACCCAGCGTCGCGGGTAACGCCCAGGCGGGCAGCAAGCTTGTCGCACCCAGCAGGCCGGCGGACCTGAAACTGTGTGCGAGAAATTGTCGTCGTGAAAACATGGTTTAGCCTTTCTCAAACGTGGGCGTCAAAAGTGAACGGGTGCAGACGGCGGCACCGACCACGCAATACCTAATTGAGCAGGCGAACCTTCAGTGTCACGGGCGTCAGTAGAGGGAGATCAGGCGGGGGTGGGGCTGGCGGTATCTGAGCCGCAAAAAACACTGCAGTGGGCGCTGTGAGCGGCTCGCTGGCCGAGCAGCCCGGTTCGTTCTGCTGGGCCCGGCTGAGCGCCAGCAGCGGCGCATCCTGCCCAGACACCAGACTCAGGTCCAGGCAGTGCAAGCAGGAACCCGGGGCTGGTGACTCGCTGCAGTGGTCTGAGGCATGCGCCGGCGAGACCTGAAGCGCAACAGCTTCGCTTTCTGTCGCAGGAAAGCCGGTCGCATTCGGCAAGCAGGCGCACACATGGCTGGCACCAAGCACCAGAGCCAGGACCAGGGCGATAAGGAATCTAGGTATGTTCTTCACGCACTCCATGATGCGCGTGACCGACGCGCAAGTACAGCGCCAGTCGCGACAAGGAGGTAGGCGCTATACACATCAGTCAGCCGCATTGGCCGCTGCCAGCGTCCATGTGGGATGCAGGTCGTCAAGCTCATAGTGGTCCGTCATAGGAAAGTAAGCGGGGCGACTGTGCTCAAGCCGCGAATCGTATTCCAGCAGCGTACTGAAACGCGGCTCGGTAGCGGACAGGGAGCCCGCTGTGACGCTACCGAAAATCTTTAGCGTGCCGCCGTCGCGACGGCGATAGTGTCGCACCCGGAACTGGCGGCCCGCAAAAACCGCCGCCTGCACCTCCAGGTCGCCGGGGCCGGTAATCGTGGAATCCGCAATCTCCACATACGCATCGCTGACCAGGCCCAGGAAATCGTCTGACGGCCCGCGCTGGGGGTCGTGGGCATAGCGCAGGTCGCCGCTGACCGTCACCCGGGTCGGCGAGTACACCAGCAGGCTGCCCGCGACGGTACCTTCAACCTGCACGTCTACCCCCTGGTCTGCGACCAGCAGCCACGGACTGTGGGAGGGCCGTACCGTGTTGACCGCATCGCTGCCCTGCTCGCGCCACTGGTAGCTGCCGTCCGCCCGAAAAAGTACATGCGTGTCCCGGGACAGTCGGTGGACATGCTCCTCACCGGGAGACATCGCCTCCCAATCCAGCACTGTACGCGGCAGTGGCAGAGGTGGCGCGCCGGTTTGCAGGCCACTGGGAAATACCTCCTCGCGACGCGCGCGACCGGCAAAGTGCACGCCGCCGGCCACGGTACTGAGTCCGGTGATCAGCGGCGCGTGGTCCCGGTCGGCTTCCACGTTGATCCCCGTGTTGGCGTGAAAACGGCCGAGGATACGGTCCCCCGCCAGGCTGACATCCGGATTCCAGCGATCAACCAGCTGGGCGTAATGGGAGAAAGCCACCCGCCGCGCCGGCAGGCGCGCGGTCATGGCGACACCGTTCACGTCCGCGGTGACTTCCAGCACGGCATGTTCCAGTTCCGTGGGGCTGACGACCGGATCCCGCTTCAGGTGAACCCGGTATTGCCGGGCGCCGTTTTGCCATACCAGGGGCTGCTCAGCGGTGGCCTCTACCAGGTGGGTCTCCACGTAGCGCAGCGCTGCCTGCATCGCCTCCCGGTGATCCTCCGGTACAGGCTGTTCGGGCATTGGGGCTT
>JAZBPS010000057.1:0-26146 GCA_036353375.1 Halieaceae bacterium | reverse complement strand
GCTAATCGGAAGCCAGGCGCACCGTACACTGGACCCACCCGACAGCGGCGCTCCTGCTCACCAGAGTAAGGCGCCGCGACCCATCGGACCCAGGCTGTCAGCAGGCAACCGTTCGGTTCGACACGCTCCAACGCTCTGCAGAATTCCGGGCTTCGCCGCCGCATCTGTACAGCCTTACGCCACATCGGCAAAAAGCCTGAATACCAATACCCGCACTTCGGGCAATCGCATCAAATCACAAAAACTTAACCTGCCGCGATTTTTGCTCTGGTATTCTATTTTATTACGTTTTTATTTCGATTGAATGAATTCATCGTGACATTGCAATGAGCCCGCCTGTTCTTTTACTGATTCTCGGCCTGACCGTCTCCGCCGTGCCCGTGGCATTGCCTGACCAGTGGTCGAAGCAACTGCTGTTGTCATACATCCACCCCACCACCAGCTTCGCGGCACAGCAGGAGGATCCGGCACCGGACTACGACCAGCCGCGCTACTGGGCCGCGCTGCCTGGGCAGCCCAGCGGCGCCATGCTGTCGCCGGACGCCACGGCCGTCCCGCCAGCACAAGCTCCAGCGGATGTGTTCTATATACACCCCACCTCCTACATCAGCGGCGAAAGGTGGAATGCACCGCTGTTTGCGCCGACACGGGCCTGGGAGATGGTGGACATTATTCTGGGCGCCCAGGCCAGCGCCTTTAACGCCTGCTGCAATATCTATGCGCCCCACTATCGGCAGGCGGCACTGTCCGCCTTTCTGGAAATGGACGGCGACGACGCGCCAGCGGCACTGGACCTGGCCTACTCGGATGTGCTGCGCGCCTTCGATGCGTTTCTGTCAGAGCAACAAGATCGTCCGTTTATCATTGCGGGCCACAGTCAGGGAAGCTATCACGCCCTGCGCCTGTTACACGACCGGGTAGACGGCACCCCGCTGCAAAACAGACTGGTAGCGGCCTATCTGATCGGTTACTGGATTCCGCTGGACACCTTCGAGCGCGTATTGCCCAACATCCCGCCCTGCGACGACGCGGCAGACACCGGCTGCGTGCTGCACTGGTCCACCTATGCCGACAACAGCGAACGCCGCAAAGGCATATATCACTGGTATCCCGAGGGCATCGAGCTGGCAGACGGCAAGCCATTGTTGTGCAACAACCCCCTGAACTGGGAGCGCGATGGTGCCCGCGTGCCGGCGACAGAGCATCCCGGCGCACTGTACGTTTCGCGCGGCGGCAGCAAGCTCAATACGCTGTTCAATCGTCCTGCCAACGTCACCCTTGACGGCTTGCCGCCGTTGCGGGATGCACTGACCTGGGCGGAGTGCCGCGATGGCCTGCTGTATGTGGCCTCGCAGAAAGACACGGTATTCCGTGAAGTGGGGGCGGACCCCAGCGGTGATTATCACCTTATCGATTACAGCCTGTTCTACCAGTCGATAAAGCAGAATGCACTGGCGAGAACGCAGCGCTTCGTTGAGCCAGTTCTGGCGCGCAACTCGTCCCCCGCCAGCCATGCATCCAACTAGGCGTTAAGTAAAACTGTCCCCGGAACTCAGCCTTCCGTCAGCAAGCGGTCCACCCGCGCCAGGGTGATTTCCAGTTCGTAGCTGGGCAGTGCGCTGCCGCGGAAGTACTCCTCCGCCATGGGGGCAATGGCACACTCGGTGGGAAAGTCGGCCTCGTCCTCGATCAGCTGGTACATGGTGGGCAGGAACACAAACTGCAGCCACTGCTCGAAATCCAGGGTATCGATAAAAAACGGCTGGGTGCTCTCGAAGGCCTCGGCGGGGGGCGACTCGGCTTGCCACAGGCCAAGCTGGCGCAAGTGCAACTCAACATCAATCAGCAGTTCGGCAACCTGGTCTGGGCGGGGCACGGTGCACTCCATAGGCTTTGCGCCAGTGTAACCGTCAGCCCACTTCGAGTCTAAACGGCGGCAGCGCGTCCAGCAGGGCCCGGCCGTAACGCCGGGTCACCAGGCGGCGATCGCAGATCGTAATCCGGCCGCTATCCTCCTCGGTGCGCAGCAGTCGCCCCGCGGCCTGTACCAGCCGCAGGGCGGCGTCGGGCACCGTGATTTCCATGAACGCGTTCCTGCCCTGCTGCTCCACCCACTCGCTGAGGGAGGCCTCCAGCGGACTGTCCGGCACGGCGAACGGTATCTTCGCAATCAGAACATGGGTGCAGTAGTTGCCGGGCAGGTCCACCCCCTCGGCAAAACTCGCCAGGCCGAAAATCACGCTGCCCTGGCCCGCGTCGATGGCCTCGCGATGCTGCCGCAGGATTTCCTGCTTGCTGTAATCCCCTTGCAGCAAAATCCGGCGCCGCCAATCCTCCGGCAGCCCCGCATAGACATCGTTCAACTGCCGCCGCGACGCAAACAGTACGAGACTGCCCTCCGCCGGATCCAGCCATTCCGGGAGCATGTCGACCAGGTTGGCAGTGTGTGCCTCGGCATCGCCAGGGTCGGCCGTCATGGCGGGAATCAGCAGCCGCGCCCGGGCGTGGTCAAACGGGCTGGGTACCACCTTGAAACGCGCACTGCGCGGTACGCCGGCATGCAATATAAACCGCTCGAAACTGTTCAGGGCGGTCATGGTGGCAGACGTCGCCACCACCCCGGCGGCGACTGGCCAGAGGTGCTGCTCAAGAATTTCAGCCGCCAGTACCGGGCTGGACCGCAGCTCATAGACGGTTTGGCCGCCGGCCACGGATACATTGATCCAGCGGGCAACCGGCGAATCCCCCCGGGCATCATCACTGTCCTCACTGGCGGCGGCCGCATAGTCGGACCACAGCGCCAGGTTGCCCTCGGCACGGCTGACCATGGCACCCACCACCGCCAGCCAGCCCTCGGCGTCGGCGGCATCCATGCCCGCCAGGTCGCCATCCATCACATCCTCCAGGCGATCACTGATGCGTTGCAGCCGCTCCTGCAGGCTGGCGAAGCAGCGCGCCAGCGGCGTGGCCTGGTCAATCAGCGCTGCCGGCAGCCGCCCGGCGGGAAAGCGCAGGTGGCTGCGGTCCATGCTGTCCACCGGCGCGGGCATGTCCGGGAGCCCGGGCAGCCATTGCTGTAACTGGTCCAGCATCTGGCCGGCATCATCCAGCAGCGGTTGCAACTGCTCCAGCGGGCGAGCGAACGCCTCTACATCACTGGTGGTAGTCGCCAGCTTCACCAACTGTTCACGACACTCCTGCAGCCACTGCAGGGTGCTGCCCAGGCGACAGAAGGCGGAGAAATGGTTCAGCGCCTTGGCCGGCAGGTGGTGCCCTTCGTCGAAGACGTAAATCGTATCCTGTGGTGCGGTGAGAATCGCACCGCCGCCCAGCGCCAGGTCGGACAGCACCAGGTCGTGGTTGGTCACGATCACGTCCGCACTTTGCAGGGCGTCACGGGCCTTGAAGAAGCTGCACTGGCCCACGTTGGGACAGCGCCGGCCGCTGCAGCCGCTGTGGTCGGTGGTCACCGAGAACCAGATATCGTCCGCCAGTTCGCCGCTCCAGTTGTCGCGGTCGCCGTCCCACTCGCCACGGCCCAGCGCGTCTATCATGGCCTCGTACACCGGCTGGGCCTCCTGGGTTGCTACCGGCGCCACCTCGTCGGGGTACAGCGGCATCAGGGGGTCCTCGGAGCTGCCCAGCAGCTTGTCCAGTCGCGACAGGCAGACATACCGCCGCCGCCCCTTGGCCAGCACGAAGTCAAAGGCCAGCCCGCTGTGCCGGCGAATGTCGGGAAGATCCTTGTGAACCAGTTGCTCCTGCAGGGCAATGGTGGCGGTGGAAATCACCAGCGTTTTGCCAAGGCTCTGGGCCAGCGGTATTGCGGCCACGGCGTAGGCGATGGTTTTGCCCGTACCCGTACCGGCCTCGATCACGCAGTGAGGGCTGTGTTCATCATCGGCAGCTTCGTTGTCCACCAGCGCCAGCGCATTGGCAATCTCGGCAATCATCTGCCGTTGCCCCCAGCGGGGCGTCAACCCCCGGGCCTCCATCAACGCGCCGTAGGCGTCACGGATTCGCTGCTTGGCGGCCTCAGACAGCAACGTCGGGGGCAGCTCCGCGCTCTGCCAGTGCCTGTTTACTGGCAATCGCGTTGGCATAAATCGCCAGTGCATGGGATTGCTGCGATACCGGTAGTGCCTCGATGCGTCGGGCAAAGTCGCGCTCGTCGCAGCTCGCCGGCGGCAGGGAAGCCCCCACCGGGGGGTCACCGCCGTGCAACATGCGCCAGGCGTACACGTTGGTCGCATGCAGGTGGTAATTCTCGATAATCTGCGCGTCCACCGCCGCGGCCACCTCATCCGGCGTCTGGTAATCGCCCTGTAAGGGGGTGCCGAACGCGACATGTACCAACCCTTTGTCGCCACTGATGCCGGTGGCGATACTGGCTACATCCTCGTGTTCGGCTTTTTCGTAGTGCCCGGTGCGTGCACGTGCCTCCAGCTCCGCAGCCTTGAGACCGTCACAGGGGTCCAGTTCATAGGCAATAGATACCGGCACGATATGCAGGCCGCGGATAAAGTCAGCGAATGTCTCGGATTGTTTGTCCTGACTCATGCAAAGCATCTTGATGATGGCCGGCTCGGTCCGGTCTACCCCGTTTTTGGCCCTGCCCTCGCGCTGGGCAATCCAGATACTGGCGCGGTCGACCTGCAGGGAGTGGCGAATGTAGTCCGACAGGGCCCGGTAGGCCTTGAAGACTTCCCGCGGCCCGCGCGCCGAGCGCTTGACGATAAAGCTCTTGTTCAGCCGCATCAGGTCAGACACATAGGGCTTGGTCAGCAGATTGTCACCGATGGCGATGCGCACTGTCTCAAAGCCGTGGTGATGCAGCGCGTAATTGGTGAAAGCCGGGTCCAGCGCAATGTCCCGGTGGTTGCTGACGAACAGGTAGGACTGCTCCGGTGAGAGCTGGTCCAGCCCCGACACGGAGAAGCCCGCCGTGCTGTCGGCAATCATGCGTGACATGTATTGCTCAATGATATCCTGCAAGCCGCGGACATCAGCGACACCGGCCAGCTGGCGCGCCAGCGCGCGACGTACCAGCCCGCGCAGGGGCGGGCCCAGCCAGTGCGACAGCCGCTTGAACCGCAGCCTGCAGATAGCTGCCAGAAACTCCTTGTCGTCCAGCAAACGCGCGAGTACGGCAGGCACTTCCGCATCGTTGTAGGGACGGATATCGGCGAATTGATCCATGAGAAGGGGGTTCGTCGTGGTAGCGCGGCACACCTTAGCCGAAAGCCGCTGCGGAGTCATCAGAAGGTCACTTTTGCTTCACCCGCGCGCAGCCTTTGGGGTATGATCTGCGCCGTCTTTTCTCTCTGCGGAACAAGCAATGGAAGCCACAAGCGCACTGATGATGACCCTGGGCGCTGCCATACTTCTGGGCAGCTGGGTATTGCTGATGATTGCCTCCTGGAAGGAGGACTATTCCTGGGGTCTGTGCTCCCTGTTGCTGCCGCCGCTGTCTTACCTGTATGCGCTGACCCGGCTCGATAAAGCCGGTGAGGCGATCGCCATGGCCGGGCTGGGTCTGGTCCTTATCGTGCTGGCGTTCTAGGCAGGGCCAAACGCCCTTTTCATAACCCCTTTTCACAAGCCCCTTTCAAACCAACCGTCGACAAACGGCAGGGGCAAGCAGCGATCGTACGCCGTCAACGCGGCCGACTTGCTGTATCTTCACTCTGTGCATTAAGCCTGCGGTGTAACGCCGCTGCCCTGTGCGGTGAGGCAATTTCCGCAGGGCGACGGAAAACGCGCCCCCAACGCTGCATATTAACAATGTTTAATATCCCCGACTTCGCGCCGCAATAATTTTTTATTGTTTAAATTCATATAGTTACAGACGCGCTTCACGCCGGCCTGCGCCGCACGCCGCGAGCTACTGCCAAATCTTGATCCGGCCCGTTTCTGTGCTCGTAATCTGCCGGTAGAATCCTTAGCGGTTCCATAGTTAGGCCATTTTTCGGGCGCATTTGCCCGGCGACCATTATTAGGGGAAATACCATGAAATCAGTTATTGCTGCCGCCGTCACCGGTGGTCTTCTTATCGCTTCGTCTGCCGTTTTCGCGGCCAAGCCCACCAGCATCGTGTACGACTCCAAAGGCACCACCGCCGAAGGCGTCGAGTACGACAACTATTTTGCCAAGTGCTCCAACGGCAAAAGCATGCCGCTGACCGCCTGGGACAACCGTCGCAAGTGGTGTGTGGGTGAGGCAAGCTCTGAAGACTGCACCTCCAAGCAGATCAAAGCGGCCAAGCGCGCCTGCAAGGCCGCCTGAACAGGGCGTCTCAGCACTATTGACGCACCGCACTGACGGTGCGGAGACCACGCGGCCCCCGGGCCGCGTTTTTGTTTGTGGATTTGGGGGCTGGCCGGGCTACGCGGCGGGGGACGCCAGCGTCCCCTCGTCCAGCACCAGATCGGCGAGTGTCATGATCAGCTGTAACTGCTTGTCCTGCGCCTCGGTGCCCAGGGGGTCTTCACCCAATAGCGACTCATACATGGGTGCCATGGTGATGTAGGACATCACCATGTTGTTCAGCGCGATTACCGCCCAGGGCTGCAAATCCTTGTCGAGACGGCCCACCTCCGGGGCCGGCGTATCCTGGGACTCGAGCATGGGCCGAAACAGCCCTGTGGCGAGCTCCTTACTGTAGGGTCCTCCGGACAGGGCCGCATGCTGCACCAGACGCGCCAGGTTGGGCCGCTTGTGGTGCATGCGCACGGTAATCTCCAACCACTCCAGAACGTGCTCCCGGGTAAGCGCCTTGTTGCGCAGGGCCTCCAGCGGCGCGAGGAACGCCTGCAGTAAGCGTTCTACCACGGCCAGGTACAGGGCTTCCTTGTTGCGGAAATGGTTGTACAGACTGGGGGAGCGGATACCGACGCGGTCCGCCACATCCCCCAGCGAGGTTGCGCTGTAGCCGCGCTCGGCGAACAGGTCCTCCGCTGCATCCAGAATGCGCTCAGCGGTGGAACGGGGCGGTGCTGCGGTGGTCATGGCAGGATATTAACTAATCATCGTTAGTAAGGCTATTTGCCCGCGGCATACCTGATGCCGGCTTTGCTGCACGCAACCGGTATGGAGCCCGTCCGCAGGCTGTCGCCCCCGTTTGTGTCCCGGTTAACACTAATGGCAGCGCCACTGCGGCCCCGGCACTCCTTACATTGACAGTAAAACCCTAAATGTGAATAATCGCGCCTCCCTGAAATATTGAGGATTATCACGTGGCGAATTCACCACAAGCCCGCAAGCGCGCCCGCCAGTCGGAAAAGCGCCGCGGCCACAATGCCAGCCTGCGCTCGCTGGTTCGCACAGTCATCAAGCGCGTCGATGCAGCCATCTCCAGCGGCGATGCAGATGCAGCCCGCGAAGCCTATGACAAGGCGGTTCCAGTGATTGACCGCATGGCAGACAAGGGCATCATCCACAAAAACAAGGCGGCCCGTCACAAGAGCCGGCTCAACACCCAGGTCAAGGGTCTCAGCGCCTGATCACGCCCTGCGCCGTACTGAACGCACAAGAAAGAACGAAAAAAGCCGGCTGATAGCCGGCTTTTTTTTGCGCGTCTTTTAGCGCGTCTTTCTTGCACAGGGCATTGTGGTCCCTGCAGCAGCGCATGCATCGGACCCACCAGGCCGGGCCGATCAGAGCCGCAGCACCTTCTCGCCCCGCGCGATGCCTGCAACACCACTGCGAACCACCTCCAGGATAGAGGCATCCCCCATGGCCTCGACGAAGGCGTCCAGCTTGTCGGCCGTACCCGCCAGCATAATGGTGTAGACAGAGGGACCCACGTCGACAATCTGACCGCGGAAAATGTCGGTGCAGCGTTTGATCTCTGCCCGCTGGGCGCCCGATGCCCTCACCTTGATCAGCATAAGGTCACGCTCGATATGGGCACCCTCGGTCAGGTCCACCAGTTTGACCACGTCCACCAGCTTGTTGAGCTGCTTGGCAATCTGCTCCATCTTGCGGTCATCGCCGTTGGTCGTCACCGTCAGCCGGGACAGGGTCGGGTCCTCTGTCGGCGCAACGTTCAGCGTCTCAATGTTGTAGCCGCGCTGGGAAAACAAGCCGACCACCCGGGACAGGGCCCCGGGTTCGTTC
The DNA here is from genome assembly GCA_036353375.1 of Halieaceae bacterium. Lineage (GTDB taxonomy): Bacteria > Pseudomonadota > Gammaproteobacteria > Pseudomonadales > Halieaceae > JANQIO01. The sequence goes on along the minus strand of JAZBPS010000057.1, from coordinate 18,028 downwards.
TCCAGCAAAACCGAAATAATGCGTCGCATGTCAGGTACGCTCCGTCTTGCTGAGCCACATATCTGCCATGGAGCCGTTGGGCGCCACGTGCATGGGATACACGTGCTCCGCCGGGTCTACCAGCACATCGATAAACACCAGCTTGTCTTTCATGGCGAAGGCTTTCTCCATACCGGCCTCCAGTTCATCGGGGTGCTCGATAAGAATCCCCTCGTGCCCGTAGGCCTCGGCCAGCTTGATAAAGTCCGGCAGCGAATCGGCGTAGGCCGACTCCGAATGCCGACCCTCGTACTGCATATCCTGCCACTGTTTAACCATGCCCAGATAGCCATTGCGCAGGTTGACGATCTTCACCGGGATGTCGTACTGGCTGCAGGTGGAAAGCTCCTGGATGTTCATCTGGATGGACCCTTCGCCGGTGACACAGGCCACATCCGCATCGGGGAACGCCAGCTTCACACCCATCGCGGAGGGCAGGCCAAAGCCCATGGTGCCGAGGCCGCCGGAGTTGATCCAGCGCCGCGGCTTGTCGAACTTGTAGTACTGGGCGGCAAACATCTGGTGCTGCCCCACATCCGAGGTGACATAGGCCTCGCCGCGGGTGACGCGGTAGAGGGACTCAATGACCTGCTGGGGCTTGATCACATCCGGTCGGGTCTCATAGCGAGGCGCCTGCCAGAGCCCGTGGGCGGCGCGCCACTGGTCGATCTGCTGCCACCACTTGTCCAGTGCCACCGTGTCCGGCAGGTCGGGGTTTTCAACCTGGTATTGCTCGATCAGCGCCATCATCTCGCCCATAACCACGTCTGCCGGCCCCACGATCGGGATATCCGCCATCACGGTTTTGGATATGCTGGTGGGATCCACATCGATATGGATGATGCTGGCGCTGGGGCAGAACTTCTCCACGGTGTTGGTGACGCGGTCGTCAAGTCTCGCGCCCACGGCCAGGATCACGTCGGCGTGGTGCATGGCCATGTTGGCCTCGTAGAAGCCGTGCATGCCCAGCATGCCCAGGAACTGCTTATCAGTAGCCGGATAGGCGCCCAGGCCCATCAGGGTATTGGTGACGGGATAATTGAGCTTTTGCGCCAGACGGGTCAGCAACTCACTGCACTCACCCTGTATGATCCCGCCGCCGCTGTATATCACCGGGCGCTTGGCATCCAGCAGCTGTTTCACGGCTTTCTTGATCTGCCCGGCGTGGCCCCGGGTCGACGGGTTGTAGGAACGCAGCTTTACCTGCTCCGGATAAACGTAGGGGTACTTCACGTCCGGGCGCGTCAGATCCTTGGGAATATCGATGACAACCGGGCCGGGGCGTCCTGAACTGGCGATGTGGAAGGCCTTCTTGATGATGACAGGCAGGTCCTCTGCCCGCTGCACCATGAAGCTGTGCTTAACGATGGGCCGCGAGATACCCACCATGTCGGTTTCCTGGAAGGCATCCTCCCCAATCAGGTGAGATTGCACCTGGCCGGACAGCACAACCATCGGGATGGAATCCATGTAGGCGGTGGCAATACCGGTTATCGCATTGGTTGCACCCGGTCCGGAGGTCACCAGCACCACGCCGGGTTTGCCGGTGGCGCGGGCATAACCGTCCGCCGCGTGGGTCGCCGCCTGTTCGTGGCGCACCAGGATATGGGGAATAGTGGATTCCTTGAACAGCGCGTCGTAGATGTGCAGGACCGCGCCGCCCGGATACCCGAATATGAACTCAACGCCCTCGTCCTTGAGCGCGCGGGCGATCATTTCGCCGCCGGAAAGTTCTTCAACGCCGGAAAGTGCTTCCATGGTGTATCACCTCGTCAGTTAGCCGCCGCCGGGTAAGCTGCGGTTGCGTCACTGCCTGTGGGACAGTGGCCGCGGTTTCAGGGAGCGGAATAGCCGCTACACATGGCGACCGGCGTGCTGCGCAGGGTTGTCGACGCGGCCCCGGGAAGCGGGGTCTGGAGGCCACCGAGCCGGGGGCCTGAAGCGTCACACACCAGGTTTTTCGCAAGCTGCAAAACCAACCGCAAGCCAGCAAAAAGCTGCAATACGCGTGACGTAACCTGTAAAGGACAAGGAAGCAGGAGTGTGAAAAACACACGAGCCCGTATCTGGTGGCCTTGCGAGGTAACGCACAGTCGCCACAGTCGCCAGCAATACACCGACGGCTGCTTCGGGCCCTGGATTCGACCCACTGGTAACGGGTCGGGGCGGCGACGACATACGCGGCGCTCGCCATATCCGGGGAGGCGCTATTCTTCTCTGCCTGGCGCGCCCTGTCAACCGGGAAAATACCAAGTTGCGCTGCCGCTGGGCATAAGGTATTTTTCAATAATTACATAGAGTTGGGGGCCAGTTTTGGCGTCTTTTCTGAAAAACACGGCAGTACTGCGCGCGCCGAACGCCCTCACCGGGCAGGTCGGGTCGCTGCTGGCTGCCGCGTTCAGCACCCTGACACTGGCGGCGCTGTTTGCGATAACCCCCGCCCTGGCGGAAGAGGGTTACTACAAATGGACCGACGCCAAGGGCAACCCGCACCACAGCGATCGCCCACCGCCTGCTGGCGTCGAATACGAGTTTGTATCCACGGGCTCCGGCCTCAAGCGCCGCGTCAGTGCGGGCGCCTCCGACGGTCGTGATTACGGTTCCGGTGCCCCGGCCATGCCGGCGCCCGCGGATGACGAGCCCACTGAGGCCGACAGGCAGGCTGCCATTGAAAAGGACCCCGCACTGTGCGAGCAGGCCCGGGGCAACCTGCAAACCCTGAATGGTATGGTGCGGGTGCGTATTCGTGACGACAACGGTATTCGCTGGCTGACGGACGAAGAAAAAGAGTTCCAGCGCCAGCGAGCCCAGGACCTGATAGAGATCCACTGCAACTGATTGTTGCCGTCGCCCGGCCCGCGCGTCACCTCAAACCCTTACGTCACAAAGAAAGCCGCCCCGGCACAAAGAAAGCCGCCCCGGCGCCATCCCCGCGAGCTTTTCATTCCCCCATAAAAAACCGCGACAGAGGCGTCACCCCTGTCGCGGTTGCTTTACCAGCAACGCCGGCTGGCGTCAGGCCGCAACGTCCGCGGTTGTGAACACGGCGCTGTTGCCAGACAGCCCGGCATGGATGGTAGACCCGGGCGGGAATTTACCCGCGAGCAAGTCCTGGGCCAACGGGTTTTCCAGCTCCTGCTGGATTGCCCGCTTCAGCGGCCGGGCGCCGTACACCGGATCAAAGCCGACTTCGGCGAGGTTATCCAGCAGGGCATCGTCTACCAGTAGCGTCAGGTCGCGCTCGCGCAGGCGCTCACGCAGGCCGCTGAGCTGGATGTCGGCGATCTCGCGAATCTGCTGCTGGCGCAGCGGATGGAATACCACCGTCTCATCCACCCGGTTGATGAACTACGGCCGGAAATGGCGGCCCACCACGCCCATCACCGCTGCTTTCATGGCGTCGTAGTTCTCGTCACCCGCCATCTCCTGGATGATGTCCGAACCCAGGTTGGAGGTCATGACAACCACCGTATTGCGAAAGTCCACTGTGCGGCCCTGGCCATCGGTCAGGCGACCATCCTCCAGCACCTGCAACAGGATATTGAAGACATCCGGGTGGGCCTTTTCGACCTCGTCCAGCAGCAGCAGGGAGTAGGGACGCCGACGCACGGCCTCCGTCAGGTAGCCACCCTCTTCATAGCCCACGTAGCCCGGAGGCGCGCCGATCAGCCGCGCCACGGAGTGCTTCTCCATGAACTCCGACATGTCCACGCGGACCATCGCCTGCTCCGAATCGAACAGGAACTCCGCCAGCGCCTTGCACAGTTCGGTCTTGCCCACGCCCGTGGGGCCGAGGAAGAGGAACGAGCCGTTGGGACGATTCGGGTCGGAGAGCCCGGCCCGTGAGCGGCGCACCGCATTGGAGACCGCCTTGACCGCCTCATCCTGGCCGACGACGCGCTGGTGCAATGAGCTCTCCATGCGCAGCAGCTTCTCCCTGTCCCCTTCCAGCATTTTCGCAACCGGAATGCCGGTCCACCGGGATACAACCTCCGCCACCTCTTCATCGCTCACACGGTTGCGCAGCAGGGTATGCTCGCCGCTTTGCTGCTCTCCCGCACGCGCGAGCTGGGCTTCCAGCTCGGGGATCTTGCCGTACTGCAGCTCTGACATACGCGTCAGGTCGCTGGCGCGCCGCGCGGCTTCCAGTTCCAGCTTTGCCTGCTCCAGGTCACTTTTGATCTGGGCCTCGCCCTGCACAGAAGCCTTCTCCGCTTTCCAGATTTCCTCCAGGTCCGCATACTCCTTCTCCACCTGGGCAATATCCGTCTCCAGCTTCTGCAGCTGCTTCTTCGCGCCCTCGCTGGAATCCTTTTTAACGGCCTCGCGTTCGATCTTGAGCTGTATCAGACGCCGTTCCAGGCGATCCATGGATTCGGGCTTGGAATCGATCTCCATGCGAATACGACTGGCAGCTTCATCCACCAGGTCTATCGCCTTGTCCGGCAGCTGCCGGTCGGTGATGTAGCGCTGGGACAGGCGGGCCGCCGCGATGATCGCCGCGTCGGTGATCTCCACGCCGTGGTGCACCTCGTAGCGCTCCTTCAGGCCGCGCAGAATGGCAATGGTGTCCTCCTCGTTGGGCTCGTCCACCAGCACCTTCTGGAACCGGCGCTCCAGGGCCGCGTCCTTCTCCACGTACTGGCGATACTCGTCCAGCGTGGTTGCGCCAACGCAGTGCAGCTCACCGCGGGCCAGCGCCGGCTTGAGCATATTGCCCGCATCCATAGAGCCCTCGGCCTTGCCCGCACCCACCATGGTGTGCAGCTCGTCGATAAACAGGATGATTCGGCCTTCCTGCTTGGACAGTTCGTTAAGCACCGCCTTCAGGCGCTCTTCAAAATCACCACGGAACTTTGCCCCGGCCAGCAGCGAACCCAGGTCCAGCGACAGGATGCGCTTGTCGCGCAGGCTGTCGGGCACTTCACCGTTGATCACGCGCTGGGCCAGACCCTCGATGATCGCAGTCTTGCCCACGCCCGGCTCGCCAATGAGCACCGGGTTATTCTTGGTGCGACGTTGCAAGACCTGGATGCAGCGTCGAATTTCATCGTCGCGGCCTATGACCGGGTCGAGCTTGCCCTCCTCCGCTCGCGCGGTGAGGTCGATGGTGTACTTGTCCAGTGCCTGCCGCGACTCCTCCGCCGCCGGGTCGTCAACCGCCTGCCCGCCACGCAGCGCTTCAATCGCCTGATTGAGGCGCGCCTCCTGGGCTCCGTTGTTTTTCAGCAGCTCCGCCGCCGCGCCGCCCGCGGACAGCAGTGCCAGTAACACGATTTCGCTGGATATGTAGGCATCACCGCGCTGTTGCGCGAGCTTGTCCGCCTGGTTCAGTACGCGACCCGCATCATTGCTGAGGTGCACGTCACCGGGGGTCCCGGACACCTTGGGCAGGCCGCTGAGCTTCTGCTCAACGGCGGTGGTGAGGGCAGCCACGTTCACGCCTGCGTTTTCCAGCAGGGGACGCGCCACGCCGCCCTGCTGCTTCAACAGCGCAGACAGCAGATGCAGGGGTTCAATGAAGTTGTGGTCTCGACCCACCGCCAGGGACTGTGCATCCGCCAGCGCCGCCTGCAGGGGGTTCGTCAATTTGTCCATTCGCATGATAAGCAACCTCGTCGCCGCGCTTCGCGGCGCAACTGTGATGCTGCTTATATGGGGTCAAATAACCGCATTTCAAGCAGGTGTACCGCTGCTCCCTGGCAGCCTGCAGATGCCCGTTACCATGCGTCCGGCCGCCTGGCCGTCACGACGCCAGGAGTGGAATTGCCGGCTGTCCGCAAAGGTGCAGCGCCCGTCGGTGTAGACATCGCGTATGCCCAGCGCCTGCAGGCGGGGGCGCGCCACCTGCGGCAAGTCGGCGAGGAAACGGTTTCCCCGGGGAGTGAACGCCGCATCAATCGCCGTCTGCTGGGCGGCCGGCGCCGCGTCCATAAACGCTTCCCGCACTTCCGGCCCCACCTCGTAGTGGGCGGCACTGATCGCGGGCCCTATCCAGGCGAGTAACTCGCCGGGGTCAACCGCCAGCGCCGCCACCGTATTCTCCAGAACACCGGCTGCGAGCCCGCGCCAGCCTGCATGCGCGGCCGCAACCGCCGCTCCGTTGCGCTGGCACAACAGCACCGGCAGGCAGTCGGCTGTGCGCACCTGGCAGACAACGCCGGCACGGGTGCTGTAAACGGCGTCTGCCTGCTCTCCGTCCGCGGCCTCTGCGGGAACCGCCCTTATGCCGTGTACCTGCTGCAGTTGCGGGGCGGGACATGCGCTGATGGCATCCGGCCGCAGCCCGGGGCCGCTGTCCCGGGTGGTGGAAAACGCGCAGACACCTTGCGGCGCAGGCCAGCGTGGAATGACCAGACTCATGCCGGCGAGTCGTACTGACGCAAGCAGGTCAACAGGTCCTGCAGGTCTTCGGGCGGTGGCGATTGCCACTCGCAAAACTCGCCGTGGCCCGGGTGAACAAAGCCCAGCCGGCGAGCATGCAGGGCCTGGCGGCGAAACCGGCGCAGCGCCTGCTGCAACTCCGGCGCGGCACCCGGCGGCAATCGCAGGCGGCCTGCATAAACCGTGTCGCCGACCAGGGCGTGGCGACGGTGGGCCATATGCACACGAATCTGGTGTGTACGTCCGGTTTCAAGGCGGATCGCCAGCAGCGTGTGATGCCCGAAGCGCTCTTCCACGCGATAGTGGGTCACCGCAGGCTTTCCACCGCTTTGCACCACTGCCATGCGCGTGCGGGATACCGGATGCCGGCCAATGGCTGCATCCACCGTGCCGGAGCCGGTCACCGTGCCAAAACACAGCGCCATGTACTCTCGCTTGACGGCGCGCTGCTGCAATTGCTCCACCAGCCGGGTGTGGGCGCGCTGTGAACGCGCGACCATCATGAGCCCCGAGGTGTCCTTATCCAGCCGGTGGACGATGCCGCCCCGGGGCAGCTCGGAAAGCTCCGGGAACGCATGCAACAGCGCATTCACCAGTGTGCCATCGCGATTGCCTGCCGCCGGGTGCACCACCAGCCCCACCGGCTTGTTGACCACAATCACGTCATCGTCTGCGTGCACCAGGTCCAGTGATATCGGCTCCGGGGTCCAGTGCACCGCGTCCTCGAGGGTTGCGTTCAGAGTGAGCTCCGACCCGCTCTGGACCCGGTCACGCGGGCGCAGCTGCTGGCCGTCCAGGCGCAGCTCTCCGCTGCGAATCCAGTCCTGGAGTCGCGCCCTGGAAAAGTCGGGAAACAGTTCTGCCGCCACCTGGTCCAGTCGCTTCCCGTGCTGGGATGCCTGGACCCGCGCCACCTCACTGACCTGCTCTGGCATGGCTTAGGTCGGCCTCCTGTGATTAAATACGCGGCTTCATTCGCATCGTTAGATTCCATGTTAGCACGCGCCTGCGGGCATCCCGGCAACCGTTCACACCGTCTGCACTGGCGCACCTTGCTGTGCCTGTTTGCACTGCTGGCACTGCTGACTGCCTGCTCCGGCAACGACGAGCTGGACCTGCCGCCAGGGGCCAATTCCTCGGAGTACGAGCTCTACCAGGAAGCCCAGCGCTTCCTGCGCAGCAAAAACTACGACATGGCCGTGCGCGCGCTGCGACTGCTGGAATCTCGGTTCCCCTTCGGGCGCTATGCCGAACAGGCCCAGCTCGAGCTGATTTACGCGCATTACAACAACTACGAGCACGAGGCGGCTATCGAGGCGGCAGACCGGTTCCTGCGCCTGCATCCACAGCATCCGAACGTGGATTACGCCTATTACATGAAAGGTCTCTCGGCGTACACGGCGGAACAGGGCATCTTTGACCGCTGGCTGCCCCGGGACGGCACCAAGCGGGATACGGGCTATGCCCAGGAAGCCTTCGCCGAGTTTGCGCAGCTGCTATCGCGCTTCCCGGAAAGCCCCTATGCCCCCGACGCCCGCGCCCGCATGGTGCACCTTCGCAACCTGATGGCCCGGTCGGAGATCAATATCGCCAATTACTACTTTCGCCGCGGCGCCTATATCGCCGCCGTCAACCGCGGCAGCTATGTGGTGGAGAACTTCCCCACCACGCCGGCCGTGGCCGACGGGCTCGCGGTTATGGTGCAGGGCTACATGCTGCTGGGGCTGGAAGAGCTCGCCGACGACGCGCTGGACATCCTCGCCCTGAACTACCCCGACCACCCGTCGCTGGACAAGGACGGCAACTTCATCAGCAATTACAGCGCCGAGGGTATTGACCGGTCCTTCATCAACAAGCTCACCTTCGGCCTGTTCGACCAGCCGCGACCGCCCGAATTCGACAATCGACCCCGCGACGGCTCACTCTAGCGCCCTACCTGTTGCTCGCCGCAATAAGGCTGCAGGTGGCTAGTTACCTATTTTCCACGCCGAGGTAATCGGATAGCGCCGATCGCGGCCAAAGCCGCGCCGCGTGATGCGAACACCGACAGGGGCCTGGCGCCGCTTGTACTCGTTGAGGTCGACCAGCCGCAGTACGCGTCGCACATCATCCGCGTCGTGGCCGCTGGCGACAATCTCGTCGGCGCTGCAATCCTGCTCTATGTACAGTTCGAGTATGCGATCCAGCACGGCGTAGTCCGGCAGGCTGTCCTGGTCGGTCTGGTCCGGGCGCAGCTCTGCCGACGGCGGGCGCGTGATAACCCGCTCCGGTATCACGGGCGCAATGGTATTGCGATAGCGGGACAGCTCGTACACCAGCGTCTTGGGCACGTCCTTCAACACATCGAAGCCCCCTGCCATATCGCCGTACAGGGTGGAGTAGCCCACCGCAATCTCACTCTTGTTGCCTGTGGTCAGCACCAGATAGCCCTTCTTGTTGGAGATGGACATCAGCAGCACGCCGCGACAGCGCGCCTGCAGGTTCTCCTCGGTGGTGTCCGGCCCGAGACCCGCAAACTCCTCCTGCAGCCCCGCCATGAACGCCTCGTACATCGGCTCGATGGATATAACCTTGTGGGGCACGCCCAGCGCGCGACTCTGGGCGGCCGCATCTTCAACACTCATAGACGAGGTGTAGCGGAAGGGCATCATCACCGCCTCCACGCGGTCAGCGCCCAGTGCGTCCGCCGCGACCGCCAGGGTCAGGGCCGAGTCGATGCCGCCCGACAAGCCCAGTACCACCCCCTTGAAACCATTCTTGTTCACATAATCCCTGACGCCCAGTACCAGGGCCTGGTAGATGCTCTCCAGCAGGGAAGGAGGCTCTGAGGTCCGCCCGGAAATCCCGGTCACGCGACCGGCCTGCACGCTGACCCGAAGGCGCTGGGCGTCGGACTCGCAGGCGGGCGATCGCGCGACGATATCGCCGGCCGCATCAACCGCGAAGGAGCCGCCATCGAACACCAGCTCGTCCTGCCCTCCCAGCTGGTTCACGTAGACGATGGGCACCGCGTTATCCTGCGCCCGTCGCGCGACGGTGCTCTCTCGCTCGGCCTGCTTGCCGCGATGAAACGGCGAGGAATTGAGGTTGAGGATCAAGCCGGCACCTGCGGCACGCGCCTGGGCTGCCGGACCGGGCTCCCAGATGTCCTCACAGATCGTCAGCGCCACCGGTAAACCGGCCACCTCGAAGACACAGGGCGTCTGCCCTGCCACGAAATACCGCTTTTCATCAAAGACCTGGTAATTGGGCAGACACTGCTTGGCGTACTCGGCAATCAGCTCACCCCGGTGGATCACGCCGGCCATATTGTAGGTATTGCCATCAATCACCCGCGGATAGCCCAGCACCAGATAGCTGTCACTCTCCCAGCGGCACAGCGTTTGCAAAGCGGCCTCGACCCGTCGCTGCATGCTGGGCCGCAGCAGCAGGTCCTCCGGCGGGTAGCCGCACAGCGTCAGCTCCGGGAACACTATCAGCGTGGGCACATCAGTGTCGCCCGCCTCGGCCAGCGTGTGCTGGATCAGCGCGAGGTTCCCGTCGAAATCACCGACATGGGTGTTTACCTGCGCCATGATGATGTCTATCGCGGACATTGGAACTCCCTGAAAAAGGCGCCTATTGTCTTGCAAAGGCTGTCTGCAAGCCAGTTCCGCAGCCACCGGAGCAGCGGTTACACTACAGCCATATAACGCAAAGTGAGCACCATGCGACAGGCTCCAGCCATCCTGCAGACCCCGGCGGTCTCCCTGGGCACCGACCGCCAGAATATTACCCTGTTCAGGATATACGTGGCGTATCGCTCGCTGCTCTCCATCATGCTGGTGTTGAGCCCCTTCAGCGGTGGCACCCGCCACCTTGTCGGTGAGCTCGACCCCAGGCTTTACATCGTGACCGCCAGTATTTTCCTGGCCACCAACCTGCCCCTGCTGGCGTTGATCCAGACCCGCTTTATCAGCAGCCAGGCCGTGCTGTTCACGATCTTTTTTGTCGACGTTTTTGCCATCACCATACTTTCCGATACGAGTGGCGGCATTGCCAGCGGGCTGCCGATACTGCTGCTGGCCACCGCGGCAGCCAGCGCGGTGCTGATCACCCACACCCCCATCGCCACACTGATTGCGGCCCTCAGCGTGATCGCCATACTGGCGGACACGGTGCGCCTCATCAATCAGCGGGTGCTGGAGTTTGACAGCCTGCTCCCTGCGGGACTGCTGAGCGCGCTGATCTTCTCGGTATCACTGCTGATTCAGGTGGTGGCGAAACGCGTGGGCAAGGCCGAGGCTATCGCCCGGGCCCGGGCCGAGGACCTGTACACCCTGCAGCGCCTCAACGAGCAAATCGTGCAAAATCTCCAGACCGGGATCCTGCTGGTATACAGCGATAACTCCATCCGGGTCATGAACGAGGCCGCGTCGCGGCTGCTGCACCCGGAGCGCAGTGTCTCCATGCCCCAGGGACTGGCCCTGAAAGACTACAACGCGACGCTGGCGGAACAGTTCACAACCTGGCTGGAGCAGGGCGTGCAGGCCGACAAACCGCTTACCATCAGCGAGGACACGCCTCAGGTGATCGCGAGCTTCCAGCAGCTCAAGGATGCCGGCGAAAACGTTGCCCTGGTCTTTCTCAACGACTACACCCTGGTGACGCAGCAGGCCCAGTCGCTGAAACTGAATTCCCTGGGGCGACTCACCGCCAGTATCGCCCACGAGATTCGCAACCCGCTGGGCGCAGTAAGCCACGCCGCGCAGTTGCTCAATGAATCCGATGCCCTGGCGCCGGAGGACAGACATCTTGCCGGGATCATCGAGAATCATGCCCGGCGCATGAACAATGTGATCGAGAATGTGCTGCAAATCAGTCGCCGCCAGCCGCCCAGCCCCCAGAAACTGGCGCTGAAAGGTTGGCTGCAGAACTTCCTTACGGAATACCAGCAAAGCCAGCCCGGCGCTGAACGCATTGCGCTCTCGCTGCCACAGGACTGGCTGGAAATCACCTTCGATCCCGCCCACCTGGAGCGGGTACTGGGCAACCTGCTGGACAATGCGCTGCGCTACGGCGCCGGCGACGCAGGCAGCGGTGTCGCGCTACAGGTGATGAAGGACAACGTGGCGCGACGCTGCCTGATCGACGTGATTGACACCGGCCCGGGCGTGCCCAGCGCCGAGCGAGCAAAACTGTTCGAGCCCTTTTATACTACGTCGAAAACCGGGACGGGTCTGGGCCTGTTCCTGAGTAAGGAGCTCTGCGAAATCAATAACGCCACTCTCACGTACCTGCCCACACCCGAAGGCGAAAGTCGCTTCCGGGTGTCGGTTGCCAACTTCGGTTGAACGGCGGGATGCCATGAACCAGAAAACCGTGCTGATTGTCGACGACGAGCCGGATATCCGCCAGCTTCTGGATATCACACTCAGCCGTATGGGCCTGAACACGCGGGTGGCGGCAGATCTAGGCCAGGCCCACGAAGCGCTGGCTAAAGGCGGCACCGATCTCTGCCTCACCGACATGAAGCTGCCCGATGGCAATGGCATCAATCTGATAGAGCATATCCAGGTGCACCATCCGGACATGCCCGTGGCCATGATAACCGCCCACGGCAGCGTGGAGTCCGCAATCAATGCACTGAAAGCCGGTGCGTTTGACTTTATCAGCAAACCGATAGAGCTCGATCGGCTGCGCAGCCTCGTCAGCAACGCCCTCAAGCTGGAGCAGGGGCAGCCCGGCCCAGACACACAGGACACCACCCTGATTGGCGAAACCGCCGAGATCGCAGACCTGCGGGCCCAGGTCAACAAGCTGGCGCGCAGCCAGGCACCCGTGTACATCAGCGGGGAGTCCGGCAGCGGCAAGGAGATCGTTGCACGCCTTATCCACGCCCGGGGACCGCGCGCCAGCGGCCCTTTCATACCCGTTAACTGTGGCGCAATCCCGCCCGAGTTGATGGAAAGCGAATTGTTCGGGCATCTGAAGGGAAGCTTTACCGGCGCCAACGATGACAAAACCGGCCTGTTCCAGGCGGCGAGGGGCGGCACCCTGTTTCTGGACGAGGTGGCCGACCTGCCCCTGGCCATGCAGGTGAAACTGCTGCGCGCAATCCAGGAAAAGGCCGTCCGCCCCGTTGGCGCCAGCGCCGAAGAAGCCACCGACGTGCGCATCCTCAGCGCCACCCACAAGGATCTGGCCACGGAGGTCGCCGAGCAGCGCTTCCGCAGTGACCTGTATTACCGCATCAACGTCATCGGTCTGCACGTGCCCAGCCTGCGCGAGCGGCGCGACGACATACCCTTGCTGGCCGACTATCTGCTGCAGCGTCTCAATCGCGAGGATGCGCCGGGGCCCGGCCTGTCTGAGGCGGCGCTGGACGCCCTGATGCAGTACGACTTCCCGGGCAACGTGAGGGAGCTTGAGAACATTCTGGAGCGCGCCTCCACCCTGTGCAGCGGTGACAGCATACAAATTGAGGACCTGCGACTCAGCCAGGGCAGCGATATCGAGCCGCGCAGCGAGTCCGGCGGCGGACGCAATGCGCCCGCCATTGAAGAGGCCTTCGGCAACCTCGACGCCTACCTCGAAAACATAGAGCGCGAAGTGCTGACCCGGGCGCTGGAGCTATCCCGCTGGAACAAGACGGCTGCGGCCAAACTGCTGGGCATCAGCTTCCGCTCCCTGCGTTATCGCCTGAAGAAACTGGAACTGGACGATTGAACGCACGGGTTGCCATTGCGGCAACCCGCAAGCAAGCATCACGACTAGACTCCTACACTGTCAGGGATGACGGTGGGAGATCATGGAGGATCGCCGCAGCGGCTTCGCAAACCGGGCCGCCCGCCAGCATGGCTACAGTCTGTTGGAGTTATTGGTAGCCGGCACCATCGTGGCGGTTTTCCTGCAGGCCACCGCCGGGGGCAGCCTGCACGACCTGATTACCCGCAACAAGCGGCAGGTGGCCGTGCAGGAGCTCATGCGCCTGATCCAGTACAGCCGCAGTGAAGCAATACACCGACAGGAACGCGTCACGCTGTGCGCGCTGGACGCATCGGGAATGTGTGCGGGGAACTGGAGTGGCCGGGATGTGGCCGTGTTCGTGGACCGCGACGGCGACCAGCGTGTGCAGCCCGCTGAAGCATTACAAAGGTCGACATGGCCGCAATCCCGTGGCGAGCTGCTCTGGCGCGCTGCCCTGCGGTATCCGGCGGTGACCTTCACGCCCCAGGGTGCGGCGCTACAGAACGGCAGCTTTGTGCTGTGCCAGCATGACGGGGACCGCAGCGCCGATGTGGTACTCAGTATCAACCGTGGCGGCAGGCCCTACATCAATACGACCCGCCGTCGCAGCTGCTGACCGATGCGCGTTACCTGGGCATCGGGCGGTTAAACGTGGACTATCCCGCGTCACTTCCCAGCGCGGGCGGACCGGCGGACTCGTATTTCTCGAGCAATACGCCGTCATCGCGCACCACAATCACCCAGAAGCGCCCGACCTGGCTCGCATCCAGGCGATAGCGCGTGGTGTCATCATTCTGCACCTGCCGCGTCACCTGGGTGACGTACATACCGGGCACAGCCTGCTGGGCAGTCGCCATCACGAAAGCAGGCACCGAGGAAACGGGTATCACCTGGTCCTCGGTGGATGTCTTGAGGTCACCGTCATCCGCGTCTTGAGCCCAGGCGATACTGCCGGCTAAAAACATGGACAGAAAAAACGTACTGATTCTTCCCATCATTTTCTGATCTCCCGATCTTACCGTGGCCGCCGTCAGCAAGGACTGCGCGCCCGTCAATCCTGTGTCCAGTTGTTCTCGTTGGCGCCGCCGTAATCACCGTCGGCATTCTCATCCCAGAAGCGCTGGCCCAGGGAGTTAACCCGCAAGCCCCCATCCGCCACCTGGGTACTGCCCGCGACCGGCGTCGCCTGCACGGTAAAGGTGGTGGCGGTAGCCGCCTGAATGGTGAGGTTGTAGTGTGCATCACCTTCCGTGGGGCAGGTACTGGGGTACAGGGTGTTAGCAGGGGTTCCCGTGTTCCCGCCACCGGACGCCGCCCCCAGGTAGGTGTAGTTGATGGCGTTGTGTTTCTCCATGGCCTGGGCGAGGCCCAGCAGCACGCCCATGCAATCGGAGCGGCGACTGCGCACCACCTGGTTGTTATAGCTGGGCAGCGCGATCGCTGCGATGATGCCCATGATGACGAGGGCAATCATCAGTTCGATCAGCGTAAAGCCCAGCTGGCTGCGGTGGTGCATAGTGCTCTCCCTACCCTAGTTCTTGCGCCAGAAGGTCTTGATGACGCGGTCCGTGTTCGGCGTGTTCACCGGCGGTTTCTCGGCGCCAACAAACATGTCGCAGCCGGCGCCGGTACATACGATCACCGGCTCGTCGATGATACTGCTGGAACGCAGTTCCGTGCCACGGTCCGCTTCGGTCAATCCCTCAATGTCGTCCCAGTTGTTGATGGGTGCGGCATTGTTCAGCGCCACCTGGTACACCCGCGTGATACCTGCCGCCGGCACGCAGCGGCTGGTTGCGGAGTTGGGATTGGGCTCGTAGGTTGTGAACGTCACTGTGTTTTTAAACGTCAGTGGCGTACTCAATACCTTCTCGCCTGCATTGGGCATATCGAAATACCAGCCCTTGGCACTCTGCAGCAGCTCAACCGCGCCGTCGACCCCTTCGCCCACGTCATTGTCGTTGGCGTTGTAGAGTTCCGCCGTGGTGACCTTCTCGTACTGCGTCGGGATGTTGAACACATCCTCCTGCAGGATCATGTAGAAACGGTCATCCGTGGCGAAGGACAGCGGCGAGGCCTGATAGCCGGAACCGATGCTGACCGCCAGCTGCGTCGCACCGTCCTCGAACACCAGTGCCACATCCGGACCATGGTAGAAACGACGGTTGTTGCGCGCTTCGTTGGGCCCGTCTGCCACGCCCAGATCAGCGATCACGCCGCCGCTGATCAGGTTGTCGAGGTCAGCACCGTTGTTGATATCAAAGCGCCAGAGCTGGCCGCCCACGTCGCCGACAAAGAACATGTTGTCCTGGCCGGAGCTGGTGATATCCACCACGGAAAGGTCCGCCGGGAAGGAGTACTTCATGTCCGGGAACTTCTTGGTGAAGCGGTCGTCGGGGCCGCCCGACCAGATCAACTGACCCGTCACGGCATTGACGATGAACAGTGCCCGGCCAACGCTATCCTCGGCGCGGATGTCCGTGTTGTCCTGCTCCGGGTCATAGCCGCCGGTGAAATACAGCACATCCGTATCCGTGCCGTTGATATTGATATTGCCCAGCACCGGCTGCGACCAGCTCATGCCCAGCTCGGCAAAGTCGCCCTGGCCACCCAGCACCTGCCACATCAACTGCGGGTTGTCCCGGTCGGTCACGTCCAGGGCGTAGTAGTTGCGCCCACCCCGGCGCATGCCGAAGAAGATGCGCACGAACTCGCCCGCACCGCTGATGGCGCCGTCGCCATTGGCGTCATTCACCCAGGGCGTCACGCTGCCGTCGATACCGTAGATGTGTTTCTGCTGGGGCTTGTTCTCCCGCAGCAACGTCTGGATATCCATGGTCTCTTCCGGCATGAAGGCAAACTGCTCCTCACCGGTCTCGGCATTGATAGCGTGCAGGAACCCGGAGTTGGACCCGAAGAACACCGTGATATCAGGCTCGGTTTCCGATCCGCCGTAGGTGACCGCAATGGGCTTGGAGTGCAGCGGATCACCAATGATGTAACGGTTTTCATTGGTGATCTCGTCATCGTCGTAGTCGTCGATGTCCTTGCCCAGCACCCAATCGATATGCTCGCGGAACTCCGCGTCGGTCATGGCGCCTGCATTGAACATGCCCTTGGTAATCGTCGAGCTGGTGGGGCTCAGTCGGTTCGACCCGTTGGACAGCTCACGGCTGGTGGCCTGGCTGGTGTAGGTGTAGATCCGCCGGCTGTCGAAGGAGGGTATCTGCGAGTTCGCGCCGCTGACATCCACCTGCGGACCGTCTGCGACACCGCCCCAGGCGCTGACCGCCGTATCGGTGAAGAAGCCGGTATCCGGGTTGATGGCGGGCTGGCCCTCATCGTCCGAGAAATCCACCACGGTGTTGTCATCAGCACCCAGTCGATACTTCTTCAGGTTGCCGGGCCAGCTCGGACGGTCGTCCGGACGGAACACCGCGAAGTAGATTTCGCTGCGGTGATTCAACCGGTTGAACTGGTTGATTGCCGCCACCGGCGCCACGAAGGTGCTGTTGGTGCGCAGCACATCTGTGAGGATGTCCTGGATTTCTTCCACCAGGTCGGCCGCCTGTGTCGCCTCCTTGTACTGACCGCCACCCGCAGCGGCAATATCCCGCAGCCACTGGCTGGAGAAGTTGAAGCCGATGGTGTGGGTTTTGATGATCTGCTTCTCGCGCAGGGGCGACATGTCGTTCTGGAACATGTACGCCGCCAGTTCCTTGACGCAGCGCTCACTCCAGTTGACATCGTTGCCGCAGCTCTCCTCGCCGATAAAGTCCTTGATCTCATCCTCTGAGTGCGGCGAGTTGGCAAACCCGTCCGTCAACATGATGATGTGGTTCTCTTTCTGGCACCAGTCATTGATAGGCGACTTGTAGCGAGGGGCCCCTGCCGGGCCGTCATCCAGCCGCTCCCAGCGGCAGTCCCAGTCACCCAGATTGTCCGGGCTGCAGCCGGGCGGGTAGTAATTGGTGTAGCTGCCCGCTTCCATCGCCGCGTTGGTCGATACACGGGTATAGGCGTGAGGGCCTCCGTTATTGGGACCGCCACGACGCCGGCCCCACAGCACGGGCTCACCGGTGTAGTACAACGCGGCCTCCAACAGCGTGTCCTGTACCGGCGTCTGGCCGCTGGTATTCAGCGTGTCCACCTGCTCGAGAATCTCATCCCGCACCAGACGCACGTCGGACAGGGCGGTACCGTTGTCCTGGAAGTTGATGATCAGGCGCGGTGCCCGAACCGGATCCTCATTGTAGGGCAGCACCCGGCGGTTCTCACCGCTCTGCTTGCGCAGCCGGAAAGCCATGGCATTGCCGATATCCCAGCCGCCGCGATTGACCACCGACTGCACCAGGCTGCCGATATCGCTGCTGCGGTAGGAGCGGTCTTCCCGCCAGCGTTCGTCAAAGGACCAGTCAGTCTGTGCGCCCCAGCTGCGTCCGTCCACCGTACCGTTGTTGTTGGTGAACTGCTCGGCGTCATCGGCATTCTGGATCTCAATGCGCACCGTTGTGGGGTCATCATCGGCATCATCCTCGGCATACAGCTCCAGGTAGGCCGAGAGGATATTCGCGCCCTGGGGCACCTGCAGATCGGTGAAGCGCAAGCCCACGCGGCGGGAGGTGCTTTGCAGGTCGAGGTCGTCGGAGCCGGTCCAGACGTTGCTGCCGTCCTCCTCCACGTCATCCATGTTGCGAATAATCTGCTTGGAAATCGTCGTCCTTGCACAGGACTTGCCGGCCTCAATGGAGGCCTGGTCGTACTGCACCCGCAATACGGGTTGCAGGCCATTGCGTTCATCCCGGGCCCAGGCGTAGCGAAGGCCCTCGCCCTCCAGCTTGAAGGCCATGGCGTTGCCACCGCACCAGTCCGCCTG
>JAZBPS010000056.1:0-2613 GCA_036353375.1 Halieaceae bacterium | reverse complement strand
CGCCTTTATCAGCGAGCAACGGGCGCATCATCCACTGGTGCGCCTTTGCTCCGCCCTGCAGGTATCACGCAGCGGCTACTACGACTGGCTGACGCGAGAGCCCAGCCAACGGTCGCGGGCCAACGCGGCGCTGGTCGCTGAGATGCGGGAGATCCATGGAGAAGTCTACCGGAGCTACGGCTCGCCCCGGATGCATGTGGAGTTGTTGCACCGGGGATATACCGCCAGCCGAGGCCGGGTGGAGCGGCTGATGAGAGCACACGGTATCCGGGCTGAGCGGTCGAACCGTCACCGCCGCTGTCGCCGCCACCGGCAGGTGCAACCGCCAGAGCCCAACCTTCTGGACCGGCAGTTCCATGCGGCAGCGCCCAATCAGAAGTGGGTGTCTGATATCACGTTCATCGAGACGCGCCAGGGTTGGCTTTACCTGGCGGTGGTGCTGGACCTGTACTCTAGGGCGATTGTGGGTTGGTCGATGCGTCATCGTCTCACAGCGGACATCGTACAAGACGCCTTGCAAATGGCGGTACAGCATCGTGACCAGGTTCGAGGCACGTTGGTCCACTCAGACCAGGGCAGCCAGTACACGGCTGCAGGATACCGAAAAGACCTTGCCAGATACGGCATGGTCGCGAGCATGAGCCGCAAGGGAGAGTGCCATGATAATGCTGTCGCGGAGAGCTTCTTCCACACGTTGAAGGATGAACTGACAGGTGGCGATATGTTTAGAACGCGCGAGGAAGCGAAGCAGGCCATCTTCCGCTACATCGAATTGTTTTATAACCGAAAGCGGCGGCATTCCTATCTAGGCTACCAGGCTCCCCTGGCCTATGAGACGATGAATGCTGCTTGAATACCGTGTCCGATCTAACTGGGGAAGTTCAAACTGTCCCCGGAACTCTGTTAAGGGTCACGGCGAGTCAGAAACTCTCTCGCCCCCTCGGACAATGTCGACGCCCCTGCCGCCACGTCTTCTACAAAAGTCCTGAACTCACCCGGGAGCGTTTCAGCGGAAAATGCGAGGTAGACCTTCAAGCCCGGTTGATTGAGGGTGCCTCTGAATATTGCAACCCGCGCATCCCAGAGCTCTTTCGGCATCGTTCCATTACGATACAGATAGAAGGCGACTGCCTCACGACGCATGAATACATTCAGGATACTCACGAACGTCCGTCTTTCATCAGCGTTGAGCTCTTCCGGGTTTACAAGGCCCCGCGTAAAGAGGCTCAGCAGATCACTGTTGGTTGCCAGCAACTCTGAGAACCGGGCTGAGTTTTCCATGGACTCCTGGACAGCGTTAACACGAGACGCCCGGGTGTTCTGACGGATCTGTATCGCGAGGTAGACAAGAGTCACGATGACGCCGGTGGCGCCCACAATCTCGCCGATTGCGCTCAGAGCATCCCAATTCATAGACTTTTCTCCACCTGGTGTTTGTGTCCGGGGGACAGTTTAAATTGAGGTAACGGTTTACTCATCTCAATGCCTTGCCTGCGGCAAGAGAAGGCCCGCATTAATTAAGTGAACTGTAACCTCAATTCAAAGCATAAGGCAGCTGCCGCGGCGTGCCACTCAGTTTTGCAGTAACTTGCAGAAGTGGATTTTGTTGAGCCGTTGGTCCGAATGCGGCGTCACGCCAGTAATCTGATATCCGCTGCTGATAAGCAGGCGCAACATGCCGGGAAAGCGATTCATTGACTTTACCTGCATCTCCCTGAACCCCTGTTGCAACGCCCAGGCCTCCTGAGCCCGCAGCAGCGCCCGGGCAACGCCCCGGCCGCGGGCCTCGGGCAGCACCCCGCCCAGCCAGCTGTAGAACTGCTCGTCGTCGATGGCGTAGCCCAGCTTGAACGCGAGATCGTTTCCCGCCTCACAGTACACCTGGGCCAGGTACCGTTCTCCGATTCGCCGGCGCAGACTCTCCAGGGGCTCGACCCGCTCGAACTCGGGCAGAGCCTGATAAACCGCGTACAGGCGCTCCAGGGAGACGGCCTCGATGCCGCCAGTATGGGGTTTGGTATCCGGGTTTTGCGAGCGCGTCATCGTATTAGTTTACCCTGTCTGCAGGCCCAGCCGCTTTAATCAGGGTGGCAGTTTGCGTTAGCCCAAAGCGCCACTGGAATTCAATCTGTATCTTCGATCCCCAGGAAACGAAGCGTCTGACTCAGCGTGTTGAATATCCCGTGCGCAAAAATCAGCGGCAACACATTGCGTCTACCGAACCATAGGTACAGCGCGCCAAAGGCAAACCCGCCGGCTCCGGTTATGAGCGCGCCATGCACCCCCTGGTAGTAAGCATGCCGATAGCCAAAAAACACCGAGGAGATGCACAGCGCCAAAAGATCTGATCGAAAACCACCACCCAACGCCGTGCTTGTTTTGGAGATAACAAACGCTCGAAACAGGAGCTCTTCAAAGAACGAGCCGTGCGTCCACACAAGCAGCAGGATCGTGAGATAGGCGATGACATCGCCTTGCACATGATCGAAGCGAGAGCCGGAAGCGACATCCTCAAAATACATGTCAGCGAACACACGCATGAACTGTGTGCAGACAATGAAAACTACCATCGATAGCAGCGTTTGCGCAGCAGTCTTAAGCCAGCTGTCCGGG
>JAZBPS010000055.1:0-15966 GCA_036353375.1 Halieaceae bacterium | reverse complement strand
CAAGTCGAAGTCTGAGGATGGCATCTACGAGGGTGTGGATCGCAGCTCGGGTGAAGTGAAGTGGACCGCCACACCGGTAGACCTGGTGTTCGGCTCCCACTCCGAGCTACGCGCTATCGCCCAGGTGTACGCCCAGGACGGCGGTGAAGCGCGCATGGTCGATGACTTTGTCGCAGCCTGGACCAAAGTGATGACGCTGGACCGCTTTGACCTCGAGCAGTCCGCTACCGGCAACGTCGCCAGCCGCTAAAACGGGCTGGTTACACTACAGGCGGCGCATTGCGCCGCCTTTTTTTTGGCTGAAGAAAAAAAGGGGGTCAGAGTAGATTTTTTCGAAGAAAAATCTACTCTGACCCCCTTTTTTGACCCCCTTTTTTACGTCCCCTAGTTAGAGCACCGTTGCCCGCAGCGCAAACCACGTCAACGCAAACAGACAGATGTTCGAGCCCAGGAACAGGGCGAAGCGAACAGGTACCGTATTCACCAGGGACTGCCACAGGCTGTGCAGTATGCGGAAAGCCGTGTATCCCCAGGCCCACATGACGGCACTGCCGCCTGCGCCGGCAATCGCCAGAATAGCCACCAGCGCATAGAACACCGTGGGCTGTTCCATCAAGTGGTTAAAATTGTGCGCTTTCCAGTTCACCCGCGGCGGCATCACGCTTTCGACATCTGCATAGCGCGCCCCCGGGTCTGCTTTGGTCATGTCCAGCCCGGCCCTGGCAAAGCCGGGAATTCGCGTGACCAGCACCCAGACAACCATCACCATGGACCAGGCAACCAGCACGGCTGCCGGGCCCAGCATTTCAGTATTTACCAGTGTGGGCATGGCTTTTCCTCCCCCCTCAAGTGACGACAAGGGGGCACCTTAGCAGATTGGCCAGCGCGGGGTGTTGAACGGTGTATGGGGTCAGAGTAGATTTTTCGAAGAAAAATCTACTCTGACCCCCGTTGTACAGTTGTATTCACAAGGCGTAATTCACCGCAGCACCGAGGAAACGGGGCTCGCCCCGGCGGCTGACACTACCGGCACCGACGTTGTCCTGAAAGATCACATAGTCCTCATTGCTGAGGTTGCGACCAAACAAATCCACCCGCCAGCGCCCGTTGCCTGCGGCGTACCAGGACAGGCGCGCGTCGTGACGCCAATAGCTGGCCTGGGATGCGTCGGGGTCATTCTGCACAGAGAAGAACACCTCGTCCTGCCAGGCGCTGAGCCAGTTGACGCCAATACTGCCCCAGGACCACTGCGGGCTGCGCCAGCCGGCGCTGATACTGGTGCTGTACTCTGGTGAGACCACAGGCCGGTTGCCGCCCAGGTCGCCGGTATCAGTGAGTGTGGGCTTGAATTCAGCGTCCAGCCAGGCGGCGTTAACTGCCAGCACCAGATCGGGCAGCGGTGTCCAGCTCAACTCCAGTTCAAGGCCGCGACCATCCAGCCCCGCGACGTTGCCGGTTTGGGCAATGCCGTTGTCAATAATCTGTACCTGGTAGTCGTCGTAGTCGTAGACAAAGGCGCTAAGCTGGTAGTTCAGGTTGCGACTGCTGTTGCTGCCCCGCAAACCTGCATCCACGCTCCAGACCTGCTCTGCGTCGAAGCGGGACAGGCCGCGCGTGGCTTCCGGGTCAAAGCCACCCGCCTTGTAACCCTTGGCCACGTTGGCAAACAGACTGTGCTGAGCGGCAAACTGCCAATTGGCGTAAAGCCTGGGCTGCCAGTTGTCCCAGCGATGGTCCAGGGATTCCACGCCATCTGTGGCGTAACCCAGCAGGTTGCCCGACGGGTTTAATGGCGTGGCTGCCAGGCCTGCTACCACGCTGGTGACAGGATCTGCCCGGTAGTCAAAGCGCTTGTCGTCGTAGCTGTAGCGCAGCCCCACACCCAGGCTGAGCTGGCTGCTCACCTGCCAATTGATATCACCGTACACACCTGCGCTGAAGTAATCACCCTGCTGCAGGGCAGTCTCCAGCACCGCCGGCTGGCAGTCCCCGAACACCGGTACAAAGGCCGCCGAGCACAGCGGTGTGCCCGCCAGCAGATTCGTGTCGCTGTAACCCAGCTCAATCACCGTATCGATGGATTCGTCGAACACAATGGCGCCCAGCACCCAGTCAAAGTCGCCCCGCTGCCCATTGAGGCGCAGCTCCTGGCTCCAGGTCTCACTGTTGCGCGCGGCAAAGCTGGCCGAGGTCAGGAACACAGCGCTGCCGTCCACGTCGAAGTTGTTGGGGCTATCGTTCTCGTGCCAGGCGGTGATGGACGTCAACTTCAGCCCCTCGGCCAACGTCCAGACAAGGCGCAGGGACAGGTCGCCGCTCTCGATATCGTCAAAGGTATCAATATCCGTCGCCACCACACTGTCGAAGGGATTGGCACGCACGCCACCGCGGGCCGCCAGCTCCGGGTCCAGGGTTTCATAGCCCAGCCCACCCGTGCGGGTTTCCTGCCAGCTACCGCGCAACAGGGCATCAAAATCCTCGCCTCTGTAGGCAAGGCCGAACTGCGCGCCGCGGGTATCGCGGTCGCCGATGGGCGTGTCTGCAACGATGTTGTCAGCATCCCCCTCATCGTCATAGCTGAACAGGGAGCCGCGCAGGGCCCAGCGCGGGCTCAGCGGCAGATTGGCGGTCACATAACCGCCGGCATAATCGTTTTCGCCAGCCTCCAGCTGCACTTCCAGGCTGCGCTCCTCTGACGGCTCAAAGTGCCGAACCAGAATCGCCCCGGCCGAGGTGTTGCGGCCAAACAAGGTACCCTGCGGCCCCTTGAGCACCTCGACCTGTTCGACATCCACCAGCGTGATCGCTGTGCTGTTGATACGCCCGCGATAGGTGTCGTCGACAAAGAAGCCCACACTGGCTTCACCGCCGATGCCAAAACTGTTTGAACTGATGCCCCGCAGCGCAAAGATGGGGGTGCTGACGCCCTGCTCCCAGCCACTGAAGTTGGGCGTTGCGAGCACGATGCTCTCCAGCCGCTGCAGGCGATTCTGCTTGAGAAAGTCTGCGTCAAATACCGATACGGTCAACGGTGTATCAAGCAAGCGCGTTTCACGCTGCTGCGCGCGCACGAACACCTCTTCGATGCTGCGCGTCTCCGCCGCGCTGTTAAGCGCTGCAAGCGTGCAGGTAATGACAGACCACAGGGCAACAAAAACAAAACGCATGTCGTTTCCCGAACCGTTTCCAAGCGCGGATTATAGAAATTGCAGCGCTCCCGAATACATGACATGCATCTATTTCAAACGCCCGCCAGCAAGCCGGCAACCGTCCAGCCTGAACACGACAAGAACAAGACGGAGGAGTGTAAGGTTGAGGTAGCGCCTTCAGGCCCTCTTAGGGGCACAGAACCCAAGCGATAAGAAGCGCGAGGGCGAAGTAGCGCCTCCGGGCCCCTTAGGGGCACAGAACCAGAGCGACAAGAAGCACAAGGGTGATGTAGCGCCTCCACACCGCCTTAAGAGCACATACCCTGAGCGATAAGAAGTGCGAGGGTGATGTAGCGCCTCCACGCCTCCTTAGGGGCACAGAACCTGAGCGGTCCTCAAAAAAAAAAACGGGCCGAAGCCCGTTTTTTTGGAACGCTTTCTAAATCAAAGCGCCATGATGTTCTCAGCCTGAGGCCCTTTCTGGCCCTGGCTTACGTTGAACTCCACTTGCTGGCCTTCGGCCAGGGTCTTGAAGCCTGAACCCTGGATGGCGCTGTAGTGTGCGAACACGTCCGGACCGCCTTCCTGCTCAATAAAACCAAAACCTTTGGACTCGTTGAACCACTTGACGGTTCCTTTTACTTTCTCTGACATCAGTTCTTTACCTGTGTGCTATATGGATTTGCCCGGGCCAACAAGATTGCGTGCAACGCATGGCGGCCACCGGCGATAAAGCAGAAAAACGGACTTGCGATTTAAAGGACTACAGGGCGAAGAACCAGAGGTAACGACGTCGTGGAGCAAATAAAACGTAGGGCGTACTTTCTTGCACCACTCACACTACAGACTACTGCAGCCTCCGTCAATCATCCTGAAGTGTAAATAAATCGGTATTTCCGCCCCTGGCGGTCACGTTCTCGGTGCGGGTTTTCTCGCTGGCGAAGCGCAGCAGGTAATGGGGCCCGCCAGCTTTGGGACCGGTGCCGGACAATCCCTGCCCGCCGAAGGGGTTCACGCCCACCACCGCGCCAACCATGTTGCGGTTGATGTAGGTGTTGCCCACGCGGGTACGCCTGAACACATCCTGGGCGAAACCATCGATGCGGCTGTGCACACCCAGGGTCAAGCCGTAACCGCTGGCATTTACCTGCTGCAGAACGTCGTCCAGCCCGCTGGCAGGATAGCGAATGACATGCAGTATCGGCCCAAACACCTCTTCGGGTAGCTGATCCAGGCGCTCTATCTCATAGATGCGCGGCGCGAAGAAGTAGCCATCGGCGGCCTCGGGCGTCTCACAGGTAGCCAGTAAGGCGGCTTCCCTGTCCATACGCGCGACGTGTTGCTCCAGCTTCTCCCGCGCCTCGGCATCAATCACCGGGCCAATGTCCGTGGACAGTGCGGCGGGGTCACCCAGCACCAGCTCTTGCATAGCCCCCGACAGCATGCGCAGGATGCCGTCGGCAACATCACGCTGCAGGAACAGCACGCGCAGGGCAGAACAGCGCTGGCCGGCGCTCTGGAAGGCCGACATGATGACGTCATCCACTACCTGTTCCGGCAGCGCAGTGGCGTCGACAAGCATGACGTTCAGGCCACCGGTTTCTGCGATCAAGGGCGCAATAGGCCCCTCCCGGGCCGCCAGCGCTTGCTGGATTCGCCGGGCGGTGTGCGTGCTGCCGGTGAACGCTACGCCGGCAATGCGCGGGTCTTCCACCAGAGCACCGCCGACCTCCGGCCCGCCGGGCAAAAGCTGCAGGACGTCGCCGGGCACCCCGGCATCGTGCAGCAATTCCACCGCCCTGGCGGCAACCAGTGGCGTCTGCGCTGCGGGTTTCGCGATAACACTGTTGCCTGCGACCAGCGCCGCCGCCACCTGGCCAACGAAAATCGCAAGCGGGAAGTTCCACGGGCTGACGCACAGGAACAGCCCGCGACCATGCAGGCTGAGCACATTGCTTTCCCCTGTGGGTCCGGGCAAGACCTGGTCAGCAAACACCGCGCGGGCCTGTGTCGCATAGTATCGGCAGAAATCCACCGCCTCGCGCAGCTCAGAGAGAGCGTCCTCTACGGTTCGCCCACCTTCGGCGACAATTGTCGCCATCAGTTCTTCTGCGTGTGCCTCCAGCAGGGCGGCTGCCCGGTCCAGGCATTCCGCGCGCTGGCTGACACCGCAACGATCCCAGTCGGCCTGCGCGGCCGCGCCCGCCGCCAGCGCGGCCTCTATCGCCGCGGGGTCTGCATTCACCACCTGCCCCACGATCTCGGCTGTCCTTGCGGGGTTGTGCAGGGACAGCGCCACGCCGGGCCAGCGACGGCCGTCCACCAGCGGCTCAGCCTTACAATTCACCGGCGCTGCGGCCATCCGCTCCAGCAGGCGTGCGACCTCCAGCGGGTCGTCCAGATCCCTGCCCCGGGCATTCAGCCAGGGGCGGGGTTCATCGAGATAGAGAGATTGCGGGCGCGGAATCTGCGGGTGTCTATAAACGGGCTGCGCCAATGTGGCCGCTACCGGATCGCGTATCAGACGGTCCGCGGGCACGGTCGCATCCATAAAGCGGTTGACGAAGGAACTGTTGGCGCCGTTTTCCAGCAGACGCCTCACCAGATAAGGCAGCAGGTCGCGGTGACTGCCTATTGGCGCATAGACACGCAGCGGGATATCAGGGCGCTGGGCGCGCAGCTCATCATAGAGCAGCTGACCCATCCCGTGCAGTCGCTGGAACTCGAAGGCCTGGCCCTGGCCGGCAAGGCCCAGCACGGTCGCAACGGTGTGAGCGTTGTGGGTGGCGAACTGCGGATAAATCTGTTCAGGCGCTGACAGCAGGATACCCGCGCAAACCTCATAGCAGAGATCTGTGTGACACTTGCGGGTGTAGACAGGATAGTCGGCAACGCCCTGTTCCTGCGCGTGTTTGATCTCACTGTCCCAGTATGCGCCCTTGACCAGTCGCACCATGAAACGCCGCTTTTGTTGCTGCGCCAGCGCCACCAGCCAGCGCGCGACCGCAGGTGCACGCTTCTGGTAGGCCTGCAGGACAAAGCCCAGACCGTCCCAGTTGCCCAGCTCGGGATCCGTGGCCAGTGCCTGGAACAGGTCCATAGACAGGTCGAGTCTGGCGCACTCCTCCGCATCGATATTCAATCCGATGTCCAACAGCTTGCACTCACGGGCCAGCGCCGTCAGCAAGGGCAGCAACTCCACCATCACCCGACGCTTCTGGCGGAAGCTGTAACGCGGATGCAGGGCGGAAAGCTTCACTGAAATACCGTCGGCCTGCTCAACGCGGAGCTCACCGGCAGATTGACGGCGGCGCCCTATCGCCTTTATCGCACTGAGGTAATCCTGGAAGTAGCGGCCGGCGTCCTCCGCCGTGCGCGCGCCCTCCCCCAGCATATCGAAGGAAAACCGTGTTCCCCGGGGGTTATCCGCAACACCCCGGCGCAGCCCTTCCTCAATATTGCGACCCAACACATATTGCCCGCCCATGATGCGCATGGCCTGCAACACGGCCTGGCGCACAACCGGCTCACCGAGGTGCGCGACCAGCCGACGCACCCACCCATCGGTATCACGCGTCACCGCATCGTCCAGGCGCAGCACACGGCCCGTCAGCATTAGCCCCCAAACCGAGGCGTTTACGAAAGCAGAGGCAGACTTGCCTTTGTGGGCGCCCCAGTCACCGGAATGAATCTTCTCGGCGATAAGGCGATCTGCCGTCGCCTCGTCCGGCACGCGCAGCAGCGCTTCCGCAAGGCACATAAGCGCAATACCCTCGCGATTGGACAAGCCGAATTCCTGCAGAAAGGCATCCAGGGTTCCCGCTTCGTCGCTACGCGCCCGACAGCGCTCTACCAGGGCGATCGCATTGTGCAGCAGGGCTTGCCGGTCGGCGGCATCCTGGGAAACAGCGGCCAACAGCTCCGTTACAACGATTTTTTCGTCCGCATGGAGTTGGCGCCGCAACGCTTCCCTCAAGGCTGCCAGATCAGCCAAGGCGCGGTTCGCTGGGGCTGCGCGCCCGATAGATCTTCCAAAGCCCGATCAGGGATGCACCAATCCAGAACAGTTCGATAACGAAGCTGGCCAGATTGAAAGAAAAACAGAGACTGGTCAGCAGGAACGCAGCCCCCAGCAGGTTCATCAGGTTGTACGCGAGGCTGCTGCTATCCAGTTTTTCCAGTTGCAACAGATAGAACGCGACCACCACCAGCGTGGTGCCCAGCATTCCCACAGCGTCACTGAGCGCGGTCTCCACCGCCACCTATTCGGGCATCAGGTCGAAGTCGCTCTTGCCAATGCCGCAGTCCGGGCACTCCCAGTCCTCGGGTATATCCTCCCAGCGTGTGCCGGCGGGTATACCATCATCGGGCAGGCCCTCAGCCTCATCGTAGATAAAGCCGCAGATAACACACTCGTACTTGCGGTAACTGGCCTCGCTCATGGCTACTTTCTCCTGTGCTTAAATCTCGGAGCTGAATTTCAGCATAAATCCGTCGTCGACGGGAACCGCCATCAGCGCCAGCGCATTGGCCAGTTCCTCATCCATTGTGCCGCGGCTGCGAATACGTGCATCCAGCGAGTAACGCCGCCCTGTCAGGCTCACGTCACCCTCCACCCTCACGTCGCCAGAGAGGGTGGTCACCCTGGCCTCGCCGCGCCCTGGGCCCGGTATGCGAAATTCCAGCAGGTAATCGCCCAGCGGCTGGGCGCCCCGGCTGCCGCGCCAGAACGCCTGCTGCCACACCGCACGCCCCTCACCGGCGCTGGGCTTGCCGCCCTCCAGCACCAGCTCCCGCGAGGTGATATTGATACGTCCGCGCAAATTGACGGGCATGAACCGCTTGATCAGGGCCGCCGAAAACGTGGCATCCACACCGCGCAGACGAATGCGTCCGGCCGGTGTTACCTGGACGTTGGCTTTCAGCCGCTGCTGGCCCCAGGTGCTGACCAGATCAGCCGTTGGCGTCAACACCAGCATGTACAGTTCCGACAGGCTCCATTGCACCTGCCCCAGCTGCAACCATCCATCGTCCAGCGCAATCGCCGCGGCGCTCGCTCGCCCTGACCAGATCGTGCCGGAGATGCCGGACAGCCTGACGCGATCTTCATCCAGCGCATAGCCCAGCAAATGGGCCGGGGCACGCAGCACCAGCAGCAGGAAGAACACACCCACCAGCACAGCCACGGCCAGCAGCCGAAGGGACGGGAGCCGCATCTAGCCCTGCCCCAACCGCACAGAGACCTTGACCAGCCCGGGACCATCACCCTGGTTCACGGACACCTCCTTCACCGCTATGCCCTCCCCATACTCCATGCGATACAGCCATCGCAGCAAGCTGGAAAAGCTGACATTCTCAAAGCGTATGGACGTCTCGCCACGGGAATTGGGCTGAATACGGCTGGGGCGTATACCCACATCATTGGTGGACACATTGATGAGTTGATTCATGTTGCGCACCCGCGAGCGGCCACCGCTGGATTTCACTGCCTCGATCTCGCTGGCCATGGCCTGCACCCGTGACAACACTGCCTGGGTCGCCACGTTACGCTGTGCCATTTCATCGCGCATGTTCATCAGCGGTTTCAAAGCCGCCACGTACATCAGGTACAACGCCACCACGATTGCGGCGGCCAGCAGGTAAGCCTGCTCCCGCGCATTGAACCTGTAGAACCAGTCTTTGAGTGCCTGCATATCAGCTACGCTCTACCTTGAGGCGCGCACGCACCGCGCTGCCAGACGCATTACTGTTTTCGGTCACCGCCTTGAGGCCAGCTTTCACGAGACCTGAACGAACACTTTCCACAGCGCGAAAATCGGGCGCGATAATATTCAGACGCACATCGCCCAGTTTGTCATTGAAGTTGATGCTATCCAGCTGGGCGCCAGGTTGGGCGGCAACCCCTCGCCCGATCTGGTCCATCATGCTCACAAAGCTGACGCTATCGCTGCCGCCGCGCAACTCTTCCAGCTGCCGCTTCAACTGTTTTTCCGCGTCGACGACGGCGCCGCGCGGTGCAACGCTTCTATAGGCATCCTGAATCTGTCGCCTGAGCTCAAGATTCTGCGCCGCCAGTCCCGCGTAGCTCGCGTAGCTGCCCACCATTTGCAGCAGGAAAGCAATCCCGAAAACTGCCGCCACGCGACGCCATTGCTTCCACCAATGCTCCAGGGGCAGGTTGGCGCCATAGTCGCCCTGACGCAGGTTCAGGGGCTGGCGATCTTCGTCGGAGAGCATCAGCGCCTGGGCGAAACTGCCGGTGCGCCACTGCAGCTTCGCCTGCATCCATTCCGGCAGCAAAGCGGAATCAGCCTGCTGATCCAGTCCGTAGGCAACCACCGTCACATCATCGTCAGCAGGCAGCGCTGCCAGCATGGCGGCGGCAAGATCCCGCTCTGCGGTGAAGCCCTCATTCTCGCCGCTGCGCACCACTATGCGGTCAGGCTCTATCACCAGGCACAGCTCGCCCGGCTGCCAGGGTAATAGCAGTGGCTCCGGAACCCATTGGCTGGCGGCAGGCAACTCTGCCAGCACGTCCTGCCAGTGGCGCATTGCCTCGTGCGTGCAGGCGGCAATGCCGAAGGTCAGCTTGCCCAGTGGTCGGGAGGCAAAATGCAGGTCATCGACGTCGCCGGCAAAATCGTCTTCCAGAAGAAAGGGCAGCGACCTGCCTATATGCCTGCGCTCGGCTGGTGTGACAGTCAGTTCACGCAGGGTAACGTCACCGCCAGGCGCGGCAAAAAGCAGCGGTGCCCGGCGTGCTTGCAGTTGGGCTGCGAGCTGCTCGCGCTGCTCACTGTCCGCCAGCGATACCGGGCTGTCGGCAGCACCGGGCGGATAATAAACGGGTTGCCCACCCAGTAGTCGTATCACCGCGGCTTCACGCATGTGCGGCCTGTTCCCTGCTTGTGTCTGGAAGGATGGCAAGCGTCGTTGCCGGCCAACGGCTTGACGCTACCCAGTGGATGTTTGCGCTGTGAATCATCACAGACTGGCACTCGCACGGACCAGCGTTCTCACCTGTGCCGCGTCCCGGCGCAGTACACTGTACAAAGTCGCCTGCCGGTCAGCAATGTCCACCTGGCCGCGATACAGGAAGTAGTCACTGCGCTCCACCAGTCTACCGCGCAGGGAGCCAGAAATTTCCAGCCCCGCCAGCACCGGGTTTTCCAGGAAAGCCTCCACTGACTCATAGCCGGTTTCCCCACGCAGTTCCAGCAGGGCCTGCCCCTCCCCCGGTGTAAGCGGCTGCAGGTTACCGGGCGAATTGATGGTGCGAAGAATCTCCACCGGGGCCGTTTGTATGTTGATGGCACCGGTGGACCAGACGGTGAGAAACGGCGCCACCGCATCAAAGATCTCCGGCGTCATATACGCCACCATGCGCAGCTCGCTGACGCTCTGCATGGCGTTGTTGCCGGTGCGGTAGGAGGGCTCGCGATCAAAGTAGTAGTCGTCCTCTGCGCCGAAATCACGGGGCTCCTGATCTGCATCCAGCCAGTCCTGCACGGCCTGCAGTATCAGGCGTGCGTCCTGCTCACTGACCTGCGGCTCCTCGAAACACTGCAACAGCCGGATAAACTGTGCCTGGGTAGAGGTGAACTGCTGTCCCTCGGGCGGCTCTGCATTCAGCACATTGATGTTGATGCGCCCGGACAGGTCCTCGAGGCTGCCGGACAGGAAGCCGCCCTCATCCAGCGCGTAGGGGGGAACCTGCTGGGCCCACAGCTCGGACAGGTCATCTCGCTGCACATTGCGCTGGGCATCCGCTTCAGTATCCTGGGTGAGCACCATCCTGGCGAGATCCTCCCCACCGCGCAGGTAGGCCTGGGCCTGGGCACCGATAAAGCTGTTGGCACTGCGCCTGACAAACAGGTTGAACTCACTGGTCATTGCGACCACCAGCGTGGTGGCCAGGGCGAACACCAGCATTGCCACAATCAGCGCGGCACCGCGCTGGCGGCCGGTATCCAAGCTGTATTTTCGCTTCCTACAGGCCGCCATTGGGAATCTCATAGAGCCAGTTAACGTCACCGTAGTCTTGCAGCGTGAGCCGCAGCTCCAGTGCCTGCGGCGGTCCAGGGGACGCCGATGCTGCACCCACCGCCCAGGCGTCCGGCCAGTTGGTCGTATCAAACTCACCCGGCCGCATGGGAAAACTCGCGGGCAGGAAGCGGAATTCTATGGCCGTCACGCCCTCCAGCAGGGCCACGCGCTGGGGCTCGGTCTCGCTGGTGCGATCGAGCACCAGGAACCGCTCCCGATAGAGCGTGTCGTTCTCCAGCACGTAGCGCACCCGCTCCATATTGCTTCGAATACGTCCGGTGGTGTTGTGCCAGCCAACCCGCGTGAACGCGAGGGTGGAATCGGCAATTTCCCCGCCCTGCATGGATTCGTTGCGACCACCGAACTCGTTGCGAACCGGGCGATCCACAAAATGGCTGAGGTCGCGGTTTAACAGGGACCAGGCGCGGTTGAGGTCGGCGATACGCTCTCCCTCGCGCTGCAATACCTCAACGCTGTCCAGCGTGGTATCCAGTGCCGCAAAAGACAGGGTCGCCACCACCGCGGTAATGGCCATGGCAATCAGCACTTCAATCAGGGTAAAGCCTGTCTCGCGGGTCATTGAGTGATCGCCGCCACGTTGGTTGCGTGGATGAAACCGACCAGCGTATAGATCGGTGACGCCTGATCGGTCTCTTCCATCGCGACGCTGATCTCCAGCCGATAAAAGTCGGGCACCTGGGTTGGCTCGCTGTTCATCCACCAGTAAAAATCCTGATCTGCCATGACGTCGACGCCCGAGCGCTCGCCGCGAAAAAACTGGTTGCTGCGGGCCAGCTCTATGCGAACTTCCGCCAGGTGGTTACTTGCCACCCATTGGCCGAGGGTCTGCTCGCGCAGGTAAGCCGTGCCGTCAATCTGCTGGTAAAGGGTTTTCAGCAGTGCCGGCAGCGCTACCGCCACCACCATCAGCGCCACCATGACCTCCACCAGCGTGAATCCGCGCTCGCTAGCCACGGGCGTCCAACCCGTACTCATCCGGCTCGGGCTCAAGGCCCCTGGGGCGCAGCTCGACCCGGCCCAGCAAGTCCCATTCCAGTTCCCACAGCAGTTCACCGGTCGCCGCATCCAGCCAGCGCATGATGCCGGGTATCGCCTCTCCCGAGGCGTAGAACACCACCTGGGGGGGCGCCGGCAGAATCTCTCCCTGCTCTGCCTCATCAGCCGCACGCTGACGCCGGGCCCGCTCAAATTCCGCCACCTCGTTCTCAATTTCCAGCACCACATCCACACCCGCCGGCAGTCGCTGCTCGCCGAACGCGTCCTGGTCAAAAGGTGCCGGTTGCCAGACATTGCCCGCGCGCTGTAACCAGCGATAGCTGAAAACAACACTGTCGCGCTCCGGCACCTGTTCTATCAGGACACCGAGATCGGTGCCGCTGAGCTGGGCCTCATCCATCGCATACTCGGCAATATCGGCAAACCGGCGCGCCGCCGTGTCTACCTCGAT
This sequence comes from Halieaceae bacterium, assembly GCA_036353375.1. Lineage (GTDB taxonomy): Bacteria > Pseudomonadota > Gammaproteobacteria > Pseudomonadales > Halieaceae > JANQIO01. The sequence goes on along the minus strand of JAZBPS010000055.1, from coordinate 3,303 downwards.
ACCGCGACCGCCGCTGCCCATGTTCACCGCCGCCAGTGTCGCAATCATCCCGATCACCAGCAGTACCAGCAGCAGCTCCAACAGTGTGAAGCCGGCGCCGGCCCGCAAACACAGCGCTGGCCTAGGGCGCGCCCTTGTCATCCCAGTTGCCGAGATCGGCATTCTGGTCGTCTCCGCCGGAGAGCCCGTCCGCGCCCAGCGAATACAGGTCGAAGGGTCCGTTCTCTCCCGGGCTCAGGTAAAGGTAGGGACGTCCCCAGGGGTCCACCGGCACGCGTTCGAGGTAGCCGTCCCTGGGGAACTTGCGCGGCACCGGATCGAGCGACGTGGCCTCAACCAGCGCCTCCAGTCCCTGCTCCGTGGTGGGATAGTTGAAATTGTCCAGCTGATACAGCTTCAGCGCGGTTTCAATACTGGCAAAGTCGGCATAGACCTTCTGCACCCGGGCCTCGTCGGCCCGGTTGAGCACGGTGGGTGCCACCACGCTCACCAGCAGGCCGAGAATCACCAGCACCACCAGAATTTCCACCAGGCTGAAGCCGCCTGCGCCTCGCTGCCGCAGACCCTGCGGCCGTTCGCTTGCTACGTTCACTAGTTCACCATCGTGTTGAGTTGGAAGATCGGCAGCAGGATTGCCAGCACAATGCCCAGAACCATCCCGCCCATGAATACCACCATCATGGGTTCCATGATGCCCATGAGGGTTCCCAGAGTCATTTCCAGTTCCCGCTCCTGATTGGTCGCCGAGCGCTGCAGCATGGTCTCCAGTTCGCCCGAGGCCTCACCGCTGGCCACCATGTGCACCATCAACGGCGGGAAGCGGCCGCTCTGCTGCAGGGCGCGATGCAGGCTGGAGCCCTCCTGCACCATCTCCGCGACAGCGGCACTGGAGTCTCGCAGTACCCGATTGTTGAGTACGGCGCCTGCAATTCGCAGCGATTCCAGCAGCGGCACGCCACTGGCCATAAGAATACTGAGGGTCGATGCGAAGCGCGCGGTATCGATGGAGGTGAGTATGCCGCTGATCCCGGGAACCCGCAGCAGCAGCCTGTGCCACTGCTGGCGCCGACGCTCGTTGCGCAGCAGTGCACGAAAGGCGAACACCAGAGCCACCAGTGCCAGCAGGGTCCAGATGCCCCAGCTGCGCACGAAGTCACTGGCGGCGATCAGGAAGCGGGTCAGCCAGGGCAGCTCGGCCCGGGAGTGAGCAAAGATGCCGACCAGTTCAGGCACCACGAATACCATCAGGGCGACCACCACAGCCACCGCCACGCCCAGCAGAATGAAGGGGTAAATCATGGCCATCTGCAGCTTCTGCTGGGTGTACTGGCGCTGTTCACTGTAATCCGCCAGCTGCTCCAGCACCGGCCCCAGAAATCCCGCCGACTCACCAGCCTTGACCATTGCACGATACATCTCACCGAAAACCTGGGGAAACTCACCCATGGCGTAGGCCAGGGAGTGGCCCTCGGCGACCCGGGAACGCACCTGCAACAAAAGCCCCTGCAATCGCTGTTTGCGGGTCTGCTCGGCGACCGCCTGCAGGCACTCATCAATAGGCAGGTTGGACTGCACCAGGGTGGCCAGCTGCCGGGTCACCAGGGCGAGATCCGCGGGCTTGACCCGCGGCGCAAACAGGTTGGACAGCCCCAGGCTGGGTGCACCGGCCATGCGCCGGTTGGCTTCGGAGACTTCAATGGGTTTCAGGCGTTGCGCGCGCAGGGCCGAGCGTACCTGCCGTTCCGAGTCCCCTTCCAGAACGCCCTTGGTGAGCTTGCCCTGCAGATCGAGGGCGCGATAGCGATAGGCGGTCATCGTCTCAACCCGCCGTGGTGACGCGCATCACCTCTTCCATGCTGGTCTGTCCCGCCAGCACGCGGCGATGGCCATCACCGACAATTCCCGGAGCGCGCTCTCGGGCCAGCTTCAGCATAGCCATTTCGCTGGCGCCCTCGTGGATCATGTTGCGCATGGCATCGTCTATCTCGATAAGCTCGTAGATGCCCGTGCGCCCGCGATAGCCGCTGCCGTTGCAGTGCTGGCAACCGACAGGCCGGTACACGGTGGCTGACTCCCCGGCTGGAAGTCCCAGCCACTCCGCCTCAGCCTCGGTGCTCTGGTGCGCTTCCTTGCAGTCCTCGCAGAGCAGCCTGACCAGGCGCTGCGCCATCACTGCGATCAGGCTGGATGACAACAGGAAGGGTTCTATACCCATATCCTGCAGCCGTGTAACGGCACCAATCGCTGTGTTGGTGTGCAGCGTGGACAGCACCAGGTGGCCGGTGAGTGACGCCTGTACCGCAATCTCCGCGGTTTCCAGGTCGCGAATCTCGCCCACCATAACCACGTCCGGGTCCTGCCGCAGTATGGCGCGCAGGCCGCGGGCAAAGGTCATATCCACCTTGGTGTTGACCTGGGTCTGGCCGACACCGGGCAGCATGTATTCGATCGGGTCTTCAATAGTGAGTATGTTACGCGTGGACTCATTGATGTGGGTGAGTCCCGCATACAGCGTGGTGGTCTTACCCGAACCGGTGGGCCCGGTCACCAGGATAATGCCGTGGGCACTGCGCAAACCCCGCTCGTAACCCTTCAGCACCTGCTCGTTCATATTGAGCTGTGCCAGCTGCAGTTGCCCGGCCTGCTTGTCCAGCAGGCGCAGTACCACGCGCTCACCGTGGGCCGAGGGAATGGTGGACATGCGGATGTCCACGGCGTGCCCCGCCAGCCGCACGGTGATGCGGCCGTCCTGTGGCACCCGCTTCTCGGCGATGTCGAGCTTCGCCATAACCTTCAGGCGAGAGACCAGTAGCGGCGCCAGCATGCGCTTCGGTGACAGCACCTCGGACAGCACGCCGTCAATACGAAAACGGATGGACAGTTTGTCCTCAAAGGTCTCCACGTGGATATCAGACGCCTGTTCGCGCACTGCCTGGGACAGGATGGCATTGATCAAACGAATGATGGGCGCGTCATCCTCAGCGTCCATGAGATCGCCCATCTCGGGAATCTCATCGGCCAGGCGGGTCAGGTCGAGATCCCCGCTCAGGTCCTCGGCAACCTGGGAAGCCTCGTTGTTACTGCGCTGGTACAACTGCGTCAACTGGGACTGAAAGCGCGTGGCGTCCACCTGCTGTAGCGCAAACGGCCCTCCCAGAAAGCGACGCATCTCCGCCAGCAGAGGGACACTCAGTGGCTGCAGGTGGTACAGCGTGGGCGGCTCACCGTCTTCCAGCAGGACCTTGTGCTGGGTGGCAAACGTGAAAGGCAGCGCACGACGCGCCGGCTGCGCAGGCTCCATTT
>JAZBPS010000054.1:0-17713 GCA_036353375.1 Halieaceae bacterium | reverse complement strand
TTGGCAGGAACCCGTGGCGCTCCGCACCAAAGTCCACGAAGGCGGCTTCGAGACTGGGTTCAACCCGGGTAATTTTGCCTTTATAGATGTTCGCTTTCTTCTGCAGCCGGGTGCGGTTCTCGATATCGAGATCGTAAAGCCGCTGTCCGTCTACCATGGCAACACGCAGCTCTTCGGGCTGGGTCGCGTTAATCAGCATTTTCTTCATGTGCACTGCACTCTGTCATAGGCGCAGCAAAGGCGGGAGATAGCGTCGTTACCGAGGACTGAGTGAGCCGCTGCGCGGCCCGGATGAATAAACATCCGCTCACCGCATAGCGGCGTAGCACCGGTGAAGAAACTCCAACCGGATTTTAAGTCTGGGCCGCCCAAACCCTCTGGACGACCGTTATGTCATATTCTTCAGTCTTTCAGCGCCGCGGGTCGCCAAAAGCAACCGGACGCCGGGGTAATGTCCTGTCTCCGCGCGCTGTGGCTGCGCGGGTGTTGTACTCATCAGTACCGAAGCCCTGGCGCCGCGTCGGACGCCGGTCAGCAGCCGTGTAGATCGTATATGCTGCTGTAATGGGCTTTGCTTGTGCCTCGATCTTTCCTGCATATCCCTGGACGGGTGGAAGCGTCCGCGCTTTTTTGCCGTACCAGGTAATACAGGCGCCACGCCGGGCTGTGGCTGTGTCAACGCTGCGTCTGCATGCCGCTTTACCAGCGGCCGCCATAAGCCTGTCGCGATAACCCCAGCCGCGACTGCCCTCACTTTCTGTGGCCTTCAAAGCCACAAGCTGGTTAACTGGCCTGGCGCGGGGGGCTTTCAGTACACGACACCGGGGACATGAGCGTATATGCATTCAATGCCGCCGGTAGTAGCCGTGCTGCTTACCTGTTTTCTCCCTGCCACGCTCCGCTATTCGGGGCTGGCCGGCGACGCCGACCAGTGCGTAGCAAAAGTGAAAACTGCCCGTAACACGCGGCGGAATATAGCACCGAAACTTAAGTGCTTCAATTGCAAGGAATTATGAGCCAGGTACAGATTAAAGAGGTCGCATCAGAACACGCCGGACAGCGCCTCGATAACTTTCTCCTGCGAGAGTTGAAAGGTGTGCCAAGGACGCGCATCTACCGCGCCCTGCGCAAGGGAGAAGTGCGGGTAAACAAGGGTCGCGTCAAGGCAGATTACCGCCTGGAGCGGGGCGATCTGGTGCGGATACCGCCATTACAGCAGGCAGCGGACACGGCCGCGCCGCCCCCGGTACCACGTCGTTGGCAACGGTTGCTGCTGGACAACCTGGTGTTCGAAACGGACCAGATCTGGGTGCTGAACAAGCCTTCGGGCCTTGCGGTGCACGGTGGCAGCGGCCTGAGTATCGGGCTGATTGAATGCCTGCGCCAGTTGGCGCCCGCCGAACGATTCCTGGAATTGGTACACCGTCTTGATAGGGACACATCAGGCTGCATCATGGTGGCAAGGAAGCCCGCGGTATTGAAAGCCCTGCACCGCGCGCTGCGTGAGGATGCCGTGCAAAAGCGCTACCTGGCGCTGGTGAAGGGTCACTGGCCGGATGGCCGCCAGCACATCGATATGCCCCTGAGAAAAAATACCCTGCAATCCGGAGAGCGCATGGTACGGGTAGACAAGGCGGGAAAGCCTTCCGTCACGGAGTTTTCTGTGGTCGAGCGCTTTCCCATGGCGACGCTGGTCGAGGCGAGGCCGCTGACGGGTCGCACGCACCAGATCCGCGTACATGCGCAGCAGGCGGGCTGTCCGATACTGGGCGACGCAAAATATGGTGATGATGCCAGCCTTGCGCTGGCCAACCACATCGGCCTGAAAAGGTTGTTCCTGCACGCCGCCTCTCTGCGCTGCAAGTTACCGGAAATTGAGATCAACGCCTCTGCACCGCTGGAGCCATCGCTGGAAGCGCTGCTGTCGACGCTGCGGGCCGGCTGACCCTGCGACTGAACCCTGACGCGGGACTACGCAAGCGGGTCCAGGCCGGCGTGACGCAGCATGTCGCACAGTGTTATCAGCGGCAAACCCTGCAGCGCGGTGGGGTCAGTACTTTCCAGGCGCTCGAACAGCGCAACGCCAAGGCTTTCCCATTTGAAGCTGCCCGCACAGTCGACGGGCCGGTCCAGCTCGATATAACGAGCGATCTCGCTGTCGGACAGTGCACGCATAGTCACCGTGCTGGCGACTACCGCTGTCTGCATATCACCGTCGCTGCTCATCAGGCAGAGCCCGGTGAAGAAAACCAGTCGTTTCCCGCTGCTGGCGGAAAGCTGCTCGGCTGCCGCCGCTCGGCTGCCCGGCTTGCCAACCATGGTGCCATCCCTGACGCAGACCTGGTCACCGCCGATAACCAGGGCGTCGGGCCTGCCTGTGGCCACGGCAGCCGCCTTTTCTATGGCAAGGCGCTGGGCAAGGCGGTCGGGAGCCTCATCCGGCAGCGGTGTTTCAATCACTTCTGGTGCAACGCAGGTGAACGGCAGCCGCAACCGCTCGAGCAGCTGCCGACGATAAACTGATGTGGACGCCAGTATCAGATGTTGTGTCATGCCCGTTTACTCCAAAATCAGCTGGCACACTGCGTTTTTCAGGTGTTATGCCGTGGCACGCCGGGGACGGCGCGTTCAGGTCGCTAGAAGAAGGACCCTGAGTGAAGCGGGCGGCGTGCCGGTAAACGCGCAATAGTGCCAGAACCCTCTGTATTCTAAAGATTTTTTTGACAATGCTGTAATCGCTCCCTATGATTGCGCGCCTATGTCAGCAGAGCCCCTCCCAGAGACTCTGGATGTGCGCAAAGCGGCTGCTCGAGAGGCGGCTGTGGAAGGCCGCGTCCCGCTGTCATCACTGTCCCGGTTAGCAGAAGCACTCGCATCCCCAGAGGGGTATGCCAATGTCGATTGCCGGTTCAGCCGTGACGAGGAGAATCGCTCGATTGTCGATGTCGATGTAGAGGCGACAGTGCAGGTGACATGCCAGCGTTGCCTGCAGAATATGCCACTACGCCTTGATGTTCAGGGCAGGGTGGCGGTCGTCGGGGACGATGAGGCCGCAAAACAGCTCCCTGCGGCACTTGAGCCATGGGTGGTTGGGTCGGAGACAGCAAGTCTTTGGCACCTTGTAGAAGATGAGTTGATGCTGGCGCTACCGGTGGTGGCGTACCACGACTCTGAGGACTGTAAACGATTACTGGATGCTTATCGTCGGCCGCCAGAATCTGGAAACCCTAGCGGCGATAACCCGTTCAAAGTGCTGGAACGGCTCAAGTCCGGGCGCACTGAGGAGAAGTAAGATGGCAGTACAACAGAACAAAAAGACCCGCTCACGCCGCGGCATGCGCCGGTCCCACGATAGTCTTTCTGGATCGACCCTGTCTGTGGATTCCACCAGCGGGGAAACGCACCGTCGTCACCACGTAACCGCGGACGGTTTCTACCGTGGTCGGAAGGTGGTTGAGCGTAGCGACGACGACTGATCCTCGGATGATATATCCATCCGGTGATATCAGTGGGGACTTCGGTCCCCACATTTCTATGTTCGCCAGCGATAGCATCAGCGTCAGCATCACAATGAGCATCTGCCCGATCAGCCGACGTGTTGCGATTCACCGCGCTTGATGACACGGGCTGCAGTGCATCTTGAGCTTTGCCGCAACAGTAGCCGCATTGCAGGCGCAACGGCGTGTGCGCGGGTTCGCTCATGGCTCGCATCCTGACACGATGAATGCGAGGGCAAACAGGCGTTGATGATAAGGAGATCAATACGGCGATGAGCGGCAATCCCTGCGTGGCCTTCATGTTCCCCGGCCAGGGCTCACAATACGTCGGCATGCTTTCTGAAATCGCGGACACGCATGTATCAGTGCGTCATACCTTCGCCGAGGCCGCAGACGCACTGGGGTATGACCTGTGGGAATTGATTCAGCGCGGCAATGCGGACGAGTTGAACATGACCGAAGTCACCCAGCCTGCTCTGCTTGCAGCCAGTGTTGCACTGTGGCGCAGTTGGCGCGCGGCTGGCGGCAGCTCGCCTGCGGTGATGGCGGGGCACAGTCTTGGCGAATTTTCTGCGCTGGTGTGTGCCGGCGCCATTGGCTTCGCCGACGGACTGCGTCTGGTGCGAGCACGTGGCGCCGCCATGCAGGCGGCCGTGCCCGTGGGGCGTGGCGCCATGAGTGCGGTAATCGGCCTCGATGATGATGCCGTGGACGCAGCCTGCATCGCAGCCTCGGCACAAACCGGCAGTGTCGTTGCCGCAGTTAACTACAACTCGCCCGGACAGGTCGTTATTGCGGGCTACACGGATGCAGTAGAGGAGGCAGCCTCCCACTGCAAGGGCGCGGGCGCAAAGCGGGTTGTTCCACTGCCGGTAAGTGCACCCTTCCATACGGTCCTTATGGAGCCTGCGGGCGAAAAGCTGCAGGCTGAGCTTGAAAACGTGTCTGTCAGCGCACCCGATATCCCTGTTATCCACAATGTTCATGCGCAACCGGAAACATCGCCCGATGCGATCAGGGAACTGCTGGTACAACAGATTCATAGCCCGGTCCTATGGACAGCCTGCGCGAGGGCAATGATCAAACAGGGTGCCAGCATATTTGTAGAGTGTGGCCCCGGGAAGGTACTGTGCGGCCTCCTGCGTCGCATCGATCGCGCCGCGCAGGGGCATGGCATAGAGATGCCGAGTGAATTCGAGGCCGCCATCCAGGCTGCCCGGGAGGAGCAGAGTTGAGTCAACGGGTAGCACTGGTGACGGGTGCCAGCAGAGGCATTGGCCGGGCGATCGCCCAGCGGTTGTGCAACGATGGTCTGCTGGTTATTGGCACAGCCACTACCGAGGCCGGCGCCGAGTCGATTTCAAAATTTCTGGCTGGGGGTACGGGCAGCGGCGTTGGACGTGTTCTCAGGGTTGATGGCGACGAAAGCGTCGCTACCACCCTGGCGGCAGTCGCTGAGGAGTTCGGTGCTCCCACCGTTGTCGTGAACAACGCGGGCATCACCCGTGACAATATCCTGCTGCGGATGAAGCCCGATGAATGGGACGATGTGATAAACACAAACCTCAACGCGCTGTTCCGCATTTGCCGCGCCTGTGCCCGGGGCATGACCAAGGCGCGCTGGGGCCGTATCGTCAACATTACGTCTGTCGTCGGCTCCATGGGCAACGCGGGCCAAAGCAACTATGCGGCAACCAAGGCCGGCGCCGAGGGCTATTCTCGCGCTCTGGCTCGCGAATTGGGTTCCCGCAATATCACCGTCAACTGCGTGGCCCCGGGTTTCATCGACACGGACATGACCCGACAGTTGCCGGACGCCCAGCGCGACGCACTGCAGGCGCAAATCCCGTTGGGACGCCTGGGGCAGGCCGAGGAGGTTGCGGCAGCCGTGGCTTTCCTGGTGAGCGAGCAGGCTGGCTACATCACCGGTGAGACGCTGCACGTGAACGGCGGCATGTACATGTAGTGGATGCGCTGTTGCGCATCCTCCAGAGCACCCGATGACCGGCATGTACATGCTCCGGTGATACGAGTAAAATGCGGCCCGTTCGGGCAACGGACGAACCATATCCTGACAGGAGCACACTGAGAACATGAGCAGCATTGAAGAGCGCGTTAAGAAAATTGTTGCAGAGCAACTGGGCGTGAAAGAGGACGAAGTTAAAACCTCCGCCTCTTTCGTCGAAGACTTGGGCGCTGACTCCCTTGATACCGTAGAGCTGGTTATGGCCCTCGAAGAAGAGTTCGAGACCGAGATCCCGGACGAGGAAGCAGAGAAGATCACCACCGTCCAGCTGGCTATTGACTACATCAACGAACACCTGACCTGATAAGACTCAAGTTCCAGTTTCGAAGGCCGTCTCTATCTCGATAGGGCGGCTTTCTTGCTATTTGGGGCTGCGAAGTAAGCAATGAGGACATAGTGTGAGCCGCAGACGAGTAGCCGTAACCGGGCTCGGCATGGTCACCCCGGTCGGCAATACAGTCGAAGAAACCTGGCGCAACATACTGCAGGGCAAAAGCGGGGCGGCGACAATAGACGGCTTCGACGTCTCAGCCTTCACCACGCAGTTCAGCTGCGCGGTGAAAGGGTTTGATCACGAACCCTATTTCTCTACCAAGGATGCCCGCAAAATGGACGTTTTTGTCCAATACGGCATGGTTGCGGGTATTCAGGCAATGCAGGATTCCGGCCTTGAGGTCACTGCATCCAACGCGCCACGCATCGGCACGGCCATCGGCTCGGGAATTGGTGGCATCGGGCAGATCGAGAAGAATACCGAGATAATCCGCACCGCCGGTCCCCGGCGTATATCGCCGTTCTTCGTGCCGGGCTCCATCATCAACATGATTGCCGGCAACCTGTCGATTCGCTACGGCTTCCAGGGCCCCAATCTGGCCGTGGTTACTGCCTGCACCACGGGCACCCACAATATCGGCCTGGGCGCTCGTTTGATCGAACGTGGCGATGTCGACGCCATGGTGGTGGGTGGCGCTGAAATGGCAACCACGCCGGTCGGCCTCGGTGGCTTTGCCGCTGCCCGTGCCCTGTCTACCCGCAACGATGATCCCCAGGCCGCGAGCCGGCCCTGGGACCGCGGTCGCGACGGCTTCGTACTGGGCGATGGTGCGGGCGTGATTGTTCTGGAAGAGCTGGAACACGCGCGTGCCCGGGGTGCCAGGATTTATGCAGAGCTGGCGGGTTTTGGTATGAGTGGCGACGCCTACCACATGACCAGTCCGCCACCGGATGGCCACGGCGCCCTGCAGGCGATGAAGCAGGCTGTTGCCGACGCCGAAGTCCCCGCGGAGAGCATTGACCACATCAACGCCCACGGCACATCCACGCAGGCGGGAGACCTCGCCGAATGTGAGGCCATTAAGTCGCTGATGGGGAGCGCGTCATCGCGGGTGGCAGTTAGCTCTACCAAGTCGATGATCGGTCACCTGTTGGGGGCGGCCGGTGCGGTAGAGGCAATATTCGCAGTGCTGGCACTTCGCGACCAGGTGGCGCCACCGACCATCAATCTGGACGACCCGGACGAGGGCTGCGACCTCAACTTTGTCCCACACACCGCCCAGGAGATGACCATAGACACCGTACTGTCCAACTCCTTCGGGTTTGGCGGCACCAACGGCAGCCTGCTGTTCAAGCGCGCGTAGCAGTGCCACTGCCAGCGCACTGGGTTAACGGCCGGGCCGGCGCCACCCTCAGCCCGACAGACCGAGGCTTGCGCTACGGTGACGGCGTTTTCGAAACCTTTCGCTTGCGGGATGGACGCCCGCTGCTGTGGCGTTATCACGAAGACAGGCTGCAGGCGGGCCTAGACGCCCTGGGCATAGCCCTGGCGCCGGGCCGGGTTGCAGAAAGCATAGCCTTGGCGAAAGCCCACCTCGACAGGCACGGCATCGCAGACGCGGCCGGCCGGCTGCAGGTTACCCGGGGTGAAGGGGAAAGAGGCTATCGCAGCGGCGATAGCACTCCCAATGTGCTTATGTCACTGCACCCCGCTATTACCTTGCGAGCGGACCGGGGGCCTGTGGATGCAATGTTGTGCAAAACCAGCCTCGCGTGCCAACCACGACTCGCAGGTATCAAACACTGCAATCGCCTGGAGCAGGTGCTGGCAGCGCAGGAGCTGGAGCAGTGTGGCGTGGAGGAGGGCATCCAGCTCAGCAGTGACGGGCATCTCGTATGCGCCGTATCCAGCAACCTGTTCCTGGTTCGTGACGGTGAGGTGCTGACCCCGGAGCTGTCTCGTTGCGGTATCGCCGGCACGGTGCGCCGCCTGTTGCTGGAGGAACTGTTGCCCGCCCGGGGCGTGCAGGCGCGCGAGACCCTGCTGCTGCCCGAAGACCTGGATACGGCAGATGAGCTGTTTTTCAGTAACGCCCTGCAGGGAATCCGCAGCGTCGCTGCGGTCGGGGATCGGCGCTTTACCTGCACGGAGTGGGGCGATACGCTGCAGCGTGATTTCCTGCAGTGGTGCGAGTCCGGAGCATGAAGAAAGCGCTGCTGGCGAGCGCTGTGATCGCCGCACTGTTGACGATGTACGCTGGCAGCCGGATCGCTCACTGGTGGCAGGAGCCGGCGCCGGGCGTACAGGACATCCTGCTGGTGGGCAGCGGCGCCAGCCTTTCCACGATCGCCGCGCAGCTTGCCGAAAAAGACGTACTGCGCTGGCCGCGCCTGTGGACCCTGGCGGCGCGGCTGCAGGGGCTTGACGCCCGCGTGCAACGCGGCGAGTACAGCCTGGTGACCGCGCGCAGTCCCCGGCAACTGCTGCAAATGCTGGTGGCGGGGGATGTGGTGACCTATAGCGTCACGCTGGCGGAGGGCCTTAATTTCAGGCAAGCCTTCGAGCTTGTACAACAGCAGGAGGCACTTGCCAAAGTCCTGACCGGCCCTGAGGACAAGGCATTGCTGTCAGTGATTGCGCCACAAGAGCACCCCGAGGGCTGGTTCTTCCCCGACACCTACGTTTTCCGACGCGGTGAGACCGATCTCGATATATTGCGGCAGGCGCACCGTCGAATGCGCACCGCCCTTGCGGAGGCGTGGACCGATAGAGAGGAGGGCTTGCCGTACCGTGAACCCTACGAGGCGCTGATCATGGCGTCAATCGTGGAGAAGGAAACCGGCTTGCCGGCGGAGCGAGGACAGATTGCCGGTGTGTTTGTGCGCCGACTGCAGCGCGGTATGCGGCTGCAGACCGACCCCACGGTAATCTACGGTTTGGGTCCTGACTTCGACGGTAATTTACGGAAAAAGCACCTGGCCGATGACACCAACCTGTACAACACCTACAGGCACAAGGGCCTGCCGCCCACGCCCATAGCACTGCCAGGCCGTGAGGCACTCGCGGCGGCGGTGCGCCCCGTGCAGGGGTCCGCCCTTTACTTTGTCGCGCGTGGCGATGGCAGTCACCAGTTCTCCACAACCCTCGCAGAACACGAATCCGCGGTGCGGCAATACCAGCTGACGCGGCGCAAGGATTACCGTTCGACGCCCCCGCAAGGTGGTGGTTCATGATGGGGCGCGGGAAGTTTTTGACCGTTGAAGGCGGCGAAGGTGTTGGCAAGTCGACGAACATTGCGGTTATCGAGGAATGGATGAGCGCGCAGGGCATAGCCTATGTGCTCACCCGTGAGCCCGGCGGGACACCTTTGGCGGAGCAGATCCGGCAGCTGTTGCTGGATACACACGACGAGGAGGTCGAGCCAGTTGCGGAGTTGCTGTTGATGTTCTCCGCTCGCGCCCAGCATATTGCACGAGTGATCGAGCCTGCGCTTGCACAGGGTCAATGGGTGATTTGTGATCGCTTCACGGATGCCACATTCGCCTACCAGGGTGGCGGGCGCGGGTTGCCGGAGGCCTGGATTGAACAGCTGGAGCAGCTGGTACAGGGCACCCTCCAGCCGGACCTGACCCTGTTGCTGGACGCACCTGTTGACGTGGGAATGGGTCGGGCATCGGGGCGGGGCGAACTGGATCGCTTCGAGCAGGAGCAACGCGCCTTTTTCGACAGGGTGAGGGCCTGCTATCTGGCACGGGCAGCGGCTGCCCCGGGCAGATTCAGGGTGATCGATACCGATAGAGCGCTGGCGCCTATAAAGCAGGATATTCTGCTGGCACTGGACAGCTTCCGGGAGACGCTGTGAACGGCGTCTGGCCCCTGGCACCGCTACCCTGGCAGGCGCAGCTGTGGCAGCGCATGGGAGAGCAACTGGATGCCGGACGCCTGCCGCAGGCGTTTATGCTGACAGGTGCCGAAGGGGTCGGCAAACTCTGGTTCCTGCGTGCACTTGCGTCACGCCTCCTGTGCGCCGGCCCCGTTGCAGGCACGGCCTGCGGTTCATGTAAATCCTGCGAGTTGCTGAAAGCCGGCAGTCACAGCGACTTCATGGCCTTGCATCCGGAGGAGGGAAGCCGCCAGATCCGTATCGAACAGGTACGCAAACTCATTCAGTTTGCCGGCAGGACGCCTGCATTGGGATCGCGCAAGATTCTGCTGATAGGACCTGCAGAACTGATGAACAGCAGTGCCGCAAACGCATTGCTCAAGAGCCTGGAGGAACCCAGTGAATCCACGACGCTGTTGCTGTCGTGTAACAATGTGTCTGCGCTGCCCGCAACCATACGTTCGCGCTGCCAGATTACAACGCATGTTCCACCCTCAGCAGATACGAGCGTGCCATGGTTGCAGCAATTTGTCGGCGATGCCGACGCCGCGGCGCAGGCGCATGCGTTGTTTCCCGGCCAACCGCTGCTGGCCGCAGCACTGGCCGACGCGGAGCTGCTGGGGACGTGGCAGAAAGCCTTTGCAGGTTTGACAGCGCTGATTGAAGGGCGGCTGACGGCGCTGGAATACCCGGAGCTGGTCAAGGAGCTGCCGCTGGACGAGGTGCTGCTGCTCATGCAGCGGGGGCTGGAAGAGGCGCTGCGACAGCACGCAGGCGTGACAACCCTGACAGCGGCGCTACACGCAGCATACCGGTTGCGCGATGATCTTGGCAGAAAGCGGCGGGCGGTTATCGCCGGAGGCAATCCCAACCGGCAGTTGCTGGTTGAAGATTATTCCGCAAAACTGGGCAGGGCATTCCGGCCGGCGACATCTTAGTGCTAGTATTCTTGCAACAAATCCCGGGAGACGCACAGTGAGTCAGCAGCAGGGGGGACGCAACGGCATATTGTCCCTGACGATCAAGGACAAGGCCGTGCTCTACAGTGCCTACATGCCATTTTTGCGGCATGGCGGATTGTTTGTGCCGACAAACAAGGAGTACAAGGTCGGGGATGAAGTCTTCATGCTGCTGAACCTGATGGACGAGCCTGACAAGATTCCTATTGCCGGCAAGGTCGTCTGGATAACGCCCAAAGGCGCGCAGGGCAATCGCACTGCCGGCATTGGCGTGCAGTTCAGTGAGGAAGACGCGCAGGCAAACGCCAAGATCGAGAACCATCTGGCGGGATCGTTGTCATCGGATCGGCCTACCCACACAATGTGAGCGCCAGGCAGCGGTTTCGTCGGACACTGCTGCTCGCTTTTTTCCCGCCGCAGTCTGCCCTGTGCCCTGATCTCTTCCCTGATCTCTGCCCTGCGCGCGGCCGTTGCTCCTCCACGCTGTAGGGCCAGCGCTCCGCTGGTCGGGTACTGCTCCGATTTCTGGCCCTGATAGCCACAACAAAGCACCTTGAGTGATTTGCAAGAAATCGCTCGCAAGGTTCTGAAAAATAAAGCAATCTATCCTCAGGTTTATGCGTCAACCCAGATCGCAGCGCGGGTTCAGCTGGCGTCGGCACGATCCAGGGCAGTCCGGGCCCGGTAAGAACATGCGTTGCGGCCAGGCTCGCGGCCGAGGAGTGCGGCTACGCAGGCACCTCGAGAGCGTGCGCAGATATGAGTCAAGATGCCACAAACAGCGGCACTGAAACCAGGATGGACAGCGCAGGGAGCAGGGAGCAGGGAGCAGGGAGCAAAAAGAGCATGGCAAAAAAAATGGGCTCCGAAAGGAGCCCAATAAGACCATTAGGAGTGAAACATAAAGGAATTGCTTCCCTGATACAGGCACGCAATATAGAAATACTGGTACCCGTGTGAGCGCCCGATTTACTAGGGGATAGGCACCCACAACTTCAGTATTGCCTATATTTGGTAATTTTCCACATACAACCGACGATTTATTAAAACAAATCGCAATGAAAAAATGATTTTTAATATCCGAGGATGGGATTTTGCCTGAAACAGACCGGTTGCTCGGTGTCGTCGAGGGCTTTTACGGACAACCCTGGCGGTGGTCCGAACGGCGTGCCTACGCGGGGTACCTGCGTGATCTCGGGCTGAACACGTTTCTCTACGCCCCCAAAGCCGATGCCTACCTGCGCAAGCGATGGCGCGAAAGCTGGCCGGTCAGCGAGCGCCAGGAGCTCGCTCTCACCGCCCGGGAGTACCGACGCAGCGGCCTGCGCTGGGGCGTGGGCCTGTCCCCATATGCGCTTTACGCCAACTATCGCGGGGAGGCGAAACAGGCGCTGCGCAACAAGGTGCTCGAGATTGAGGACACCGGTTGCAACCTGCTGGCACTGCTGTTCGATGACATGCCCGGCCACAGTGCGGACCTGGCTGCTGTACAGGCGGAGATCGTGGCAGATGTGAGACGCTGGAGCAGCAGCGGCAGCGTGTTGCTTTGTCCCACCTATTATTCGCTGGATCCCGCATTGGAGAAGCACTTCGGTCCCAGGCCACCCGACTACTGGGCGGAACTCGGTCGCCTTGTCGACCCGCAGGTGCAGATTTTCTGGACGGGAAACAACGTCGTTTCCAGCACGATCTCGTCGGCTGACCTGGTCGCTATCACCGCGCAACTCCGCCGGCGCCCGGTGCTCTGGGACAACTACCCCGTGAACGACGGCGCTGCAATGGTCGAGTATTTGCATCTGGCCCCGCTGGCGGGGAGGAGCCCGGACTTGCCGGCCGCGACGGCAGGACACCTGTGCAATCCCATGAACCAGCCCCAGCTTTCACGCTATCCGCTGGGCGGCCTGGCGGCGCTGTACGGCGGCGTTGCACCGCCCCTGGCGTCAATCTACTCCAAACGCCTCGCCCGCCTGCTGTCCCGTGACCAGGCCCGCTTCCAGTATGAGGGGCTGGGCAAGCTCGACCAGCAGCAGCGGGAAGTGCTCATCGCCGAGTACAGCGAGTGTGACGACGACGCTGCCCGTGAGGTGGTTGACTGGCTCAAGGGCAGGTATGCGTTCGATCCGGACTGCCTGACGGGCTGAGCCCCGCCGAATCGCTTGATGGGGCGGGGTGATTATGGGAGAATCCCGCCCCTTATTTTGCCCCGACCCCAACGCGGGCTATCTGAAAAAGTCTTGAGATTCAGATGCTTGGATGAAGATGCGGCTTACGGGATGGGTCCCGGAAAGCGGCGGCAAGGGTCGGTTTGTTGCGAAAGTGGCGGAATTGGTAGACGCGCTGGATTTAGGTTCCAGTGCCGCAAGGCGTGAGAGTTCGAGTCTCTCCTTTCGCACCAACTTTTTTCTGAGGGTATTTCATGCAGGTTTCTGTAGAGACGACGTCAGGTCTGGAGCGTCGCCTGACCGTGGGTGTTCCCGCCGAACGTGTGGAGAACGAGGTTAATAATCGACTGCAACGGGCGGCCAAGAATATCCGGCTGGACGGTTTTCGTCCTGGCAAGGTGCCGATGAAGGTGATCAAGCAGCGCTTTGGCGCGGGCGTGCGCCAGGAAGTGCTTGGCGAGGTCATGAGCCAGTCATTCTACGAGGCGGTGAACCAGGAAAACCTGCGGCCCGCCGGACAGCCCAGCATCGAGCCCCGCAAAATGGACGAGGGCGCGGACATTGAGTTTGTCGCGACCTTCGAGATCTTCCCCGAAATCGAACTGGCAGATATGTCAGGCATCGAGATCACCCGACCGGCAGCCCAGGTAACGGACGAAGACATCGACAAGATGATCGACGTTTTCCGCAACCAGCAGGGTAGCTGGAGCGATGTGGAGCGCCCGGCGCAGTCTGGCGACCAGGTCGTGATCGACTTTGTTGGCACCCGTGACGGTGAGGCCTTCGACGGCGGCAGTGCCGAGGATTCTGAGTTACTGCTGGGGTCCGGCCGAATGATTCCGGGCTTTGAGGAAGGTATTGAGGGCATGTCAGTGGGCGAGGAAAAGGTTCTGCCCCTCACGTTTCCCGACACCTACCAGGCGGAAGACCTGCAGGGTGCAGCGGTCGAGTTTCGCATCACCCTGAAGTCCGTGAAAGAGCGCACCCCGGCACCGCTGGATGAAGAGCTTTTCCGTACGTACGGTGTGGAAGAGGGCGGTGAGGAGCAGTTCCGCAAGGAAATTGCCCAGAATATGGAGCGAGAGCTGAAGAATGCTGTGCGCAACTCTGTCAAGCAGCAGGTGTTGGATGCAGTGGTTGAGAAGCACGCCGATCAGGAGGTGCCCCAGGCGCTTATCGATGCCGAGATCAGGGCCATGCGCCAGCAGATGATGCAGCAGTTTGGTGGTGCCGCGGACGATATGGATCTGGAAACCATCCTGCCCGCGGACATGTTCAGGGAGCAAGCCGAGCGTCGCGTCAAGCTGGGCCTCGTGCTGGGCGAGATCGTTAACAAAAACTCCCTCTCCGCAGACCCCGACAAGGTGCGAGAAACCATCGAGGAGATCGCCTCCACCTACCAGGAGCCTGAGCAAGTCGTAAACTGGTATTATTCGAACCCTGAGCAGCTCAACGGTATTGAAAATGCCGTCGTGGAAGAGGCCGTGATCGAACAGATCCTGGCGTCTGCAAGCGTCACCGAGAATGAGTGCTCTTACCAGGAAGCCATGGAGCAGACGCAAGGGAGTGAGGCGGCATGAGCCAGCAGTTTGACGGAAGCAGTGATAACGTGACCCGGGGCCTTGGCCTGATCCCGATGGTCGTGGAGCAGACGGCTCGCGGCGAGCGCTCCTACGACATATTTTCCCGCCTGCTTAAAGAGCGACTGATTTTCGTTGTTGGCCCGATTGAGGACAACATGGCCAACCTGATTGTTGCCCAGTTGTTGTTCCTTGAGGCGGAGAACCCCGACAAGGACGTCAGCCTGTACATAAACAGCCCCGGCGGCGCAGTGACTGCGGGCCTGGCGATCTATGACACCATGCAGTTCATCAAACCGGATGTCAGCACCACCTGTATCGGCCAGGCGGCCAGCATGGGGGCTTTCCTGCTGGCAGGCGGCACCCGTGGCAAGCGTTTCTGCCTGCCCAACGCCCGCACCATGATTCACCAGCCCAGCGGTGGCGCACAGGGACAGGCGACCGACATCGATATTCAGGCGCGGGAAATCCTCATAATTCGCGAGCGGCTCAACCGGTTGATGGCAGAGCATACCGGGCAGGATCTGGCCACTATCGAGCGCGATACGGAACGCGATCGCTTCATAAACGCTGAGCAGAGCAAGGAATACGGCCTTGTGGACCAGGTCGTGGGGCGTCGAGCGGCTTCTGAAGAAGCTTCATCAACTAGCTGATTTTCAAAGCTATTTTCATTCTGCCTGGGCGGCATAATGCGCGGGGATGACCTGAATCATCCCCGGCACTTGCATTGTGCCGTCAAAATCAGCATCTTTAGGTCAGAAGGGCATGTGTTGCCGCGGCATTCTGCCAAGCGTCTCGCATCAGGTGGACGCTGAGCTCTACAGGGTCGTCGATGGCAGGCCGCAGCGGTTGCCCGCGGTGAGTTGCTTACACCGGGCGCCCTCGCAGCCATCGGGAATCAGTCTCCCTGGGCTGCCTGCACATGCCGCGGCACGCAGAACGCAGGGTTTGGCCTGCGTAAACAGCCGGTCAGGCATTGATGGCCATGAGCGGAAGAACACCCGAGGTTAGAGTACAGACCAGATGACTGACGATTCGACAAATTCCGGAGACGATGGCGGCAAGTTGCTGTACTGCTCATTCTGCGGGAAAAGCCAGCATGAAGTTCGCAAGCTGATCGCCGGGCCGTCGGTGTTTATTTGCGATGAGTGCGTTGATCTGTGCAACGACATCATTCGCGAGGAGGTACAGGAGTCGGGTGCAGAGTCCAGCCAGGACAAGCTGCCCGTACCTCAGGAAATCAAGGCGATTCTCGACGAATATGTGATAGGCCAGCAGCGCGCCAAGAAAGTGCTGTCAGTTGCCGTATACAATCACTACAAACGCCTGCGGAACGACGACGGACGGGGCGAGCAGGTCGAGCTCGGCAAGAGCAACATCCTGCTGGTAGGGCCGACCGGTAGCGGCAAGACGCTTCTGGCCGAGACGCTCGCGCGCTTGCTGGATGTACCCTTCACGATAGCGGATGCCACAACGCTCACCGAGGCGGGCTATGTGGGTGAGGACGTTGAGAACATCATCCAGAAGCTGTTGCAGAAATGCGATTACGACGTGGAAAAAGCCCAAATGGGCATTGTCTACATCGATGAGATCGACAAGATATCGCGCAAGTCAGATAACCCTTCCATCACCCGGGATGTATCCGGTGAGGGCGTTCAGCAGGCTTTGCTGAAACTGATTGAGGGCACCGTTGCCTCCGTACCGCCACAGGGTGGGCGCAAGCATCCGCAGCAGGAGTTCCTGCAGGTAGACACATCCAACATCCTGTTTATTTGCGGCGGCGCCTTCGCCGGCCTCGACAAGGTTATCCGTGACCGTTCCGAGAAAGGCGGCATCGGCTTCGGGGCTGAGGTGAAAAGTAAAACCGACTCCCGCAACGTCGGCGAGGTACTCAGGGATCTCGAGCCGGAGGACCTGGTTCGCTACGGCCTGATCCCCGAATTCGTTGGCCGACTGCCGGTGATTGCGACGCTTGAGGAGCTGGATATCAGCGCACTGGTGCAGATCCTCACGGAGCCCAAGAACTCCCTCACCAAGCAATATTCCAGATTGCTGGAGATGGAAGGGGTGGAAGTGGATTTCCGCGAAGACGGGTTGCGCGCCATTGCGGAGCGCGCCATGGAGCGGAAAACCGGTGCTCGCGGGCTGCGGTCTATTCTGGAGGCGGTGCTGCTGGACAGCATGTACAACATTCCGTCCCGGGACGATGTCAGCAAGGTTGTGATCGACGAGTCGGTGATCAAGGGCGATTCGGAGCCATTGCTTGTGTACCAGAATTCCGAGCCCCAGAAGATGGCGGCACCCGAAGACTGACGGGGCGACCAGTGACACTGCCACTGCGGTGTCGAATACAGAACGGTCAGCCGGTAGCGCTTTCCCGATCTTTGACAAGCCGCCTGGTTTTTTTCACACACGTCATACTTTGCTGCATCCCCACAGTCGTACCTGCGTCATTGCTGGCCACATACTTGCGGGGATGCCCTGATCACCGGCACAACGGCCTGCCCCTTCCTTGAGAATGCGTCCAGGTTGAAGATTGCGGCCCCCAGCCATGATCCAGTATCACGTACCAATGGAAGAACCGGGGCCGGTGACGCGGGCATAATGCTTGCAATGCCGGAAAGTACCCCCATATCACGCATACTTATGCTTCAGGGAGAAAACAATGGGTTCTGATTCAGCTGTCAGCCTGCCGCTCTTGCCGCTACGTGACGTTGTGGTCTATCCCCACATGGTTCTGCCGCTTTTTGTCGGTCGGGAGAAGTCGATTGAGGCGCTGGAAGATGCCATGGCTGCGGACAAGCAGGTATTGCTTGTGGCCCAGCGCAACGCGTCTGAAGACAACCCCGGCGTGGATGATGTCTATCAGGTGGGTACAGTTTCCAGCATTCTGCAGCTGCTCAAGCTCCCCGATGGCACGATCAAGGTGCTGGTCGAGGGGGTTTATCGCGCCTCCATAGACAGCGTCGACGACCGCGAGAATTTTGCCGTGGCGGAAGTGCGGGAGATCGAAAGCGCGCCCCTGCCCGAGGAAGAGGCGGCGGTGCTGCTGCGCTCCACGATCTCGCAGTTTGAAAAATACGTGAACCTGAGCAAAAAAGTGCCCAGCGAGGTGCTGACCTCCCTGTCGGGCATCGATGAGCCCGGTCGACTGGCCGATACGATCGCCGCACACATGAGCGTTGATCTTGAGCAAAAACAGAACATTCTGGAGATCGCCGGCATACGCGAGCGCCTCGAGCACCTCATGGGGCTCATGGAGGCGGAGATCGATCTGTTTCAGGTTGAGAAGCGCATCCGTGGACGCGTCAAGAAACAGATGGAGAAAAGCC
>JAZBPS010000447.1:0-1643 GCA_036353375.1 Halieaceae bacterium | reverse complement strand
AGTACTATACAAACCAGAATACATTTTACAACAATCTGAAAACTTCATTAACTTAGTCACTGAACATGAAACACATATTGATAATTATTACGGTGCTGGCACTGTTGCAGGATGGGTAACTTACATCGGTACCAATGGATACCAAGACTTTGTTGAAAATGTCTTAGATGAAACCTACATCCATGATATCGTTGATTTACTAGTGATTCCATTCGTAGAAGATTTTGTACAAGCAGTCGAAGACCGTGAAGTATTGGAACACATCATTACAACGATTTATGAAGATCCTCATTTCGTAACATATGTCTATCCAGACTTAGATCCAGAGATTCAAGCTATCGTAGACGATTTATATTTGATTGATTTTGATCAAATCGTTCCCGAAGCACAAGCCGTACTAGATCCTGAAGAATTTGCACTTGCATTATGGGGTGGAGGACAAGCATTTGAAGATTACTTAGATACATTGATCTTAGATAATACCGATCCATTAAACCCAGTAATGGCAGAAAACTTAATCTTCTTCTTACAATTCTTAATTCCAGTCGCATACGAAGCAGAACCATTTGTCGACGAAGTAGAAGCAATCTACTATCTATATATTGATGATGTAAACTATGCACTTGACAACCTCGATATGTTCAGTCAATACTTTGATCTTCTATACTACGTCAATGGTGATATGATGAACATGGATGCCGACGTGACAGACGATTTCAATATCTTAGTCGAAATGGAAATGGATTACATGATGTATCTCAGCATTTATGATGATTTACTTGATACATTCAATCTATACCTAAGTGGATTTGAAAATCTTGAGTTCCCATACGATGAAGATTGGGAATGCATTACAGATACACTTGATCCGAACTACGATGAGTTCTGTGATGACATCACCGATGACATCGGTAATATTCGCGCCATCTTAACACAAATGGAAAGCATGTACATGAACGTCTTATTCGATCCAAACAACACCGATTGGATGCAAATCGAACTAGACTTCACGGATCTTGCAGAAATGTTGATGATGAGTGGAACAGAACCTCAACTCAATATGCCAACCGAAGAATTGGATCCTGAACCAAATCTTACATACATTACTGGTGTCAACAATTTATCCATTGTATTCACCATCGAAGAAGATACAGAACTTGTTCTTCCAACAGAAACCGATAGTGTCAACGACATCGCATACGATGCAGCGAAATTCGCAACAACAATGTTCGCTCGTGATATCATTCGTGATTTAGGTTGGGCAATCGAACAAGACAGCTCCATTATTCAAACCTTCGTTGGAGATACCGAAAAAACATTAGCAGAACTAGACTTCTTATATGTAAATCCAGCATTTGATCCTGAACTTTCAACAATCACCGTTAACGTAAATCTATTAGATCCTACAGACGTTGAAGTTGAACTAGACCTATACTGGATTGATGGAACCGCCGTCTTTACAAACCCATTATCATTAGAAGACTTACTTGCATTATTTGATACAAACAACGATTTATTAAGTGCTACTGCATACCAAACAATGGTTGGATACGTGGATGATTCTAACTTCCACCTAACCAAAATGTTACTAATGCTAGCATGGCAAGATCAAAAAGCTTACGACAATGATGATACAGGTCATT
>JAZBPS010000008.1:0-22078 GCA_036353375.1 Halieaceae bacterium | reverse complement strand
TGGAGCTGCTGGCCCCCGGCGGACGTCTTGTCATTATCAGCTTCCACTCGCTCGAGGACAGGCTGGTGAAGCGGTTCATACGACGCATGGCCCGCGGTGAGCAGCCGCCCCGCGGCGTGCCCGTGCGAGACCAGGACTTGCGCCGCAGCCTGCGGCCCCTGGGCGGAGCCTGCAAGCCCTCAGCGGAGGAGATCGCCGCCAACCCCAGGGCGCGCAGTGCCGTCATGCGTGTGGCGGAGCGTTTGCCGGAGGTGCAAGGCTGATGGGCAGCGCGGGTCGCAGGTTCTGGGTGGTCACAGCGTGCGCGCTCTGCTGGTCGGTGGTGGCCACAGCGCTGTCCATCGTATCCACGTCGCACCACTGCCGCCAGCATTTTGCCGCGCTGCAGGATTTGCAGGCCCGGCAATGGCAGCTTCAGGAGCAGCGCGGCAAATTGTTGCTGCAGGAAAGCACGCTGGCGGCGCATCAACGTGTTGAAGGCCTTGCCCGACGGGAGCTGGGGATGCGCCTGCCGACCCTGCACGAACTCGAGGTTGTGCTGCCATGAGTCGGTCGGAATCGGTGCAGGTTTCAGCATGGCGTGGCCACTTCATGGCCACGCTGGTCAGCCTACTATTCGCGTTGCTTGTGTGGCGCGTACTGGGCCTGCAGGTTCTCGACAGCGATCGCGGTTACGCCTTCCTGCAAAGCCAGGGTGAGGCGCGTTATGTGCGCACCGCGGAGATACCTGCCTATCGTGGCGTGATAACCGATCGTCGCGGCGAGCCTCTGGCGGTCAGCACACCTGTAGTCAGCCTGTGGGCCAACCCGCAAAAACTGCGGGGGGCGGATGATCTCTCGGCGCTGGCCGGAGCGCTGAACCTGACGGAGAGCGAATTGGCGGAGCGGCTGGAAAATTATTCCCAGCGACAGTTCATGTACCTGCAGCGGCATATGACGCCTGCCGAGGCGGGGGAGGTGTTGCGCTTGCGCATCCCGGGCGTGCATGGGCGTCGGGAGTACCAGCGTTACTATCCCGCCGGTGCCGTTGCCGCCCACCTCGTGGGTATAACCGATGTCGATGACCGGGGCATTGAGGGCATGGAGCTCGCCTATGAGGACTGGCTGCGAGGTGTGCCCGGTCGCAAGCAGGTGATCAAGGACCTGTACGGCGATGTTGTACGTGATGTGGGCGAACTTGCGCCGGCCCGGTCGGGGCAGGAGCTCACGCTGTCCATAGACCTTCGTCTCCAGTATCTCGCCCAGAGAGAGCTGCAGCGAGCGGTGACTGCCAGCCAGGCCAAGGCGGGAACGGTGGTCACCATGGACAGTCGCACCGGCGAAGTGCTGGCGCTGGTCAACTACCCGACCTACAACCCCAATGGCCGTGCCGGAATCCAGCCAGGCCAAACCCGCAACAGGGGGTTGACTGACCTGTTCGAGCCGGGCTCCACCATGAAGCCGTTGACCGTGGTGGCGGCACTGGAAAGCGGGCGCTACACGCCCGATACGGTCGTCAATACCTCCCCGGGCCGCGTGACCGTGGGCAACAAGGTGCTGCTGGATCCGGTTGATCACGGTGAGATCAGCGTTGCTACGGTTGTCGCCAAGTCCAGCCAGGTGGGAATCGTAAAGATTGCGCTGGACCTGGATGAGCAGGCGGTATGGAACGTGTTCAGCCGGTTCGGCCTCGGCGAGCCGCCCGGAACCGGCTTTCCGGGCGAGAGTGCGGGCGTGTTGCCCTACCGCGACGAGTGGCGTGACATTGAGCGTGCGACGCTCGCATACGGCTACGGCCTGGCGGTAACACCACTGCAGCTGGCGCGCGCTTACGGCGTGTTTGCAAGCGGTGGCAAGTTGCTCTCACCCAGTCTTCTGAAGCTTTCCCCCGCTGACGTGGTCTCGCGGCAAGTGATTTCGCCCGCCATTGCCCGGCAGGTGCTGGCAGTGCTGGAAGGCGTCACCGCCGCATCGGGCACCGCCACCAACGCGCGCGTGCCCGGATACAGTGTTGCCGGAAAAACCGGTACTGCCCACAAGGTGTCGGCGGGTGGCTATGCGGATGATCGCTACCTCGCGTTTTTTGCCGGAATAGCGCCAGCCTCCGACCCGCGCCTGGTAACGATTGTGCTGATCGACGAACCGGGCGGTAATCGTTACTACGGCGGTGAGGTGGCAGCGCCGGTATTTTCCAGGATAACGGCCGGTGCCCTGCGTCTCCTGAATGTGGTGCCTGACCTGCGGCCCGAGGATATTCCCGTCACCCGGGTGGTGGCGCACGCGGGGGATGCGGCGTGATGGCCCTGACGCCCGGATGCAGGCCGCTGCAGCCCTTGAACCGGTTGCTTGCAGATATCGCCCCTGCACCGGCGCTGCCGGTTGCAGGGCTCGCGCTGGACAGTCGCGAGTTGCTGCAGGGCGACCTGTTCATCGCGCTGCCGGGCGAGCGCCACGATGGCCGTGAATTCCTGGCGCAGGCGCGCGAAGCGGGTGCCAGTGCGGTACTTGCGGAACAGGGCCTGAGCGGCGCGCAGAGGGCGGCGGCCGGGGAAATGCCGGTCGTGGAGATTGAGGGGCTGGCGCGCCACGTGGGCGTTATCGCATCCCGCTACTTCGCCGAGCCTTCCGCCGCGATGACGACGGTGGGTGTGACAGGCACCAACGGTAAAACCACCACGTCGCGCCTGCTGGCCCAGATACTGCGACCGCACTTTGGCCACTGTGGTGTGATAGGCACCCTGGGTGCCACCCTCGACAATCAGGTAGTTGAAGCGCTCAATACAACCCCCGACGCCATTCGCCTGCAGCGGCAGTTGGCTGACTGGCGCGATCAGGGCGTGGGGGCTGCGGTGCTGGAGGTATCCTCGCACAGTCTGGTGCAGCACCGGGTCGCCGGCCTCGCGTTCAATACCGCCATCTTCACCAATCTGAGTCGCGATCACCTGGATTACCACGGTGATATGGAGAGCTACGCCGGGGCCAAGGCGTTGCTGTTTGCCTCCCCGGGGCTGCAGCACGCTGTGGTCAATCGTGACGATCCCTGGGCCGATGTCATGATCGCCGCACTGTCTTCTGCCACGTCACTGCATCTTTACTCGCTGTCCCGCGGCGAAGTGGCCGTCAGCGTCAGCGCCGTGCGTTACCACAACAGTGGTCTAGAAGCCCGGGTGCACACGCCCTGGGGTGACGGACTGTTGCGCAGCCCGCTGGCCGGCGACTTTAACCTGTCTAACCTGCTGGCGGCGCTGACGGCGGCCTGCCTTGCCGGTATGCCACTGGAGGCGGTGCTGGAGCAGGCCGCCCGGGTGGAGACCATCGCGGGTCGCATGCAATACATTCCGAACAGTCGCGGCCTGCAACTGGTGGTTGACTATGCGCACACGCCAGATGCGCTGGCCAAGGCGCTGGCGGCACTCAGGGCGCATACAGCAGGCCGCCTCTGGGTCGTGTTCGGGTGCGGCGGAGACCGGGACACAGGCAAGCGCCCTGAGATGGGCCGCATCGCGACGGCGCTCGCCGACCGTGTGGTCATCACCAGTGATAACCCCCGTGGCGAGGCGCCCCTGGCGATAATCGATGATGTGCTGGCCGGCGTGCCCCCGGCCGACGTCGCCAACGTGGCGGTAGAGGCCGATCGTGCCGGCGCAATAGCGATGGCTGTGAGTCAGGCGCAGCCGGGTGACTGCGTCCTGGTGGCGGGCAAGGGGCACGAGAATTACCAGATTATTGGCGGCGAGCGACTGCCCTTCAGCGACGTGCAAGCCTTGCGGGAGGCCTTGTCATGATGCGCGAGGCGTTCTCGCTGGGCGAGCTGGAGCAGGCGCTGGGCGCAACCCGCACGGGTGCGGATGTCAGCGTGCGCGGCGTGTCCATCGACTCCCGGCGCATCGCGGCGGACGATTTGTTCGTTGCGCTGCGGGGCGAGCGCTTCGACGGCCACGAGTTTATCGGCCAGGCGGCAGAGCAGGGCGCGGTGGCGGCGCTGGTGGCCGATTCGGCCCAATGTCCGCTGCCCCTGTTGTCGGTTGCTGATACAGAGATCGCGCTGGGGCAACTGGGCGCCTACAACCGCTCGCTGTACCAGGGCGTGCTGGCGGCGATAACCGGCAGCTGCGGGAAGACGTCGGTCAAGAACATGCTCTCCTCGATCTTTGCCAGCCAGGGCCCGACCCTCGCCACGCTGGGCAATCTCAATAATGAAATCGGTGTGCCGCTGACGCTGCTGCGCCTGGCGCCCGAGCACCGCTATGCCGTGATTGAAATGGGTGCGGGGAAGCCCGGCGACATCGCCTACCTCGTGGGTCTGGGCAAGCCGCAAATATCCCTGCTGTTGAACGCAATGCCCGCACATCTCGAGCGCATGGGTTCCCTGCAGGGCATTGCTGAAACCAAGGGAGCGATACTGTCCGGGCTGGGTGGCCGCGGCCACGCAGTCTTCCCGGCAGACAGCGAGTTCACGCCGCTGTGGCGCCGTCTGGCGGGTTCGGCGACGCGGCTGGAGTTCAGTTTTGATTCCGCGGCACCGGTGCACGTTTCCGGGCTGGCGCTGCACGCGGCCGGCTCGAGCTTCCAGCTGCATGTGGACACGCAGCAGATACCCGTCGAGCTGCCGCTGCCCGGGCGTCACAACGTGGCCAATGCGATGGCCGCGGGTGCGGCAGCCGTGGCGGCGGGCGTGCCCGCCAGCGGCATTGCCGAGGGCCTGGCCGCGGTATCGGCCACGGACGGACGGCTGCGCAGCCGTGAGGGCCGCGACGGCGTTCGGGTCATTGACGACAGTTACAACGCCAACCCAGGGTCGGTAGCGGCGGCGATTGACGTGCTGGCGACCACGCCGGGGCGACGCATCCTGGTGCTGGGAACGATGGGTGAGCTCGGGGAGCAGGTCGTACCCATGCACGCGCAGGTAGGCCGTTACGCGGCTGAGCAGGGCATCGAGCTGTTGTTGGGTCTCGGCGAATACACCCAGCACGCCACGACGGCATTCGGCAGCGAGGGCCGGCATTTTGCCACCCTGGAAGCCCTGCTGGAGCAGCTTGGGGAATGCCTGCAGTCCGGCGACACGGTGCTGGTGAAAGGTTCGCGCAGTGCGGCCATGGAGCGCGTGGTCCAGCAGCTTGTTGTCGAGACCGGCGAGGAGGTGCACTGATGCTGCTGTTCCTCGCTGAATACCTGGTATCCCTGGATAGCGGCTTTACCGTGTTCCAGTACCTCACCTTCCGGGGCATCCTCGGCGTGATGACGGCGCTGCTGATCTCACTGCTGGTGGGGCCCGCCATGATTCGCAAGCTGAACTATCACCAGATTGGCCAGGCGGTTCGCGATGATGGTCCAGAGTCGCACTTCTCCAAGCGCGGCACGCCGACCATGGGGGGCGCCCTGATCCTGGTGGCAATCACGGTGAGCACGCTGCTGTGGAGCGATCTGCGCAACCCTTACGTGTGGCTTGCGATTGTCGTAACGCTGATCTTCGGTGCAGTGGGCTGGGTGGATGACTGGCGCAAGGTGATGCGCAAGGACCCGCGCGGGCTGCCGGCGCGCTGGAAGTATTTCTGGCAGTCGGTGGCGGGGGCGGGCGCCGCGGTTTACCTGTACACCATGGTGGACAGCCCGGTCGCAACCCAGTTGTTCGTGCCTTTCTTCAAGGATTTTGCCTGGGAAATGGGCCCGTTATTCATGGTGCTGGCGTACTTCGTCATCGTCGGTTCCAGCAATGCGGTGAACCTGACAGATGGACTGGACGGGCTTGCCATCCTGCCCACGGTGCTCGTGGGTTCAGCGCTTGGCGCTATTGCCTACGTCACCGGGCACAGCGAATTTGCCGATTATCTGCACATTCCCTATGTGGCAGGCAGCGGGGAGCTGGTGGTGTTCTGCGGCGCCCTGGCCGGTGCTGGCGTCGGCTTTCTCTGGTTCAACACCTACCCGGCCCAGGTGTTCATGGGCGATGTTGGCGCACTGGCGCTGGGGGCGGCCCTGGGGGTGGTGGCGGTGGTGACCCGGCACGAAATCGTCTTTTTCATCATGGGCGGCATCTTCGTGCTGGAGACCGTTTCCGTGATCCTGCAGGTGGTGAGCTTCAAGCTCACAGGCAGGCGCATATTCCGCATGGCGCCCATCCATCACCACTTCGAACTGAAGGGTTGGCCGGAGCCGCGTGTGATTGTGCGCTTCTGGATTATCACTGTGATGCTGGTCCTTTTCGGGCTGGCCACGTTGAAGCTGCGGTAGGGGAGGCGATGTCCGAGATGCTGATAGCCAGCTCCGCAGCTCCCACGGTGGTCGGCCTGGGTGAAACCGGCCTGTCCTGCGTACGCCATTTTGTCGAGCGGGGAATTCCGGTCAGCGTGGTGGATTCCCGGGAGGATCCGCCAGGCCTGTCGGCCCTGAAGGCGTTTGCGCCTGCGGTGCCGGTAGAGCTGGGCGCGCTGGATGCCGAGGCGCTGGCATCGGCGGGGCGGCTGGTGGTCAGTCCGGGCATACCGCTGACCGAGCCGGCGGTGGCGGCGGCGATGGCGGCGGGCGTGCCGGTCTGCGGTGATATCGACATATTCTGCGAAACCGTGTCGGCGCCCGTTGTGGGTATCACGGGATCCAACGGCAAGAGCACGGTCACAGCGCTGCTGGGACAAATGCTGGTGGATGCGGGCAGGCGCGTTGCCGTGGGTGGCAACCTGGGGACGCCGGCGCTGTCCCTGCTTGACGACGCGGTAGAACTCTATGTGCTGGAACTGTCGAGCTTCCAGCTGGAGCGGGCCGGGCAGCTGGGCCTGGCACTCGCCACGGTGCTGAACATGAGCCCTGACCATATGGACAGGCACGGCAATATGCAGGCTTATCACACCGCCAAGCATCGCATCTTCCTCGACTGCGAGGCGGTTGTCTTCAATCGGGACGACCCGCTGTCACGGCCGCTGCAGTCCTACAGTGTCCCCCACTGGAGCTTTGGCCTGGGAACGCCCGATCGCAACGGCTACGGCCTGCGTGAACACCAGGGGGTGCCGTGGATCTTCCGCGAATTTGCCCCGCTGATGCCGGCAGCGGACGTGGCCATGCTGGGCGGGCACAATCTGGCCAACGCACTGGCCGGACTGGCGTTGGGCGAGCTGTTGGCGATACCGCAGGACAGCATGCTTGCAACCCTCAGGACATTTACCGGCCTGCCGCATCGCTGCCAGCCCGTGGGGGAGTGGCAGGGCGTGCGCTTTATCAATGACTCCAAGGCGACCAATCCCGGTGCCACGCTGGCTGCACTGGAAGGGCTTGGTGGAGACACGCAGCTGGTGATCATTCTGGGCGGCCAGGGCAAGGGTGCTGACTTCAGCGATCTGTGCCGGGCCGTGGCGCAGTCCTGTCGCGCCGCTGTCCTGGTAGGGGAGGCGGCCCGGCAGTTTGACGCCAGTCTGCCGCCCGCCCTGACCCGGGTGTTCGCCGGGTCCATGGAAGAGGCGGTTGCCGCGGCGGCAGACCTGGCCCAGCCCGGGGATACGGTGCTCTTGTCCCCGGCCTGTGCCAGCTTCGATATGTTCCGGGGCTTTGAAGATCGCGGTGCACGGTTTGCCGAGAGCGTTGCACGGCTGGGGGAGGCGGGCTGATGGGTGCTGCCACAATGCGTCTGGCTCGCGGTGAGCAGGAGCAGCCCATGCTGGATCCCGGCATTCTGCTGCCTGCACTTGCCCTGATGCTGATCGGTTACATCGCCATCAGCTCCGCCAGCGTCGAGTACGCGGCCGCGCACTACGGCGATGCCGCATACCACAGCCACAGACACCTGGTGTACATGGGGCTCGCCTTGACGGGCGCTGTGGTGGTGTCCGTGCTGCCGGTGAAGTTCTGGTCTGCGACCGGCTGGGTCTGGTTGTTCATTGCGCTCGCGCTGCTGGCTCTTGTGCTTATACCCGGCGTCGGCACCCGCGTGAACGGCAGTCGTCGCTGGCTCGCCCTGGGTCCCTTGACCCTGCAGGCGTCAGAGGTGGCCAAGCTGTTCCTGGTGGTGTATCTGGCGGGCTATCTGCAACGCCGTCGCGACGAGGTGCAGCAGCAGTGGCGCGGGTTTATAAAGCCCATGGCGGTGGTGTTTGCGATAACCCTGCTGCTACTGGCGGAGCCTGACTTTGGTGCCACCGTCGTCACCGTGGGCACGGCGTTCGGCATGCTGTTTCTTGCCGGCGTGCGTCTGGCGCATTTTCTGCTCGTCGTCCTGGGCAGCCTGTTGGCGTTGGGCATGCTGTTGATCGGCGAGTCCTACCGACTCAAGCGTCTGGTTGCTTACACGGATCCCTGGGCTGACCAGTTTGACACGGGCTACCAGCTCACCCAGTCCCTGATTGCATTCGGTCGAGGCGAGTGGTTCGGGGTCGGCCTGGGTAACAGCGTCCAGAAGCTCTTCTACCTGCCTGAGGCCCATACCGATTTTGTATTTGCGATCTGGGCGGAGGAAACGGGACTGCTGGGCGCGCTCACTGTCATCGGACTGTTCCTGCTGCTGGTGTTCCGTATTTTTGCCATTGCGCGCTCGCGCCTGCTGGCCGGTGACTGTTTCGGCGCCCACCTGTGCTACGGCGTGGCGCTGATTATTGCGAGTCAGGCGTTTATCAATATCGGCGTCAGCACCGGGCTGTTGCCTACCAAGGGCCTGACCTTGCCGCTGGTGAGCTACGGCGGCAGCAGCCTGATTGTCTGCTGCGCCATGCTGGCCATCGTCATGCGCGTAGAGCGGGAGGGCCGCCTGGATGCTGCGCCCGCCAGGCGTAGTCGCGGAGCGAAGAAGCAATGAGCGTTCAGCGCATAGCCATATTCGCCGGCGGCACGGGCGGCCATGTGTACCCGGCGCTGGCAGTGGCCTCTGAATTGATGCAGCGGGGCTACCATGTGGAGTGGTTCGGTACCCGTCGCGGTCTGGAGTTCCGGGTGGTGCCGGAAGCCGGATACCCACTGCACCTGCTCGAGGTGAGCGGTATTCGCGGCAAGGGTCTGCTCGCCACGCTGCAAGGCTTTCTGCGGGTAGGCCTGGCACTGCTGCAGGCGCTGTCGATACTGCGCAACATGCGGCCGGTGTGCGCCCTGGGCATGGGGGGCTACGTGGCCGGACCTGCGGGCCTGGCCGCCTGGCTGCTGCGGGTTCCACTGGTTATACACGAGCAAAACTCAGTGGCGGGTACCACTAACCGATTGCTGCGCAAGCGCGCCGCTGCAGTGCTGGTGGCCTACCCGGAAGCCTTCGGGGATGCCACTGTTGTTCGCGAAGTCGGTAATCCGGTGCGTGCAGACCTGCTGCTCCATCCGGCAGAGTACGACTACGACGGCCGTCGTGAATTGCGCCTGCTGGTGATGGGCGGCAGCCTCGGCGCACAGGCGATTAACGAGGTGCTGCCTGAAGCCTTGTCCCTGTTGCCCCGGGAGCTGCGGCTTGTCGTCAAGCACCAGACTGGACCCAGTCATGCAGACAGGGTGCGCGCGAGCTATCCCGCCTCCCTGCAAACGCAGGTGGAGGTGCTGCCATTCATTGAGGACATGGCGGCAGTCTACCGCTGGGCTGATCTGGTGCTGTGTCGTGCCGGCGCCCTTACCGTCGCTGAGCTGGCCGTCACAGGGCGCCCTGCAATCCTGGTGCCTCTGCCCCATGCCATTGACAACCACCAGGCCGGTAACGCCGCCTGGCTCGCCGACCAGGGCGCTGCCAGGGTTTTACCGCAGGCGGAGATGACGGCAGCGGTGGTCGCCGGCCTGTTGGCAGAGCTGGCCACGGCTGCGGACC
This sequence comes from Halieaceae bacterium, assembly GCA_036353375.1. GTDB lineage: Bacteria > Pseudomonadota > Gammaproteobacteria > Pseudomonadales > Halieaceae > JANQIO01. Next base: position 12,342 of record JAZBPS010000008.1, on the reverse strand, counting down.
AGCTTGTGACGATGGCGGTGGCGGCACGCCGTGTCGCGCGCCCGCGGGCGGCAGAACGTGTTGCAGATGTTTGCGAGGAGGTGCGCCGTGATGGTTGATGGCGTCTTTCAGGTACCTGAAATGCGTCGGGTCAGCCGTATTCATATGATCGGCGTGGGCGGCGCGGGTATGAGCGGCATCGCCGAAGTGCTGATGAACCTCGGTTACGCGGTCAGCGGATCGGACCTGCGCGAGAGCGCAGTGACAACGCGACTGGCCGAACTCGGTCTGGCACTGTCCATTGGCCACCACGCCGACAACGTGGCCGACGCTGACGTGGTGGTGACCTCAAGCGCGGTGCGGCCGGACAACCCAGAGTTGCTCGCTGCCCGGGAGTTGCGCGTGCCAGTGGTGCGGCGGGCAGAGATGCTGGCAGAGCTGATGCGCTATCGCCACGGTATCGCGGTCGCGGGAACGCACGGCAAAACCACAACAACCAGCCTGATCGCCTCTGTTTTCGCCGAGGCGGGGCAGGATCCGACGTTTGTTATCGGCGGCGTCCTGAACAGCGCCGGCAGTAACGCGCAGCTGGGCGCCAGCCGCTTTCTGATTGCCGAGGCGGATGAGAGCGATGCCTCCTTCCTGCACCTGCAGCCGATGGTTGCAGTGGTCACCAACATCGAAGCAGACCACATGGACACCTACGACGGTGATTTCCGCCGTCTGCGACAGACCTTCCTCGAGTTCCTGCACAACCTGCCGTTCTATGGCGTTGCCGTTCTGTGCCTCGATGATCCTGTTATTGCGGGCCTGCTTGATGAGGTCGGTCGCACCACCTTGACCTACGGGTTCAGCAAGGCGGCCGACTACCACATCCAGTCGGTGGAGCGGCGAGGTCTGGTAACCCGGTTCACTGTACAGCGGCCACTGGGGCAGCCCCTGCAGGTGGAGCTGAGCCTGCCCGGTACCCACAATATTCTCAATGCCACCGCGGCCATCGCTGTGGCCTGCGACGAGGGCCTTGCAGACGATGCTATAGGTCGCGGGCTAGCCGGGTTCGCGGGCGTGGGTCGACGCTTTGAGATCCTCGGCGATCGTCCGCTCGCCGAGGGCAGCTTCACGCTGGTAGACGATTACGGACATCACCCCACGGAGCTGGAGGCAACCATCGAGGCCGTGCAGCAGGCGTGGCCGCAACGCCGCCTGGTCATGGTGTTTCAACCGCACCGCTTCAGTCGCACACGCGATCTCTACGATGACTTCGTCCGGGTATTGTCCGCGACCGACGTGCTGTTACTGCTGGACGTGTACAGCGCCGGTGAGGCGCCGGTACCGGGCGCTGACAGTCGCTCCCTGGCGGCGGGCATTCGCCAGCGCGGGCTGCTGGATCCGATATACGTCGGCGGCGCCGATGCAGTCCCTGAGGTGCTGAGCGGCGTTTTACAGGACGGCGATATCCTGCTCACCCAGGGCGCCGGCAATGTGTCTGCCCTGGCCCAGAGCCTCAGTCATCACGATTTCAGCGGGGTGGCTTTATGAATCTGGAGCGGCTCAGGAATCTGCCGGTAAGCGTTCTGCTGGGTGGGCACTCGGCAGAGCGGGAGATTTCCCTGCTCAGTGGTACTGCGGTGGCCGATGCACTGGCTGCCCTGGGTGCCAGGGTTACCACACTGGATACGGCGACGCCTGACTGGTGGCGCCGGCTGGAAGGTACGGCGCTGGCATTCGTGGCCCTTCACGGGCCCGGGGGCGAGGATGGCGTGGTGCAGGGATTGCTGGAAACCATGGGCATTCCCTACACCGGGTCCGGCGTGCTGGCATCGGCGCTGGCGATGGACAAGACGCTGTGCAAAAAACTCTGGGGTGCAGTGGGCCTGCCCACGCCCCCGTTTGCCGAGCTGTCCGCTGGCAGCGACTGGCAGGCCGTGATGGACCAGCTCGGAGAAGCATTTGTAAAACCCGCCACCGGCGGCAGCAGCGTGGGTACACATCGGGTTGCCAGCGCCTCAGAACTGGCGTCAGCGTTTGCAGACGCGGCCGGGCACGGCGCGGTAATCGCGGAGCGGCTGGTGCAGGGCCCCGAGTTTACCGTGGCCGTGCTTGACGATAAGGCGCTGCCAGCGATTCGTGTGGAAACGGACAGCCGCTTTTACGACTACCAGGCCAAGTATCACTCCGATACGACGCGCTACCTCTGTCCCTGCGGTCTTGATGCCGCTGGGGAACGGGAACTCGCGGAGCTTGCCCTGGCCGCGTTTCGGGTGCTGGGCTGCAGGGCCTGGGGGCGGGTGGATGTCATGCAGGACGTAAACGGCGCGTTCTTCCTGCTGGAAGTCAACACGGTGCCGGGCATGACCTCCCACAGCCTGGTTCCCATGGCGGCCAAGGCCGCGGGCCTGGGCTTTGACAACCTGGTGGGACAAATAGCCTGCCTCGGGCTCGCCGCTGAGGAGCACATGTGATGGCGCGCGGAGCAACTCGCAAATCGTCCCGGAGCGCGCCGGTGCCGCCAGTGTCGCGCTGGCTGCCAACGGCCACGGCGCTGCTGGCGGTCGCGCTGCTGCTGGGTGGCACCGGCATAGGAATGTGGAAGCTGGCGTCCATTCCCGTGGGCAGGGTGGCAGTCAGTGGCGACCTGAAGCGGGTTTCGCAGCCGGAGTTAATGGCGGTCATCACGCAGTCTCTCTCCGGCGGTTTTCTATGGATCGACCTGGACAGCATTCGCGAGCCGTTGGAAGCGCTGCCATGGGTTTACCGGGCCGTGGTACGCAGGCGCTGGCCCGACAGCATAGAAGTGGAGGTTGTCGAGCAGACAGCCATTGCGCGCTGGGGTGATGCGGGTTTGCTCAACCATGCGGGTGAGGTGTTTATGCCCGGGACGGCTGCCATGGATGAGTTGCCTCGCTTGTCGGGTCCCGCCGGGTCGCACCACGACTTGATGCGGGAATACCGGCGTATTCAGGCGCAGCTGCAGGGTCAGGGCATGCGTGTGGCGGCACTTCACATGAATGCGCGCGGCGGCCTCGAGGCAGAGCTTGGCGACGGCGTGAAGCTGGTGTTTGGCCGCGGTGAACTGGACAGCAAACTGGCGCGGTTGCGCGCGGTGCTGGCTGCCACGGCGGGAACGGAACGGGGTCGTCCACAGCAGGTTGACCTGCGTTACAGCCACGGGCTGGCAATCGCCTGGCAGCCACCGGCGAATCAGGATAGTTGAGAACAACGGAGCATATGTCATGGGCGCGCAGGACAGGAAGATGATCGTGGGGCTGGATATCGGCACCTCCAAGGTCGTTGCGATCGTCGGAGAGGTGGCACCCGATGGCACGATCGAGGTGGTGGGAATCGGATCGCATCCCAGCAAGGGGCTGAAGAAAGGCGTGGTGGTGAATATCGAATCCACTGTGCAGTCCATACAGCGCGCCGTGGAAGAGGCCGAGCTGATGGCGGGTTGCCAGATTCACTCCGTCTATGTGGGTATTGCCGGCAGTCATATTCGCAGCCTCAATTCCCACGGCATCGTGGCGATACGCGATCGTGAAGTGTTTCCGCTGGATGTCGAGCGCGTGATAGACGCCGCCCAGGCGGTTGCCATCCCCGCCGACCAGCGCGTGCTGCATATCCTCCCCCAGGAGTATGTCATCGATAACCAGGAAGGCATTAAAGAGCCCCTGGGTATGTCCGGTGTGCGGCTGGAGGCAAAGGTGCATCTGGTGACCTGCGCGACCAATGCGTCACAAAACATCGAGAAGTGCATACGTCGCTGCGGTCTGGATGTTGAAGACATCATTCTGGAGCAGCTGGCGTCCAGCTACGCGGTCCTTACCGAGGACGAGAAGGAGCTTGGCGTATGCCTGGTGGATATAGGCGGTGGTACCACGGATATCGCCATATTTACCGAGGGATCTATCCGCCATACGGGGGTGATACCTATCGCCGGCGATCAGGTGACCAATGACATAGCCATGGCCCTGCGCACGCCCACCCAGCACGCCGAGGAAATCAAGATCAAATACGCCTGTGCCCTGACCCAGCTCGCGGGCGCCGACGAGACGATCAAGGTTCCCAGCGTGGGTGACAGGGCGCCGCGGGACCTGTCGCGACAGGCGTTGGCTGAAGTGGTTGAGCCACGCTACGACGAATTGTTCACGCTGGTGCAGGCAGAGTTGCGCCGCTCCGGGTTCGAGGATCTGGTGCCGGCAGGCATCGTGCTCACCGGCGGGACCTCCAAGATGGAAGGCGTGGTGGAACTGGCAGAGGAGATATTCCACATGCCGGTGCGCGTCGGGCTGCCGCAGACCGTCACCGGCCTGACAGACATCGTGCGCAACCCGATCTACTCAACCGGTGTGGGCCTGTTGCAGTACGGGGCAAGCCGTTCGGACGATGTGGTGTCCAGGCCGTCATCCGCGCGTCAACAAGCGCCGGTGGCGCTGTTTGAACGGATCAGGATCTGGTTGCAGAACAATTTTTAACGGGGCGATGCCGGCCCGACGCGGTATCCGGGGCGGCATTACTCCTGAAGTGGTAAACCGGCGTCTATCGTGACGCCACATTCTAAAAATGGGGAGAAACAGGAAATGTTTGAACTGATAGACAACGTACCAGAGAGTGCTGTTATCAAAGTCATCGGCGTAGGCGGTGGTGGCGGTAATGCGGTAAGGCACATGATCGAGAACCAGGTGGAAGGCGTGGATTTCATTTGCGCCAATACCGACGCCCAGGCGCTCAACGATGTGGAATCTCGCACCGTGTTGCAGATGGGCGGTGATATCACCAAGGGGCTGGGCGCTGGTGCCAACCCGGATATCGGTCGCGCAGCCGCACTGGAGGATCGTGATCGAATCGCCGATGCACTGCGCGGTGCAGACATGGTGTTCATCACCGCGGGCATGGGCGGTGGCACCGGCACCGGCGCGGCCCCGGTGGTCGCGGAGGTTGCCCGGGAGATGGGCATACTCACTGTGGCCGTGGTAACCCGTCCGTTTTCCTTTGAAGGCAAGAAGCGCACGATTATTGCCGATGAGGGAATGAAGGAGCTGCAGCAGCACGTCGATTCGCTGATCACCATACCCAACGAGAAATTGTTGGAGGTGCTGGGCAAGACCACCACGCTGCTGGATGCTTTCAAGGAAGCCAACGATGTGCTGTTGGGCGCGGTTCAGGGTATCGCCGACCTGATCATCCGTCCCGGTATGATCAACGTCGACTTTGCCGACGTGCGCACGGTGATGTCCGAGATGGGCATGGCCATGATGGGCACAGGTTCCGCGCGGGGAGAAAATCGCGCCCGTGAAGCGGCGGAGGCGGCCATTCGCAGCCCGCTGCTGGAAGACATTAACCTGGAGGGTGCGCGCGGTATCCTGGTGAACATCACAGCCGGCCTTGACCTTTCACTGGGCGAGTTCGCCGAGGTTGGCGATGCCGTGGAAGAGTTTGCTTCAGACAACGCTACCGTTGTTGTCGGCACTGTGATTGATCCGGAAATGTCCGACGAACTGAAGGTAACGGTGGTTGCCACCGGTCTGGGCGCAGAGGCGGTGAGAGCACCGCTGCAGGTCGTGGAGGCGCCGTCCCGTCAGCCGCAGCAGCCCCAGCAGGCCAAGGAGCCCACGCGCGAGCCGCGCACCCGCGCGCCCCGTGCCGGATCTGACAGCAACCCTGTCGGCGAAGGCAACGTGGAGGTGAGGTTGGCGCAGGCCGTTGGACAGGAAGACTACTTCGATATTCCGGCCTTCCTCCGCCGCCAGGCGGACTAAGCCGATATCGCTTCCTCAACGCCGCCTTCGGGCGGCGAGCGCTGGCTGTGTAGCCGGCGTTGGCAGGCCCGCGTGTGCCACCCGTCCCTGGCGAAACTCTCCCCCGCCAGGGACCGGTGCGCCTGCGCGGGCCATCCTCCCCCCTGACAATACCCCTGCGAGCAGCCGTATACGGCTACATTGCCCGCCCGTTTGAAACTGAAAACATCAACATAATCCGCCGCTTACGATGCAGGATGGACCTGCCGGGCCGTTTGCAGGCCGCCAGTCCCGGCGTAGTATTTCCGCAGGAGTTATGCGATAGTTCGCGGGTTCTGGGGATAGAAACGCTTGGAATGAAGATCATTCTTATCGACAAGAAGCTGGGTGGCTCGCGAGCCATTACGTTGGGCCGTTGGTCCCGCGCGCTGCTGTCGTTGTGTGCTCTGGGTCTTCCGCTGGGGATGCTGGGCATCGGCTATTACATCGCCAGCGTTGCCACCGTGCCCGAAGCGCTGGTGCCGCTGCAGGATGAGGTGGAGGCCCAGAATGATGCCCTGGCCGATCTGCGCGAGGAAGCCGAGCGCCGGCTGCAGTCCCTGTCGCTGACCGTCGCCGAAATGGAGGCCAGGCTGGTGCGACTGGACGCCATGGGCCAGCGCCTGACCGACCTTGCCGGCCTCGACGATGGCGAGTTCGATTTCAGCCGCAGTCCTGCCCTGGGTGGTCCGCTCACCGTCGGCAATGCGCCGATGGACAGCGATTTCGCCGCGGTACCCCTGACGCTGGCCAGCGAAATGAGTGATCTCGAGGCGCGCATCGCCGATCGCGAGCAACAGCTCGACTTCCTGGAGGCCGTGCTCGCAAACCGCCAGCTGCAAAAGGACCTTTTCCTGTCCGGCCGACCGATTCGCAAAGGCTGGATGTCTTCCGCCTACGGGCAGCGCAAGGATCCGTTCACCGGCCAGACCGTATGGCATTCTGGCGTGGACTTTGCCGGGAAAGACGGCTCCGATATCGTCGCGGTGGCCAGTGGCGTGGTGACCTGGTCAGGCGATCGTTACGGTTACGGCGAGATGGTGGAGATCAACCACGGCGGTGGCTACGCCACGCGCTACGCCCATAACAAGGAAAACCTGGTCAAGGTTGGCGACATTGTCAGCAAGGGCCAGGTGATTGCCCACATGGGCTCCAGCGGCCGTTCCACCGGCCCGCATGTGCACTACGAGGTCTACAAGAACGGCCGACCCGTCGATCCGGCGAGTTACGTTCGACGCACCCGACGCTGACCTGCTGCCTCCCGCAGGGGTATGCGCCTGGCGGCCATGCCCATCCGGCGTACACGCGCCTCATACTTTCCCAGTCATCGATATATGTAAGGTTCCCCAACGGTAGCCATGATTTCAAAGATTCTGAAAACCATTTTCGGCAGCAGTAACGATCGCGAGCTGAAACGCATGCAGCGCGTTGTGAAGAAGATCAATGCGCTGGCCGAGGAGTACGCTGCCCTGAGTGATGAGCAGCTTCGCGCCAAAACCGACGAGTTCCGTCAGCGGCTTGCTGATGGCGAAACCCTGGACCAGATACTTCCCGAGGCGTTTGCGACTGTGCGTGAAGCAGGTGAGCGCGCCCTGGGCCTGCGGCATTTCGATGTGCAGCTTATCGGCGGCATCACGCTGCACGAGGGCAAGATCGCGGAGATGCGCACCGGCGAGGGTAAGACACTGGTGGCGACGTTGCCGGCGTACCTGAACGCGCTGGCAGGGCCGGTGCATCTCGTCACGGTTAACGACTACCTGGCGCAGCGAGATGCCGCGTGGATGGGACCGCTTTACCACTTCCTGGGACTGCGGGTGGGCGTGATCCGCTCCGGGCAACACCCCATGGAAAAGCGCGATGCCTACCGCTCGGACATTGTCTACGGCACCAATAACGAGTTCGGGTTTGATTACCTGCGAGACAACATGGCTTTCTCGCTGGAAGACAAGTTGCAGGGCGATCTCGCATTCGCCATCGTCGATGAGGTGGACTCCATTCTTATCGATGAAGCGCGCACGCCATTGATTATCTCCGGCGCGGCCGAGGACAGCTCGGAGCTATACCGCAGCATCAATCGCATCATTCCCGAACTGACGCAGGAACAGGAAGCCCAGCACGGGCACTTCAGCGTCGACGAGAAGACCCGCCAGGTCGAGCTCACAGAGGATGGCCACCAGTTCGTGGAAGAACTGATGGTGCGGGAAAAACTGCTGCAGGAAGGCGAGAGTCTCTACGCTGCCACCAACCTCAATCTGTTACACCACGTGCACTCCGCCCTGCGCGCCCACGCGCTCTACCATCGGGACGTGGAGTACATTGTGCAGGAAGGGCAGGTTGTGCTGATCGATGAGCACACCGGCCGCACCATGCCGGGCCGGCGCCTGTCCGAGGGATTGCACCAGGCCATTGAGGCCAAGGAGGGTGTGCACATACAAAGCGAGAGCCAGACCATGGCCTCCACGACCTTCCAGAACTATTTCCGTCTTTACAACAAGCTCGCGGGCATGACCGGCACGGCAGATACCGAGGCCTTCGAGTTCAGGCAGATCTATGGCCTTGCCGTGGTCGTTATTCCCACCAACGTGCCTACCCAGCGGGTTGACTACAACGACCTGGTCTACCTTACCCGGGACGAGAAGTACGATGCCATTGTCGAGGACGTAAAGACCTGTATAGAGGGCGGGGCCCCGGTACTGGTGGGTACCGCTTCTATTGAAACCTCGGAAGAGATGTCCCGTCGCTTCAAGAAGGCCGGGATCAAGCATCAGGTACTGAATGCCAAGTTCCACGAACGGGAGGCGGAGATTATTGCCCAGGCCGGCGTGCCGGGCACCGTCACGATCGCCACCAATATGGCGGGTCGGGGCACGGATATCGTGCTGGGCGGTAACTGGGAGGCTGAGATCAAGGCGCTGGAGGACCCAACCGAGGCACAGGTGGCCGAGATCAAACAGCGCTGGGAAGAGCGGCACGCCAAAGTCATCGAGGCCGGCGGCCTGCACATTTTCGGGACGGAGCGTCACGAATCGCGACGTATCGACAACCAGCTGCGCGGTCGCGCGGGTCGCCAGGGTGACCCCGGCGCGTCGCGCTTCTACCTGTCGCTGGAAGACAACCTGATGCGCATTTTTGCCTCGGACCGGGTCAAGAACTTCATGCAGGCACTGGGCATGGAAAAGGGTGAGGCGATCGAGCACCGCATGGTGACCAACGCTATTGAAAAGGCGCAGCGCAAGGTGGAGGGTCGCAACTTCGACGTTCGCAAGCAATTGCTGGAATACGATGATGTGGCTAACGACCAGCGTCAGGTGGTCTACCAGCAGCGCAACGACCTGCTGGAAGCGGAGGACATTTCCGAGACAATCGCGGCCATCCGCGATGACGTGGTCAACGAGGCTATCAGCGAGTTCGTACCGCCCATGAGCCTGGAGGAGCAATGGGATATAGCGGGCCTGGAGCGGCAACTCGAAAATGAGTTTGCCGTACAGCTGCCCCTGCAGCAGTGGCTGGACGAGGACGACAAGCTCGCTGAGGAGGGACTGCGGGAGCGCATCACCGCCGCGGTTGCCGAGGCCTACGAGGCCAAGTGTGCCGAGGTGGGTCCCGATATGCGCAAGATTGAAAAGCAGATCATGCTGCAGGTCCTGGATACACTCTGGAAGGAGCACCTTGCCACCATGGACCAGCTGCGCCAGGGCATACACCTGCGCGCCTACGCCCAGAAGAATCCCAAACAGGAGTACAAGCGGGAATCCTTCGCCCTGTTCCAGGAGATGCTGGAATCCCTGAAGCTGGAGGTCGTGCGATTCCTCAGCCATGTGCAGGTGCAGCGGCCCGACGAGGCGGCTCTGCTGGAGCAGCGGCGCCGGGAGCAGGCAGAGCAGGAGAAACTGGCATTCCAGCATGCGGAAGCCGCGTCCCTGGCAGAAGCTGAGGCTGCGGGTAGCGCCCCGGAAGGGGAGCAGGCCCAGCCCTTCAAACGAGAACAGCCGAAGGTCGGGCGCAATGAACCCTGTCCTTGCGGGTCTGGCAAAAAATACAAGCAGTGCTGTGGCCAGCTTTGAGACATTAGCGCTGCCGGCCCCTGTTGCGGGAATCCGGCTCGCGGCGGTCAGCGCCGGCATCAAAACGCCGGGACGGCTGGATCTTGTGGTGCTGGAGATCGCATCGGGCAGCTCGGTGGCGGCGACGTTTACGCGCAATGCGTTCTGCGCGGCCCCTGTAACCGTGGCGCGTGAACATCTGCGCGAACACGCACCCCGTTACCTGCTCATCAATACCGGCAATGCCAATGCGGGAACCGGTGCCCGCGGGCTGGCGGATGCGCGCAGCAGTTGCGCGGCGCTGGCATCAAAAAGCGGTGTTATGCCCTCCCAGGTACTGCCTTTCTCAACCGGCGTTATTGGTGAGTACCTGCCGATGGAGCGCTTGCTGGCCGGACTTCCGCTGGCGCTGGATGCGTTGGCAGCCGATGCCTGGCAGGATGCCGCGCAGGGCATCATGACCACCGACACGGTGCCCAAGGCGGGCAGTCGCCGCCTGCGTCTGGGCGGTGCGGACGTGACAATCACGGGTATGGCAAAAGGGGCGGGCATGATCCGTCCCAATATGGCGACCATGCTGGCCTACCTGGCGACGGATGCCCGCATTGCACAGGATGACCTCTCCGGTCTCTGGCAAACCGTGGTGGAGCAGACCTTTAACCGGGTAACCGTTGACGGAGATACGTCCACCAACGATGCTGCAGTTCTGGTTGCTACCGGCGCTGCCAGCGATGTGCCACTTACCGGAGACGATCTGGGTGCATTCCGGACAGCCCTGCATGACCTGGCCCTGGAGCTGGCGCAGGCGCTGGTTCGCGACGGAGAGGGCGCCACCAAGTTCGTAGAGGTTGCCGTATCCTCGGCTGCCAGCGAGGCCGAGGCACTGGAAGTGGCCTACACGATTGCCCACTCCCCGCTGGTGAAAACGGCATTGTTCGCCAGCGATCCCAACTGGGGCCGACTGCTGGCGGCTATCGGCAGGGCGGACGTGCCGGGCCTGGATGTGGAAAAGGTGGAGCTGCACCTTAACGATGTCCTGATTGCCTGCGACGGCGGTCGCGCGCCGAACTATACCGAGGCGCAGGGTCAGGCGGCCATGGCGGCGCCCGAGATACGTATTGCCGTGGCACTCCACCGGGGCACGGCCGCGGCCACGGTGTGGACGTCCGACCTGTCCTACGACTACGTCAAGATCAACGCCGAATACCGGACCTGATCACTGTGCTGCATGTGGCGGTTGGCGTTGTGCGTAACGCGTCAGGGGAAATCCTTATCAGCCTGCGCCCGGATCACGTCCACCAGGGCGGCCTGTGGGAGTTCCCCGGGGGCAAGGTGGAGCCCGGGGAGGACGTGCTGATCGCCCTGGGGCGTGAGCTCAATGAAGAACTGGGCATTGAAGTGCGGCGCGCACAGCCTCTGCTGGAAGTCACTCACGATTACGGCGACAAGGCGGTGCGCCTGGACGTCTGGTTGGTGGAGGACTTTGCCGGCGAGGCAAGCGGCCGCGAGGGACAGCCATTGCGCTGGTGCGAGCCATCGGTGCTGCGACAGTACCCGTTTCCGGAGGCCAACCTGCCCATCCTGGAAGCCTGCGAGGCGCTGCCGGCACGCTGATTCAGCCCGGGTGGCTGAACTCCGCCTGCAGCGCACGGTGCAACGCATCCACCCTGGTCTGCAAGGCCTCCAGCGAACCGCTGTTGTCGATAACCTTGTCGGCCCGGGCGATGCGCGCCTCTCTGGATGCCTGGGCGGCCATAATGCGTTGCACCTGTGCCGCGTCGTTACTGTCTCGCGACATGGTGCGCTCCACTTGCACGGACTCGGGCACGTCCACCACCACAATCTGGTCGCAGAAGCCCGCCTGTTCGGTTTCCGTGAGTAGCGGCGATACAAACACGACGTAAGGGGGCTGGGCGGCGGCCAGTTGTCGCTGGATCTCCGCGGCGATCAGGGGATGCGTAAGCTGTTCAAGCCACTGTCGCTCAGCGGGGTCGGCGAATACGATTTTGCGCAGGGCAGCGCGGTCCAGCGAGCCGTCATCCAGCAGAATGCCATCGCCAAAGCGCTCAGCAACGGCGGCCAGCGCTGGCTGACCCGGCTGCATGATCACGCGGGCCGCGATGTCCGCGTCGACGATCTGGATGCCGTGGGTTTTCAGCCTGTCGGTGACAGCAGTCTTGCCACTGCCGATACCCCCGGTAATGCCCACCACCGGAACGCGCGGCTCTCCCTCGCTCACGCGGCGGTTGGACCCAGCGTGGACCAGTACCAGTCCATGATCCGATCGCCCCAGACAAGCGCGATCCAGCCCGCGATAGCGAGATAAGGGCCGAAGGGCATGGGGATATCCTTGCCCCGTTTCTGCGCCACCATGATAACGATGCCCAGTGCGGCGCCGACGAAGGAGGACAGCAGTATCACCATGGGCAATGCTTGCCAGCCCAGCCAGGCGCCCAGCGCGGCCAGCAACTTGAAGTCGCCGTAGCCCATGCCCTCCTTGCCGGTGACCAGCTTGAACAGCCAGAAGATGGACCAGAGTATGCCGT
>JAZBPS010000053.1:0-2275 GCA_036353375.1 Halieaceae bacterium | reverse complement strand
TGCGCCCCGCAGTGGTCGCATGGTGATGTTCAAGTTCCCCTCGGCCGAGAAAGCCAAGGCCTGGTACAACGATCCCGATTACCAGGCGTTGTCAGAATTTCGCCGGGCAGGCACCAGTCTTGAGTTCCTGACCATGTTGCACGGGCTGCCCCCGCGAGACTAGGCGTTAATTGCTGCTGCGGCCGGAAGCGGTCAGCCCTTGAGAACGCGGGTGAAAAGCGCGCGTGCTTCTTCCAGCCTTCTGGCCACCGGTTCGTCGGGATTGATCGCCCAGTTAACCACGATGGTGTTTGCGGTTCCCATAACCATGTCTGCCAGTAGCTCCGGCGTGAAGGCGTTGGTTGTGTCGCCGGCGACCTGGCCTTCCTGGAAGATGCCGGCCAGGTAGTCCCGCAGCGAGTCGCTGACCTGGCGCAGGTGGTTGTCACTGTCCAGGCTCCCGGGCACATTCAGGATCAGGGCCCGGTCCACGTCGCTATAGTTGGCGAGGTTTTCCTCCATATAGTCCAGCATCGCATCCACCCGGGCAATAGTCCCCGTGGGTTTGCTCATGACCCGCTGCATCATGTTGTCAGCGGTGAACCAGACGCGGCTGGCACTCAGGGCCTGTAGCAGGGCAGCCTTGTTGGGGTAGTGTCCGTAGAAGGTGCGTCGTGCAACGTCGGCGGCCTCGCAGATCTGCTCGATGCTGACATTGTCGATACCTTGTTCCTTGAACAGGTCATAGGCGGCCTGTTCGATGCGTTCCCGGATTTCCAGTTTGCGTTTTTCACGCCGGCCCGGCTCAGGGCTGCCTGTGTTCAAGGGATCCGTATGCGGCTTCTGGTTTCCGGATACGGCCGGTTCACCTTGTACTACCGGCTTGGCGAGTTGTTCCGTGGTATCCATTGCGATTTGTTGCATCCCCCTGAACGATCAGCTATAAAAGTATACAAATGTGCACGAATGCTCAAGTGTGCACCGGTGACCGAGCGGGTTTGCCCCGTCAGGCGATCTGCGGTTCGTCATACCTGTGCAACGTGAGCGGCCTATAAGATGAACCCTATAACAAAAAGACGCATGGTCGGAGCAAAACGATTCATGGGTCACCAGGAAGAGCGCTATAACGCGTTTGCAGCGTCGCGCGCCGCCACGGCTCGCACGCCACGAGGGATGAAATGTCTGAACGCCTGATTGTTGTATCGTCAGATTGCCACGCCGGCCTGCCGATTGCTGATTACAAGCCCTACGTGGAGAGCAAGTACCACGAGATGATGGACATGGCCGTGCCGGTGCAGGTGGAGATGACCAAAAAGGCCGAGTCCAGCTTTCTGATCAAGGAAATCAACGACGAATGGCGCTCCGGCATCGAGCAGGAATTGACCGGTGCCTGGGACTACCGCGAGCGGGTGAAGATGCTGGACAACGACGGCATCGCAGCGGAGGTGATATTTCCTGACGGTATCACCGAGGTCAACACGCCGCCCTTTGGTGCGGGTCTTTCACTGCCCACCAAGGACATTGTCCCCGAGCTGCAGTGGGCGGGTGCCATGGCGCACAACCGCTGGCTGGCGGAACTGTGCGCCAACGATCCGGATCGGCACATCGGCGTGGCGGTTATACCGCTGCTCTGGGATGTGGACGAAGCGGTGACCAACCTGCGCTGGTGTGCAGACAACGGTTTCCGCGCCGTGATGATTCCCTCCATGGTGGGAGATTTCCCCCACTACAATCACGTGAAGTACCACCCCTTCTGGGAAGCCTGTGAGGACCTGGGCATCATCGTCCACTTCCACTCCGGCCCCGGCGCAATGGCGGACTATTTCGGCCCCGAGTGGCCTGAGATATCCGCCGACGATCGCCCTGGCGCGATGGGAATCTACGTGTCAGAAGTGATGTGGTGGCTATACCGCCCCCTCACCTTCATGATCTGGGGTGGTGTGTTCGAAAAGTTTCCGCGCTTGAAAGCCGTGATGACCGAAGGCGGTACCACCTGGATGATCCCCAGCTGGCTGCGCATGCTGGATCACAACTACACCGACGTACATCACTCGGCCAAGCTGGGGGATTTCCGCAGCCATCTCAGCATGTCGCCCAGTGAGTACTTCCAGCGCAACATCAACATGGGCGCGTCCTGCATTCCAAGAGTGGATGTCGAGATTCGCCACGATGTTGGTGTGAACAAGATGATGTGGGGCAGCGATTTCCCCCACCCCGAGGGCACCTGGCCCCACACCCACTCGGTGCTGGATGAGGTGTTCACCGGCTTCCCCGAGGATGATGTTTCTGCCATTCT
>JAZBPS010000052.1:0-2780 GCA_036353375.1 Halieaceae bacterium | reverse complement strand
GCCCGCGCGCCACCATGCCGAGGTTGGCAGCGGAACCGAACAGGCCGTGCAGCAACAGGACGGCTGGGCCCTCGCCGCGATGCAGGTGATGCAGTAGCATGATGCCGCCATGATACCGCTAATCGACCTGCTCGCCGACGTGCGTGCCTGCACGCGCTGCGAACTGCCGCTGGGCCCCAACCCGGTGCTGCGCGCCCACGAGGATGCGGAGCTGCTGATCATCGGCCAGGCGCCCGGCACGAAGGTGCACGAGACCGGCATTCCCTGGAACGACCCCAGCGGCAATCGCCTGCGGGAGTGGCTGCAGATGGACCGCGACGAGTTCTACGACGAGCGCAGGGTTGCGATTATTCCCATGGCCTTCTGTTACCCCGGCAAGGGCAAGTCCGGCGACCTGCCGCCGCCGCCCATCTGCTCCGAGACCTGGCACGAGGCGCTGCTGGAGCGCCTGCCGAATATTCGCACCACGCTGCTGCTGGGCAAGTATGCCCAGGACCGCTACCTTGACTGGAACGGCCCGCTGGGTGCGCAGAGCAGCCTGACCGAGCGGGTGCGCCAATGGCAGGCCTGGGCGCCGCGCTACTGGGTCATGCCGCACCCTTCGCCGCGCAACCAGCTGTGGCTGCGACGCAACCCCTGGTTTGAGGCCGAGGTACTGCCCGCTTTCCGGGCGCACCTGCATTCCGAACATCGCTAATCATCAAGGAGTCTTTATGAAACGGGTAGAACCTGCCGAGGTAGGCATGTGTGCAGAGCGACTGGAGCGCATAGGCGAGCATCTGCGCAGCCGCTACGTAGAGCCCGGCAAGATTCCCGGCAGCCTGACCCTGGTGGCCCGCCGCGGGCAGGTCTGCTACCTGGAAAAGGAAGGCAGCCGCGACCTGGAGCGTGACCTGCCGGTGGAGGAAGACACCATCTTCCGCATCTATTCCATGACCAAGCCGATTACCTCCATCGCCCTGATGCAGCTATACGAACGCGGCCTGTTTCACCTGAACGACCCGGTGCACCGCTTCATACCTGAGTGGCGCGACTTGAGGGTTTACAAGGCCGGCAGCTGGCCGATGTACGAAACCGTGGCCTGCCAGCAGCCGATGACGGTGCGCCAGCTCTTCACCCATATGTCGGGGCTGACCTATGGCTTCCTGCACGCGACCAACGTCGATCACGGTTACCGCAAGGCACGTATCGGCAGCCTGCAGCCCGGCCAGACCCTGCGCGACCTGATCGAGGGCCTGGCGACACTACCGCTGGAGTTTGAGCCGGGCACCGCCTGGAACTACTCAGTGGCCACAGACGTACTCGGCTACCTGGTAGAGGTGTTGTCCGGGCAGAGCTTTGATGAGTATCTGAAGGAGCACATCTTCGAGCCGCTGGGCATGCATGACACGGCTTTTAATATTGCTGATGACAAGGTCGCGCGCTTCGCCTCCTGCTACCAGCGCAACCTGGACAAGTCTCTGGCCCTGGAAGATGACGGCCAGGCCAGCGCCTACCGGGATCGCAGCTTTTTCAGCGGCGGCGGTGTCCTGGTCTCCACCATGGCCGACTACTACCGGTTCTGCAGCATGCTGAGAGGCGGTGGCGAACTGGATGGCGCCCGCATCATTGGCCCCCGCACCCTCGCAATGATGACGGCCAACCACCTGCCTGACGGCGGCGACCTGGCCGGCTGGGCGCGCGGCAGTTTCAGCGAAACCAGCTATGATGGCATCGGCTTTGGCCTCGGCTTCGCCACCCGGCTGGACCCGGTCGCCAACGGCACCCTGGGCTCAGTAGGGGAGTACAACTGGGGCGGCCTGGCCAGCACGCTGTTCTGGGTAGACCCGGCCGAGGACCTGGTGGTCATTTTCATGACCCAGCTGATTCCCTCCGGCACCTTCGATTTCCGCGGGCAACTGCAGTCGATAGTTTATTCCTCTATCGTAGACTGACGCTCGTCGCTCAGCCCGGCTGCGGCCAGTTGGTGTAATGCTGCGCTTGCCACGACGGCGATTGAGGCGCAGTCTTGGAAGAAGGTCTGCCGACCAGTCTGCGGCAAGCGAGGAGGGCAAGTGATGAGCATCTCTGTACCTACCCTGCGCGGGGGTACCCGCCTGGTCTTCGACACGGTCGAGGGAATTACCACTCGCGTGGAGCGCATGCATGAGGCCATCGCTGCACCGCCCCTGCCAGGTCTTTGGCGCCGACCCGGTGCCCACGGACTGATCGCCTCCTCAGTATATGCCAGCATTCGTGGTGTTACCGGGCTGCTGCGGGAAGCTGTGGACGCCGGCTACGGCCTGGTGCCACACAGCACCGATGATGCCGGTGTCCCGGCCGCGGAGATTCGCGCTGTGTCGGCGCTCAACGGTGCCATCGGCGACTACCTGGAGGCGCAAGGCAACCCGCTGGCATTACCGATGACCTTGTTGCATGACGGCAGGGCACTGTCGCTGGATGCGCCAGTGGTGCCACGCTCGGCCGTGAGCCCGCGGCTGGTGGTATTCGTGCACGGCCTGGGCATGTCTGAGCTGAACTGGCAGGCGCGCGGCACCGGCATCGGCGACGCGCTGCAGGAGGGGCTGGGCCTGTGTCCGCTCTACCTGCGTTACAACACCGGCCGCCATATCAGCACTAACGGCCAGCAGCTTGCCGCCATGCTGGATGGGTTATGGGCCAGCTGGCCGGTGCCGGTGGAATCACTGTCGCTGGTGGGCCACAGCATGGGTGGGCTGGTGATTCGCAGCGCCTGCTGGTACGCGGAGCGGGCAAACATGCCGTGGTTGTCCGACCTGCAG
>JAZBPS010000051.1:0-3981 GCA_036353375.1 Halieaceae bacterium | reverse complement strand
GCTTGCGCTGCGCGTTATCCAGGTTCCCGTATCGCGTTGCCGGTGCCGTGGCGTTGGCGGTGACATCCACCAGCTGGAAGCCCAGCCGCTGCTCCAGCAGCGCCAGTGGCAGGCTCAACTCAATGGTGTAGCCCTCAAGACTGTCCTGCCAGTAGCCGCGAATACGGGGCTCGAAGCCGCTGAGGGCGCCGCGCTCACCCAGCCTGGCCCGCACGGCGCCCGGGGCCGCGGTGGTGATCACATAACGGCCGTTCGCGCCGGCCAGGATCAGTCGGTCGCCGGTGGCGCGCCGGGATTGCCGCGGGTCCTGGTACACCACGTTTGCGTCGGTCACTGTGAACAGCAGGAACAGCGTTTCCCCCCGGACGCTGGCGCGGTAGGCCACCGGGCCGAACTGGCCGTGTACCTGGCCTTCCCAGCCATCGGCGTAGCCGTCGACGATGATGGGGCTGTCGCTGCGCGTGGCGTATAACTGACCCGCGATATCCATCTCGGTGAGTCTTGCGAGGTCCGGATACAGCAAATCCGGCTGACCGGCTACCACCGTGGCGATCGCGCGGGAGGTTGCCAGCAGCGCCTGGGACTGGCCCGACTGCAGCGCGGTCTCCACTTCCCGTACGAACTGGCAGCCCGCCCAGGGCAGGGCCAACAGCAGCAGGCTGACCAGCATAAGCTGGCGGCGCAGGGTCATTTGCCGTGGGCGGTCAGCCGCCGGGCCGCCAGCGGTAGCCCATGCCGTAGGCGGTTTCGATGGCGTCGAATCCAGCGTCCACGGCGGTGAACTTGCGCCGAATGCGCTTGATGTGGGAGGTGATGGTGTTGTCGTCCAGAACCACGTTGGCGGCATCCATCAGCTGCTGCCGGTTTTTGACGTGCCCGGGGTGCCGGGCCAGGGCGTACACAATCCAGAACTCGGTGACGGTGAGCACCACCGGCGTGTCCTGCCAGGTGACCGTCATGCGTTCCAGGTTTACTGCCAGCGGGCCGTGCTCCAGTACGTCCTCGTCCTGTACCGGCTGGCGCAGGGCATCTACCCGTCGCAGCAGCGCGTGAATGCGCGCCAGCATCTGGGCCTGGCTGATGTCCTTGGTGAGGTAATCGTCGGCGCCCAGCCGCAGGCCGCTGATCACGTCCAGCTCGCTGTCTCTTGCGGTGAGGAACACGATGGGCAGCTCCGGGGCCCGGGCACGCAGGTCCCGGCACAGATCAAACCCGCCTTCAAATTCTGCCTCCAGACCCACGTCGATAATCGCCATGTCCGGCAGCCGTTGCTCGAATGCCTGCCAGGCGGCACTGCGGTCCGCATGCCAGCTCACAGCGAAGCCCTGCCTCTGCAGGGCGTCGCGGTAGTTGGAGGCGAGGGCTGGCTCGTCCTCGACAATGGCAATGTGTCGTTGCATGCAGTGGATACTTCCAAAATTCCCCGCGGCCCACAAGCGCGGGCCACAATTGATCACAATTGGTCCCGGCTTTGCCTGCATCCAACCGCCGGACTGCCCGCTCCGGGGTGTTTCATGGGCGCTCACACCTGAGGGAGCGCCCGATGAGAAACCTGTACCTGCTTTTGCTGTGCTTGCTGTTGTCGCCTGTGGCGAACGCCCAGGATCCCGTGTCGGAGGCGCCGGGTGCCGGCCAGCTCTGGCTGGCGGCGGGCGCTGCGCTGCGCCCTGCACTGCAGCTGGACGCAGAAGCCGATATCGACATCACCGGTCTGGTGGCAAAAGTGCGATTGCGCCAGCGCTTCCGCAACGACAGCCCCGACTGGGTGGACGCGGAGTACCGCTACCCGCTGCCTTCGCAGGCCGCGGTGCACCGGCTGCGTCTGGTTATCGGCGAACGCGTGATAGAGGGCCGGGTGCGGGAAAAAGCCGAAGCCCGCAAGACCTTCGAAAAAGCGCGCGCCGAAGGTCGTAAGGCCGGTCTGGTTGAACAGCGACGCCCCAACCTGTTCAGCAACCGTGTGGCGAACATCGGACCGGGCGAGACCGTCACGGTGGAGCTGCATTACACCCAGCGGGTTGACTATCGCGACGGGATATTCAGCCTTCGGCTGCCCACCACCTTGACGCCGCGCTATACCCCTGCGCAGATGGGCGCGGAGGCGGCACAGGTCTGGAACCTGCAGTTGCCGCAGCTACCCCGCCCGGGTGAGCCGCTGCAGCCGATACGCATAGAGGCCCGTCTCAATATGGGCATGACGCTGGCAGAGGTGACCGCCCCTTACCACCCGGTAACCCTGTCCCGACAGGGGCACCACTATCGTGTCAGCCTGCCGGAAACACCCATGGACCGGGACTTCCTGCTGCAATGGCGCCCCCAGCCTGCGGCGCAACCGAGGGCGGCCTTGTTTCACGAGCGGCTTGGGGCCGAGGAGTACGCATTGCTGATGGTGTTGCCGCCGACGACCCCGTCAACAGCTCCGGCGGCGGTCCCGCGGGAAGTCATCTTCGTGATCGATACCTCGGGTTCCATGGGGGGCAGTCCCATCGAGCAGGCCCGCGCCAGCCTGCAGTTCGGCCTGTCCCGCTTGAAGGCGGGCGATCGCTTCAACGTGATCGCCTTTGACCAGATGCCCCGGGCGCTTTTCACCGCTGCCGTGGAGGCCACCCCTCACAATCTGGGGCGTGCCAGTGAGTTTGTCCGCCACCTGGAGGCGGGGGGCGGTACGGAAATGCGCAGTGCCCTCACTATGGCGCTGCCCGTGGGCGGCGACACGGCTGCCGCCGCGCAGGACGCCCTGCGACAGGTGATATTCATTACCGACGGCGCCGTCGGCAACGAAGTTGAACTGTTCGAGCACATTCACCGCCGGCTGGGCCGGAGCCGCCTGTTCACGGTGGGTATCGGGTCTGCGCCCAATGGCTGGTTCATGCGCAAGGCAGCCCAGGTGGGCCGGGGTGACCAGGTGTTGATCGGTGATATCACCGAGGTGCAGTCCGCCATGGAAACCCTGTTTACGCGCTTGAGCCAACCCCTGTTACGCGACATCAGCGTGTCCTGGCCCGTGCCGGTGCAGGCGTATCCGGCCACGCTGCCAGACCTTTACCCCGGCGAGCCCCTGTGGGTTGCGGTTCGCAGCGAGCAGGCACTGGCCGGCAGTACGGTGCAGGTGTCGGGCGAGGGCGCGGGTGGGCCCTGGCAGCACACGGTGCTGGCAGGGCCGCCCGCAAGCGACATGGAAGCTGCCTGGCAGGGCATAGGGACGCTTTGGGCCAGGGCTGCGATTGAGGCGCTGCTGGATGAAAAGACCCTGGGTCGCGACCCCGCCGAGGTGCGGGCCGAGGTGTTGCCCATTGCACTGAAACACCAGCTACTCAGCCCCTACACCAGCTTCGTGGCAGTGGAGCAGACCCCCAGCCGCCCGCCGGAAGCGACGGCAATGCAGCAGGCGGTTGCCAACCTGCGGCCGCGGGGACAGGCACCCCAGGTACATGCCTGGCCCAGCACGGGTCTGGGGCTTGGAATCAACTATCTGGTCGGCGTTCTGGCGCTGTTCGTTGCATGCGTGTGCTGGCGATTCCCGCGCTTGTACTGGCGTTGAGCCAGTTGGGCCCGGCGCTGTGGCTGGAGCTGAAGGCGACCCTGGCCCAGCAGCTGATTGCGGCGGCCTGGAGGGCACCCGGCGAGGCCAGGCCGTGGCCCTGGGCGGACACCTTCCCGCTGGCGCGACTGGATCTGCCGGCGCAGCAGGCGTCACTGTACGTGCTGGCGGGCGGGCAGGGGCACGCGCTGGCCTTCGGCCCCGCGCACGACAGCCGCAGCAGCCTCCCCGGCACGCGCGGCATGACGGTGATCGCTGGCCACCGGGATACACATTTCGCCGTGCTGGAACAGGTGGCCCTGGGGGATGCGTTGCAGCTCACCGACAAAACCGGGCTGACACATCATTACCGGGTGACAGACATGCAGGTGGTGGACAGCCGCCGCCAGCCCCTGCAACTCAGTGGCGACGGCCTGGCGCTGGTGACCTGCTTTCCCTTT
>JAZBPS010000050.1:0-15705 GCA_036353375.1 Halieaceae bacterium | reverse complement strand
TTTTACGAATCGGGCTCCGAGGGATCGCCTGGAGAAGTCACCGCATCGCCGTCGCCGGCTTCCAGCGCGGTCTCTTCCGAGGGCTCCTCAATACGCTCCAGTCCCACCAGCTTTTCGCCTTGCTTCAGGCGAATAACGCGAACACCCTGGGTGTTGCGTCCGAGGATAGACACCTCGTCGCCACGGGTGCGAACCAGCGTACCCTGATCGGTGATCAGCATCAGCTCATCGCCCTCGAATACCTGCACCGCCCCTACCAGGTCGCCGTTGCGCTCGCTGCACTGCATGGCGATAACGCCCTGGGTACCGCGGCCCTTGGTGGGGAACTCTGTCACTTCGGTGCGCTTGCCGTAGCCGTGCTGGCTGGCGGTCAGGACCTTGCCGCCCTCTTTCGGGATAATCAGCGAAATCATGCGCTGGCCTTCCTGTAACTTGATGCCGCGCACACCGCGCGCGGTACGGCCCATGGCCCGCACATCGCTCTCACGGAAGCGCACAGCCTTGCCGGAGGAGCTGAACAGCATAACGTCCGCATCGCCTTCCGTAATAGCTGTTCCCACCAGTACATCGCCCTCCTCCAGTTCCAGGGCGCGCAGGCCCACGCTGCGCTGTCGGGAAAAGCTGGTCAGCTCGGTCTTCTTGACGGTCCCGTTAGCCGTGGCCATAAAGATGTAATGGCCCTCCGTGTATTCCTTCACCGGCAGAATCGAGGTAACACGCTCACCCTCGTCCAGGGGCAGCAGGTTAACCATGGGCCGACCCCGCGAGCCGCGCCCGGCAACCGGTATCTGGTAGACCTTGAGCCAGTACACCTTGCCCACATTGGTGAAGCACAGAATGGTGTCGTGCGTGCTGGCGATCAGCAGGTGCTCGACAAAATCCTCGTCTTTCACGGCGGTGGCCGACTTGCCCATGCCGCCCCGGCGCTGGGCCTGATAATCACTCAAGGGCTGGGTTTTCGCGTAACCGCCGTGGGAGATGGTCACCACGCGATCCTCTTCCGTGATCAGGTCTTCCACCGTGAGGTCGTGGGCGGAATCGGTGATCTCGGTACGACGCTCGTCGCCGTAATTCTCCACCACTTCCTGCAGCTCTTCGCGTATCACCTGCTTGAGCCGGTCAGGGTCTGACAGAATTTCCAGGTAGTCGGCGATTTCGGCAATTTTCTCCTGGAATTCCTGGATCAGCTTTTCCTGCTCCAGACCGGTCAGTCGGTGCAGGCGCAACTCCAGGATGGCCTGCGCCTGGGCGGGCGACAGGTGGTATTGGCCGTCGTGCAGGCCATACCGGGGATCGAGGTCGTCAGGCCGGCAGGCATCTGCGCCGGTACGCTCCAGCATCGCAGTCACATCGCCCGGCGCCCAGGGCATCTCCACCAGCTTGTCCCGCGCTTCGGCGGCGTTGGTGGATGCCTTGATCAGCTCGATGACCGGATCGATATTGGCGAGGGCAACCGCCAGGCCCTCCAGCACATGTCCGCGCTCGCGCGCCTTGCGCAACAGGTAAACCGTGCGGCGGGTCACAACCTCGCGACGGTGGCGGATGAACGCCTCCAGCACCTCGCGCAGGTTCAGCACCTTGGGCTGGCCGTCCACCAGCGCCACCATGTTGATGCCGAATACCTGCTGCAGAGCCGTGTGGGCGAACAGGTTGTTCAGCACCACGTCGCCCACCTCGCCGCGCCGCAGCTCAATCACCACGCGCAGGCCGTCCTTGTCAGACTCGTCCCGCAGTTCCGAGATGCCCTCGATTTTCTTCTCTTTCACCAACTCGGCGATCTTCTCGATCAGGCGCGCCTTGTTGACCATGTAGGGCAATTCATGAATCAGGATCGTGTCGCGGCCGCGCTTCTCATCGCTGATGATCTCGGTTCGCGCACGCACGTAAATGCGTCCGCGACCGGTGCGGTAGGCCTGCACGATACCCGCGCGGCCGTTGATAATGCCCGCGGTGGGGAAGTCCGGGCCCGGAATGTGCTCCATCAACTCATCGACACTCAGGGCCGAATTGTCCAGCAGCGCCAGGCAGGCGCTGACCACCTCGGTAAGGTTGTGTGGGGGAATATTGGTCGCCATACCCACGGCGATACCCGATGAGCCATTGACCAGCAGGTTGGGCACGCGGGTAGGAAGCACCTCGGGAATCTGCTCGGTGCCGTCGTAGTTGGGGACGAAGTCAACGGTTTCCTTGTCCAGGTCTGCCAGCAGGTCGTGCGCGATCTTGCGCATACGGATTTCCGTGTAGCGCATGGCCGCGGCGGAATCGCCGTCAATGGAGCCGAAGTTGCCCTGCCCGTCCACCAGCATGTAGCGCAGGCTGAAGGGCTGCGCCATGCGCACGATGGTGTCGTAGACAGCGGAATCGCCGTGGGGGTGGTATTTACCGATCACGTCACCGACGATGCGGGCCGACTTCTTGTAGGGCTTGTTCCAGTCGTTGTTGAGCTCGTTCATCGCGAACAGGACGCGTCGATGTACGGGTTTCAGCCCGTCGCGCACATCCGGCAGCGCCCGCCCGACAATCACACTCATGGCGTAATCGAGATAGCTCTGCTTGAGCTCATCCTCGATACTGACAGGCAGGATTTCCTTGGCTAATTCACCCATAAATTCCGTGTTCCAAACCCCTTGAAGAGAATCGGACGATTATACGGTCAAAGCCATTTTCACGCCATTTTTTTCCGGGGTTTACAGGTATACTTGCGCCCTTCAAAACCCCCGAATCCGGCAACCGACCAACGCGGAGAGACGCTGCACCATGCCCATAGTTGACACGCTGATCCGACCCGCACATATCGTGCCTGTTGTACCCCGCGGACAGGTGCTCAGCGAGCACGTGCTGACCATTACGGGGGGGCGCATCAGCGGCATCCACAGGCGCGAGGACGCGGCAGCCATCGAGGCCAAAACGACTCTGGACCTGCCACATCACACGCTGTTCCCGGGACTGGTCAACAGTCACGGACATGCCGCCATGGCGCTGCTGCGGGGGTTTGCCGATGACCTGCCGCTGCTGCCCTGGCTGGAACAGCATATCTGGCCCGCAGAGGCCGCCCACGTGAGCCCGGAATTCGTCGCCGACGGCACAGATCTCGCCATGGCCGAGCTGATTCGTTCCGGCACCACCTGTTTTGCCGATATGTACTTCTTCCCCAACGTGGTGGCCGAACGCGCCGCTGCAGCGGGCCTGCGCTGCCAACTCAGCTTTCCCATCTTCGACTTTCCCAGCGCCTGGGGATCGGACGCGGACGATTACATCAGCAAGGGCCTCGCACTGCGCGACGAGCTCAAGCACAGCGAGCTGGTTAACGTCGTGTTCGGCCCCCACGCGCCCTACACCGTCAATGAGAAGGCCCTGGCCAAAGTGGCTATGCTCGCGAACGAGCTGGACCTGCCGGTGCACATTCATTTGCACGAAACCGCGGGCGAAGTCAGCGACAGCCTGGCACAGTACGGCCAGCGCCCCCTGGCTCGTCTGGCGGAACTCGGCCTGATCGGCCCGCGCACCCAGTGCGTGCATATGACTGCCCTGGACGATGATGACATCGCCCTGCTGGCAGAGACCGGCGCCCACGTGGTGCACTGCCCCGAGTCCAACATGAAGCTCGCCTCCGGCCGCTGTCCGGTCCAGGCCCTGCAGGAAGCGGGGGTGAACGTGGCGCTGGGCACGGACAGTGCGGCCAGCAACAACGACCTCAGCATGCCTGGCGAAATGCGCTCGGCAGCGCTGCTGGCGAAACTGGGACAGGGGGATGCCGCATCCCTGCCTGCCGAAGCCGTGCTGGAAATGGCCACAATCAATGGCGCGCAGGCCATGGGAATACACGCGGACACGGGCAGCCTGGAGGTAGGTAAATGGGCAGACCTGATCGCCGTCGATTTCCAGCGCCCCGAGACACAGCCGCTTTACAATCCCGTGTCCCAGTTTGTCTACGCCGCCGATGCCTCCCAGGTGACCCACAGCTGGGTGGCAGGCCGTATGCTGCTTTGTGACCGCGAACTCACTACGCTGTCCATGGAATCCATTTTGCGCCAGGCGGGCCAATGGCGAGACACCATCGTCGCCGCCGAGGCAAGCCGCAGGGACTGATACCGATGAACACAACCAACGCTGACGCCGCCGCAGCCAACGTCGACGACCGCGAGATAGCAAAATTCAATGAGCTGGCCTCCCGCTGGTGGGACAGGAACAGCGAGTTCAAGCCGCTGCATGACATCAATCCGCTGCGGGCGAATTACATTGACCAGCATTCCCCGGTCGCTGGAAAGTGCCTCGTCGACGTCGGCTGCGGCGGCGGTATCCTGGCCGAGAGCATGGCCCAGCGCGGCGCTGCCGTGACCGGGATCGACATGGGCGAGGCGGCCCTTGCTGTTGCGCGCATACACCAGTTGGAATCCGGTGCCGAGGTCGACTACCGGCAGATGACCGCCGAGGCACTGGCGAGCGAAGCGCCGGGCAGTTTCGACGTGGTGTGCTGTCTCGAGATGCTGGAGCATGTCCCCGACCCCGCTGCAGTCGTTGCTGCCTGCGCAGACCTCTGCAAGCCGGGGGGAGACCTGTACTTTTCCACCATCAACCGCAACCCCAAGGCCTATCTTTTCGCGATTGTCGGTGCGGAGTACGTGCTGCGACTGCTGCCCCGCGGCACCCACGACTACAGCAAGCTGATCAAACCCGCTGAGCTGGCGGAGTGGATACGGGCGGCCGGCCTCTCGCTGGAGCGTATGACAGGGCTCTTGTACAACCCGGTGACGAAGCGCTACTGGCTGGAAGAAAAAGACGTCAGCGTCAACTACATGGTGCACGCACGCAAGCCGGCATGAGTTTCCCCGCCGGTCTGGCCGCCGTGGTATTCGACCTCGACGGCACCTTGCTGGACACTGCACCCGAGTTTGTTGAGGTTGTTAAGCGACTGCGGGCCGAACACGGGCAGCAACCGCTACCACACCAGAGGGTGCGTGAGGTCGTCTCAGACGGAGCCCGGGCCATGGTGTCCCTGGCCCTGGACCTGCCGCTGACACATCCGGATTTCGAGGACAAGCGCCAGCGCTTCCTGGCCCTGTACGCCGAGCACCTGGGCCTGGCCACGCAACCCTACCCCGGCATCCCGGCCCTGCTACAAAGCCTTGCCGCGGCTGGCGTTTCCTGGGGCATTTCCACCAACAAGCCAAGCTTCCTCACGCTGCCGCTGTTGCAGCGCATAGACCTGACGCCGGCACCCGGCAGCGTGGTATGCCCCGACCATGTAGACAACCCCAAGCCCCATCCGGAGCCCCTGCTGCTTAATGCCCGCCAGCTGGGTTGCACACCGGGCGGCTGCGTCTACGTCGGCGACCACCGACGGGATATTCTCGCCGGCAAAGCCGCGGGCATGGTGACCATTGCCGCTGCCTACGGGTATGTGCATCGGGACGATGACCCACACTCCTGGGGGGCAGACGCCGTGGCTGAGCGCGCAGAGGACTTGCCGGAACTGCTGCGGGCCGTCACTATCCCGGGCTGAAACACGCCAACCTCGCCTCGCCCCAGCAACGGAATGTGGATATGAGTGAAATGCCCGAGAACTACCAGCCCGCGCCGAACCTACTGCATGACAAGATCATCCTGATAACCGGCGCCGGCGACGGTATCGGACGAACGGCCGCACTGGCCTGTGCAGCGCACGGCGCAACGGTGGTTCTGATGGGGCGCACAGCCAGCAAGCTGGAAGCCGTTTACGACGCGATAGAGGCAGCCGGGCACCCACAGCCCGTCATTTTCGAGTGCGACATGGAGACCGCCACACCCGCCGACTATGACGCCCTGGCGAGCAGTATTGAAACCACCTTCGGCCGCCTCGACGGATTGCTGCACAACGCCTCCCTGCTGGGGGAGCGTTCGCCGCTGGCAAACTACAAACTGCCGTTGTGGAACCAGGTTATGCAGGTCAATGTCACGGCCCAGCTGTTGATAACCCAGGCCCTGCTGCCGCTGCTGGAAGCTGCTCCGGCGGCCTCGGTGATTTTCACTTCCTCCGGTGTCGGCCGGCGCGGACGCGCCCACTGGGGAGCCTACGCCGTATCCAAGTTCGCCACCGAGGGCATGATGCAGGTACTGGCCGACGAACTGGAGAACATCAGCCGGGTGCGAGTGAACAGCCTGAACCCGGGTGCAACGCGCACGCGTATGCGCGCGGCCGCCTATCCGGGTGAAGATCCCAACACCTTGAAAACCGCAGAAGACCTCATGCCCGCCTACCTCTACCTGCTGGGCGATGACAGCATCGGCGTTACCGGGCAGGCACTCAACGCGCAGTAGCCCCGCACGGTCGCTGGCCACAGGCTGGACTGGCCAGGCCTATTTGCGCGAGGCCTCGCGCGCTTTGCCTGGCTTGCGTTTGTGTTTGCGCTTGTCAGACTTTTTGGCGACGTCCTTGCCGTCAGCGCGCTTGGACAGCTGGCGCTTCTCGCGGGCCTTCTGGTCAGGCGTCGCACTCTCAAGCGGTTTGGGCGGCAAACCAGCAATACGGTAGAGCTCCTTGACCTCTTTTTTCTCCAGCTCCACGTACATGCCCTGCTTGACCTTGGCGGGAATGAAAACCGGCCCGTAGCGGGTGCGTTTGAGGCGGCTGACCACGCAGTCCTGGGACTCCCACAGGCGCCGGACTTCCCGTGTACGCCCCTCCATGATCACCACGTAATACCAGTGATTGCTGCCCTCGCCTCCGCCGTCGACGATATCGGTAAAGCGGGCGACGCCATCTTCCAGCATCACGCCCTCGGACAGACGCTTCAGCGTCTCCTCCGTGACCTCTCCCTTGACGCGCACCATGTACTCGCGCTCGATATTGGATGAGGGATGCATCAGGGCATTCGCCAGTTCACCATCTGTGGTGAACAGCAACAAGCCACTGGTGTTGTAATCCAGACGGCCCACAGAAATCCAGCGGCCCTGCTTGAGCTGCGGCAGCCTGTCGAAAACGGTTTTGCGACCCTCGGGATCACGGCGTGAAGACACCTCTCCCCGGGGCTTGTGATACAGCAGCACGCGGGTTTTGCCGGCGCCACCCTGGTTGAGAGCCTTGCCGTCCACAGAAATGGCTGCATCTTCGCCGACCCGGTCACCCAGCTGCGCCGCGCGCCCGTCGATCTGAATACGGCCTGCCTCAATCCAGCGCTCCATTTCCCGGCGCGACCCGAGTCCCGCCCGGGCGAGGACTTTCTGCAGCTTCTCCCCTTCTGCCGCCTGGGGCTCACCCATTGCCCGAATCCCTGGATGCGTCATGGTCGGGATCTTCGGCAGGTGCTGACGCCATATCTTCGGCCGCGGCGCGCAGGGAATCTACGTTCAGGGGCTGGTCACCGGCGCTGTCATCGCCGGCGTCCCCGGAGCCCGCCGCTGCATCCGGAGAGACACTGCCGGTGTCTTCAACGGGGGCATCATCTGCTGCATCGGCACCCGCCTCGATGTTTTCCGCTGTGTCGTCGCCACTCTCTGCGACGGCCTCAACCTGCGGCTGACTGAGTTCAGGAATCGGGTCGAAACCAAGTTCCTGAGTGAGCGTATCGAAATCCCGAATCTCTGCCAGGGCTGGCAACTGGTCCAGGCTCTTGAGACTGAAGTAGTCGAGAAAAGCCCGGGTGGTGGCGTACATGGCGGGTCGCCCGGGTACGTCCCGATGCCCCACGACGCGAATCCAGTCGCGCTCATGCAAGGTCTTGATGATATTGCTGGATACGGCAACACCGCGAATCTCCTCGATCTCGCCGCGGGTGATGGGCTGGCGATAGGCAATCAGCGACAGCGTCTCCAGCAGGGCCCGGGAATAGCGCGCGGGCCGCTCCACCCAGAGACGCGCGACCCAGGGACTCAGCTCCTGGCGCACCTGGAAGCGAAATCCACTGGCCACCTCCAGCAGCTCGAAGCCGCGGCCTTCACAGCGTTCGCTGATGGTTTTCAGGGCTTCACGGATGTCGGTATTTGCGGGGCGCTCGTGGCTTTCAAACAGGTCTCCCAGTTGCTGCACGGTGAGCGGGCGTCCCGCCGCCAGCATGGCGCCCTCGAGAATCTTCACCAGGGCGCCCATGTCTACAGACACAGCGGGCGCATCCGGCTTGCCGGCTTGCTGTTCGCTGCCGCCCGCTTGCTCAGTGCTGACGGCGGCGCCAGATTCTGTCTGTTGGTCGCTGCGGGTGGTTTCGTCTTCGCTGAGGGCTGTTTTTTCGTCGCTCAAGGCTGTTTTTTCGTCGCTCAGGGCTGTTTTTTCGTCGCTCAAGGCTGTTTTCTCGTCGCTCAAGGCTGCTTTTTCCTGGCTCAAGGCTGTTGGTCTTGTATGAAATCAGGGCTGTTTTGGCGGCTCAGGGCTGTCATCAGACGGCTCAGGGCTTTCATCAAGCGGCTCAGGGCTGTTCCTGCCCATTGTCATCGGCCCCGGGTGATTGCGCCTCATCGCCGGCCGTCTCGCTGCTCCCCGATGACGCAACGACACTGAGCGCAGGCTCCGCGTCCTCGGCTGCCTGGGCGCGCGCCTTCACATGAATAGGGCCGAAGTTGTCCGTTTGCACGATCTCAACCAGCGACTCCTTGATCAGCTCCATGATGGCGAGAAACGTAACCACCACCCCGAGCCGACCTTCCTCCACCCGGAACAGGGAGACAAAGGGCACAAATTGTTTCTCGCGCAGGGCCTCGAGCACGTTCGACATGCGCTCCCGGGTGGACAGCGCCTCGCGCTGGATATGGTGATGCTCGTACATCTCGGCGCGGCGCAGCACCTCGCCCAGGGCCACCAGCAACTCACGCATGTCCACATCAGGCTCGGGTCGAGAACGGTTGATATCCGGCGGCTCGGCCTGAGCCGGGAACACCTCGCGCTCCATGCGCGGCAACTCGTCAAGCTCCTCGGCGGCTTTCTTGTAACGCTCGTACTCCTGCAAACGACGGATCAGCTGGGCTCTCGGGTCCTCTTCCTCTTCCTCTTCCTCTACACTCTCCGAGCGTGGCAGCAGCATGCGCGACTTGATTTCAGCCAGCATGGCCGCCATCAGCAGGTACTCTGCCGCCAGCTCGAACTGCACCGCATCCATAAGCTCGACGTACTGCATGTACTGCTCAGTAATATCCGAGACATCAATATCCAGGATATCGATGTTCTGGCGGCGGATGAGATACAGGAGAAGATCCAGCGGCCCCTCAAAGGCCTCAAGGAACACTTCCAGGGCCCGCGGCGGAATGTACAGGTCGCGGGGGATCTCGGTCACAGCCTGGCCCATGACCACAGCGAAGGGCATCTCACCTTGCTGGGGAGCGTGTCGCAAGGCTGCCAGGGAGGCTGCCCGGGGTTGGGTTCCGGCAACCTGCGCGTCGCCGTTCGGCGCCTCCACGTCTGCCCGGTGCCCGTCTCCCGCGGGGGTGCTTCCGGAAATCGGCTCTGCTGAACTGGCTGAGCTGGACGTTGCGTCATGGTCCATCTCCGCGGCTGATTGAGAGGACGATTCCTCGACTGACTCGCTCACTGATCACCTTGCCCGCTACGTTCGCACGATTATAACCCCGGCCGCAGAAGCACTGCCAGCGGCCCTGTGTTAACCCGCCTCGAACGGTGTGGGGTCACCTTTCCCCTTTCGCATCACAATGGGCAGGTCGGCTGACAAATCCACCACCGTTGTCGGTTCCAGGCCACAAAAACCGCCGTCTATGACCAGGTCCACATCGTGCTCCAGCATGTGGCGGATATCGTAGGGGTCGGTCAGCGGATACTCGTCGCCGGGCATGATCAGGGTCACGCTCATCAGCGGCTCACCCAGGCCTGCCAGCAGGGCCAGGGCAATAGGGTTATCCGGCACCCGCAGCCCGATGGTCTTGCGCTTAGGGTGCTTCAGCCGCCGGGGCACTTCCGATGTGGCCTCTAGAATGAACGTGTATGGCCCGGGCGTATTGTTGCGCAACAGCCGGTACACGAGATTGTTCACCCGGGCGTATCCCGCCAGTTCCGACAAGTCCCGACAGACCAGCGTGAAGTTGTGGTCCTTGTCCAGCTGTCGCACGCGCCGGATGCGGTCCAGCGCCGCCTTGTCGCCAATATGGCAGCCGAGGGCATAGGCGCTGTCCGTTGGGTAAACCACCACCCCGCCGGCGCGAATGATATCCACCGCCTGGTTGACAAGACGCGCCTGGGGATTCTCCGGATGTATCTGGAAAAACTGACTCATCGACCCAGTACGCCGCGCACAGCAGTCACTTCGCGGGCTCCAGTAATCTGGCATCGTCAGGAAGCATGGCCGTATCGAAACCCAGTCGCGGACCGTAATCGCGGTACCCGTGAAAGTCGCTGCCACCGGACACCGCCAGGCCGAAGTCTGCCGCCAGGGTACACAGCTGGCGAACCTGGGCAGAATCCTGCCGCCCCGAATAGACCTCTATCGCCTCGCCCCCCGCGGCGACAAACGCCGCCACACAGGCACGCAGGCGCGTGCGGGTGAGCCGGTAATTCAAGGGATGGGCCAGCACCGCGGTGCCGCCAGCGCCCCGGATTGCAGAGACGACATCCTCCATTACCGGCCACAGTGTTTTGACGTCACCCAGCTTGCCGCTGCCCAGATAGCGATCAAAAGCCTGGCTGGCATCCCTGCTATACCCGGCCTCGACCATCCACGCCGCGAAGTGCGGACGCGCCAGTTGGCTACCACCCGCATGTCGGGTAGCGCCCTCCAGGGCCCCCGGCATGCCGATTTTTTCGAGCTTCGCCGCAATAATCCCGGCGCGCTGCGCCCGTGCCGAATCCAGCGCGCTCAGCTGCGCCACAAAACCGGAGTGGTCCACGTCCATGCCCAGGCCGACGACATGAATGGCCGTCTTTCCCCAGGTGCAGGACAGCTCTGCGCCGGGTATCAGGGTGATATCGTCAGCCGTCTGGCCGCTGTCGCGCAGCGCTGCATATCCGGATACGGTGTCATGGTCGGTAATCGCGAGCTTGCAGACACCCGCCTCCCGCGCTCGCTGCAGTAATTCACAGGGAGAAAGGGTGCCGTCAGAGGCATGACTGTGCGTATGAAAATCAATTATCATAGCGGGCCATTATCCAGCGTCTGCCAGGACAGTGGTAGCCCTGTCAGCGGCCAGCTCCACCGCGCCGCGTATTCGGCACAAACCGGAAGGACTGCTGAACCGTAGCCACACAACACGCTTCGCCATGCACGTATCCCGGGAGCACAGGAACGCGGACGGCAATGGCTGCCAGACGCGCGAATCACGAGACAGCGAATAATATGAAACAGCT
Source organism: Halieaceae bacterium (assembly GCA_036353375.1). Lineage (GTDB taxonomy): Bacteria > Pseudomonadota > Gammaproteobacteria > Pseudomonadales > Halieaceae > JANQIO01. The sequence continues at coordinate 4,448 of JAZBPS010000050.1, read as the reverse complement.
GGCGGAACTAGTTCCCCTGATCCTTTTTTTTGCCGCCTATCAAATGGACGGCCGCACCCTGTCTGTGGGCAGCTTCAGCCACACGATGAACGGGATATTCTCCGCCACCGCCGTCCTGATCGCCGCCACGGTTGTGCAAGTGATGCTCACCTGGTTGCTTACCCGCGAGCTGGAAAAGCGCCTGTTATGGTTGCTGGCGGCTGTGTGCGTCTTTGGCGGCGCCACCCTGGTGTTCCGCGACGAGACCTTTATTCTCTGGAAACCGACCGTGTTCAACTGGGTACTTGCTGTGGTATTTGCCGGCAGCCATGTTATTGGCGAGCGCAACCTGATGGAACGCGCCCTGGGAGCCCAGATTGACCTGCCCAAACCCACCTGGAGCCTGCTGCTCTGGGTGTGGGTCGCTCATTTCACACTAGTGGGGAGCCTCAACCTGCTGGTTGCCTATCGCTTCAGCGAAGCCTTCTGGGTCAGTTACAAGCTTTACTCCGCCTTTGGCTTCACCCTGCTGCTGACGGTAATTACAGCGCTCATCATCGCGCCGCACATGCAGGAAGACGATGACCAGAGCGAGGTCGATACCGCGCGCAGCGGCGACTAGCGGACGACGGGGACTTACCATGTATCCGACGTCGTGCTACAACCGACGGCATCGGGTCTTACACACAACAATGAATTCATGAAAATGCACTCAGTCAAACACATTACACTCGTCCTGCTCACGATGACTGCGGTTGGCGCCGTCGCGCAGGAGGTGCAATACATCACTGACACGCTGTACGTGCCCGTGCGCAGCGGCAAGGGCACGGAGTATCGGATTGTCCACCGCGGCCTGCCCAGCGGGACGCGCGTGGAAGTCCAGGAAGAAGACAGTGACAGCGGCTACACGCGCATCGTTACCGCTGGCGGAACCGAGGGCTGGGTACTGACCCGTTACCTGATGGACACGCCTGCTGCCGCACAGCGACTCGAGGACCTGCAGCAGCGCTATGACGCGATCACGGGCGACGAATCCAGCCTGCGAGCCCAGCTGGCCGAAGCGCGCAACGCCATCTCAGAAAAGGACGCCGAGGCGGCAGGCCTGCAGCAGGCACTGGCAGAGACACGCGAGGAGCTCAAGGATATCAAGCGCATTTCCGCAAATGCGCTCACACTGGACAATGCCAACCGCCAGCTGGCCCAGGAAACCCAGGTGCTGCAAACGCGCATTGAACTGCTGGAGGCAGACAACCAGCGCCTCAAGGACAGCGACGAAAACCAGGCCTTCATCAATGGCGCGCTGGCGGTATTACTGGGCGTAATCATCACGCTTCTGGTACCGCGCTTGCGGCCGAAGCGCAGACCCAGCTCAAGCTGGGCCTGATCTTGCCGGCACCCGCTTTAACTCCAACGATAAGGTAATACCGCATGAAACACTGGCTGTGCACCCTGCTATTGCTTGCATCGATGCAATCACTGGCACAAGACCCCGAAGTGATTATCCGCACCAATTTCGGCGACATCACGGTGAGACTGTACCCGGAGCGCGCACCGGTGACTGTGGAGAATTTCCTGGGCTATGTGGACAGCGGTTTCTACAGCGGCACGATCTTTCATCGCGTTATCCCCGGCTTCATGATTCAGGGCGGCGGATTCACTCCGCGCATGCAGGAAAAGCCCAACGGTGAGCCCATTGCCAACGAGTCAAAGAACCGTATTCACAATACGCGCGGTACGCTCGCCATGGCCCGCACCAGCGACCCGGACAGTGCCACCAGCCAGTTCTTTATCAACGTGCGCAACAATTTCCGCCTTGACTGGACACCCGGCAAGATTGGCTACACTGTATTTGGCGAAGTCACCGACGGCATGTACGTTGTGGACTCGATTGCGGTGGAGCCGACGCAGAACTTCATGGGCTTTGATGACGTGCCGGTAACGCCTGTGATCATTGAGGAAGTGGTGCGCGTGAACGCGGCCGCCGGCGACCCGGCGCCTGGCGAGGACAAATGATCGCGCTCAGCGTCAACCTCAACAAGATCGCGCTGATTCGCAACTCCCGTGATACCTCCAATCCCAGCGTAACCGAGCACGCCCGCATGGCTGTAGCCGCCGGAGCTGACGGCATCACGGTTCACCCCCGCCCCGACCAGCGCCACATCCGCGCCGACGACTGCTTTGAGCTGGCGCCGGTCATTGCCGGCATGACGCACCCGGGCGGCGGCCCCATTGAATTCAATATCGAGGGCAACCCGTTCGCCCCGGCGAGGCCCAGCGAGCGCGAGGGCGTGAGCGACTATCCCGGCTTCATGGCACTCATCGAAACCCTACGCCCTGACCAGGCGACCCTGGTCCCGGACGGTGACGGCCAGCTGACCTCTGACCACGGCTTCGACCTGTTGAAGGATGGAGAGCGGCTTCGTCCTGTGATCGAGCAGATCAAAAGCTGGGGCGTGCGGGTCAGCCTGTTCATGGATCCGGATCCGCAGCAGATACGTCTGGCAGCGGAGACCGGCGCAGATCGCATTGAGCTCTATACCGAGCGTTATGCCCACGCCTGCAAGACAGATACAGACGTAGAGGCGGTGTTTCAGCGCTTCCACGAGGCGGCCGTGGCAGCGACCGAGGCGGGCCTGGGCATCAACGCGGGGCATGACCTGGACCTTAACAACCTGCCCCGCTTTGCTCGCATACCCAACCTGCTGGAGGTGTCCATAGGGCACGCCCTGACCGTGGATGCGATCCGGATGGGCTTCGCCAATGCCATTGCTGCCTACAGGGCCGCGCTGCGCGGTGACATGCCGCGCCCCTGACAGCAAAAGCGTGCAGCGCAGACCCGGGTGCTGCGTGCACGCGGCTGTGGCGCTACCCCGTCACCAGCCACACTACCCCTGCGATAACGAAGAGGCATAGCCCATGGACCCCCAACAGTATTTTGCACAACTGAACCAGGACTACCTTGCGGTCGCCGAGCCGAAGGAAGATCTGTTCTGGACCACGTTCATGGGAGTGAGGGACGACACGGGAGAGCTGCCCGCCGCGGAAAAGGCCTATCAGCAGTTCGTTTCAGACCCGGCCCGCCCCGCGGCCCTGCGCGCCCAGATTGAAGCGGCGGAGCAAAGCGGTGCCGACCCACAACTTTTGCACGGTTTAAAGGGCTGGCTGCAGTTCTTTGAAGTGAACGCGATCGAGTCCGAGGCGGCGCGCGACATGGAAGCCGGGATCATCCAGGACGACGCCGACCTGTTCGAGCGGCGTAAGCAACTCAGCCTGCAATACACCAAAGCCGACGGCGACACCGTTGAAGCATCCACCCTGGTGCTGTCCACCAACCTGACCAGCGAAGACGACGAGGCAGTGCGCAAGAGTTCTCACGAGGCGCTGCTCAGGCTTGAAGAGTGGGTGGTCAATAATGGCTTCATCGAGATGATGAAGCGCCGCAACGCCTTTGCCCGCGCCCAGGGCTACCGCAATTTTTTCGACTACAAGGTGAACAAGGAAGAGCGCATGACGCCGGAGCAGCTCTTCGACATTCTCGACGAGTTCGAGCGCCTGACGCGCGACGCCCAGCAACGGGGCTGGGACATGCTGCGGAAAAAGCACGGCGACAAGGCCCTGGAGGGCCACAACCTCAAGTACTTTGCCCGCGGTAGCTCCGCCCAGAAACTGGACGCATATCTGCCGTTCAGCGAGAGCCTCAAGCGCTGGGTGGAGTCCTTTGGCCGCATGGGCGTAGACTTTCGCGGCGCGACACTGACCCTGGACCTGCTGGATCGCAAAGGCAAGTACGAAAACGGCTTCATGCATGCGCCCAGGGTCGCCTGGAACACCCCCGAGGGTTGGTCTCCCGCCGTCATCAACTTCACCAGCAACGCCACACCGGACCAGGTAGGCAGCGGCGATGACGGACTGAACACCCTGTTCCATGAGGGTGGACACGCGGCGCACTTCGCCAACGTCAACCAGAACGCGCCCTGCTTCAGCCAGGAGTTTCCGCCCACCGCCATGTCCTACGCGGAGACCCAGTCGATGTTCTTCGACAGCCTGCTTCGCGATGCCGACTGGCTGACCCAATACGCGAAAAACACCGCGGGTGAAAGCGTGCCGGCCGAACTGATGCAGGAGTTGATCGCCGCTGAGCAACCGCTGGCGGCCTACTACGAGCGCGGCATTCTGGTGGTACCAAAGTTCGAGTGGGCTATCTATTCTCTGCCGGAGGACGAGTTGACCCCGGAGCGGCTGCTGCGGGAGGCCCGTTACTGGGAGAAGACGATTCTGGGCCTTGAATGCGCGCCGCGCCCCTTGCTGGCCATTCCCCACCTGCTGGACAAAGGCTCAGCCTGCTCGTATCAGGGTTACCTGCTGGCCAACATGGCCGTGTACCAGACACGGGCCTGGTTCCTGCGGGAATACGGCCATATCACTGACAACCCGGCAGTGGGTCCGCTGCTGGCACAGCACTACTGGGC
>JAZBPS010000049.1:0-10881 GCA_036353375.1 Halieaceae bacterium | reverse complement strand
CACCACCTTCTTCAACGAAACCGTGGACGGCGCTATCGCCCTGGCCGACATGATGGCCCAGGCACCCAACTCCATTGACCCCCCCAAAAGCTACAGCGCGGACTTCGGCGGTGTTTTTTATCCGACCTTTGATAACGATTACTACGGTGGCTGGTTTTACCTCGAAGATGACGAGGCGTTGGTGGTGGAAGGCGATGTGCCGGATGCGCCCTACTGGGGCGTCTCGCTGCAGAATCGATGGCTGCAGTCCCTGGATTATGAGCACTACCAGGTGGGTCTGAACGACCATCAGATCAAAACCGTGAACGGGCGCTACCGCGTTATCGTGTCGCATCAAAAACCCGCCACCGGAAACTGGCTGGACACGGCGGGTCATCGTGAGGGCCTGTTGGCCGTGCGTTACCAGCTTGCCCGCAATGCCGACAAGCCAACGCTTACGGTGGTGAAATTTGCCGACCTGTAATGCCTACAGGTAGCTGAGCCACCAGTCATTGCGACGTTTCTTGATCTCGGCGAACCAGCGGCAAAAGGGATAGAGAAGCACAATCACCAGCGCCCAGACTACATACACGCCCGACAGGGGGAGACCGTACTCCGGCGGGAAGAAAAAGAAGAATGTCATCATGCGCCCGGGCTCTATGCCCTGATACATGGCCAGCAGCAGGTTAAGCACACGCAGCAGGTACCAGTGGGCGATGTAGAACGCGAAGGGCACCCGGCCGAACATCACCAGCGTATCCTTCAGCCAGCCGGACCAGCGGTCAGCGTAAGCGCACAGTATCGCCATGGGACCCAGGGTGATCAGCAGGAACAGCAGGCTGGGTGGATACTTGCTCACATTCATGAAGTCCAGCACTGTGGCCTGCAGCCCGGCCGACTGCTGTTGCCAGGGGTTGGGGTCACCATAGATATCCAGCGCTCGCAGTACCAGGAACGCGGCAATCATCACAAGGCCCGTCAGCAACAGGGTCCGATCCCGGCGAACGGTGTCCTGCTGGAAGATCCCGGCGGTTCCAAAGCCCAGCAGCATCAAACCCGCCCAGGGCACCAGCGGATAGGCAAAATAGAGCAGGAAGGGTCCCGCCACGGTCGACGATTGAGTAAACAGACCGAGCCAGATCGCATCCGTGCCATCCACGGCGGCGGCGGGCCACACCATGCCGACGGCATCGTGCCCCAGCAGGATCACAGCGCCCAGCGCGGCACAGCGCAAGGTGCCAAGGAACTGCAGCGCGGCAAGCAGCAGCATGGAGGCGCCAATGGCCCATATGACCTGCAGGCCCAGCAAGGTATGGCCACCCATTTCCGCGACACCGTCAAAGGGTGCAAACGTAAAGGCGGTGGAGATCAGTGTTACCTCCACGAACACCAGCCACAGGCCACGTTTGGCCAGGAAGGCACCCAGTTCGCCGGGGGTTTTGCGGCCCGCCATCAGGCCCGCTGACGTGCCCGCCAGAAATACAAACACCGGTGCACAAAAATGCGTGACCCAGCGCGTCAGGTAGATATCCAGGGGGATATCCGGCTGGGCCATCGGGTCCTGGATCATGCCGCGCAGGAAGTAATCCCGCACATGGTCCAGCGCCATGATCACTACCACCAGGCCGCGCAACATATCGATACTGGTCAGGCGATAGGAGCGCGCATCGCGCGAAAGGGAATAGTCCGTCACTCTGCGGCCTTGGGTCGTCCTGAAGCGGTGGCCAAAAATACCACAGCGCAGCTGCAGGCGGCGGATTAATTCGGTGTTAGCGCGGGTTGGCTTTCACGGGGTCGATGAAGCCTGAGGGCTGGCCGGCGCATGCCGGCACTAATCCCGGTTTGCGAGAGACGTCGCCAGTTCGCGATAGGGGCGCATGGCCAGCAGGGCCAGCAGTGCTGCCGGCGGCAGTACCAGGAACGGCAGGGTTGTGAGTGATGCGTCCAGCGCGGCATCGTCGGCATAGACGAAGTCCGTGAGAATCGCCACGGCACTGGGCCCGAAGGCCAGGCCAAACAGGTTGGTGAAGAACAGGAGCACGGCGGATGCCTGCGCGCGCATGTTGGCCGGCGTTACCAGGGCCACCGCAGATACACCGATGCCGAAGTAGGCGTTGAGGAAGAAGATGATAGGCCAGGCCATCAGCAGGGCCCTGTCTGCAGACCCTGAGAGCGGCGCCAGGGCCGCCGGAACCGCCCACAGAAAGCACACACCGAAGATAATGCGTACCGGCGCGTCGAGGATACCGCGCGCAATCATTGTGCTGCAGAGCCAGCCACCCAGCAGTGCGCCTGCGCTTCCCGAAATGATGAAGATGAGCCCGAACTGGCTGCCCGCGGTGCTCCGGTCCGCTTCGTAGATGCGGATCAGCAATTCGGGATACCAGGCCATAACGCCGTAGCCCAGCACGGACATCAGCGCCATGGACCCGATAACGCCAACGTAGACCCGCCAGTGTTGCCGGAAGTAACCCAGTACCTCGGCCAGCGAGCGCTGCTCCGGTACGGCGACGGTAACCGCACCGCCGCCCGTGCGCGGCGGCTCGGGGAGCAAGCGCAGGCACAGGGCAACCAGGAAGCCCGGCACCCCCACCGCGAGGAAAGTCAGTTGCCAGGGGCGTACGTCCTTCAGCAGGCGCCACGCGGACAGGTCCAGCGAGGCAAAGTAATCGAACACCACGCTACCCAGTATGTAGGCGAGACCGCCCCCCAGCGTGATGCCAAGGCTGTAGATGGCCGTTGCGCGGGGCAGTTTGTGCGGGGGGAAAACGTCGGCGAGGATAGAAAATGCCGCGGGTGACAGCGCTGCCTCACCCACGCCGACACCCATACGCGCCAGGAACAGTGAAGCAAAGTTCCTCGCATAGCCGCACAGGCAGGTCATGAGTGACCACAGTACGATGCCCCCCGAGATGATGCGTATGCGCGAAGACCGGTCGGCCATGCGCGCAATGGGCAATCCCAGGGTGATGTAGAACATGGAAAACGCGAAGCCATGCAGCAGGCTGTACTGGAAGTCGCTGATGGCAAAATCCTGACGGATCGGACCGATCAACACCGACATCACGTTGCGGTCGATAAATGAGAGCACATAGGCCAACAGCAACAGCGTGAGGGCCGTGTTGGCTTGCCGGACGGTATAAGGGGCTGCATCCATAGTGACGCGATTGTAAGCCGCCCGCCGGAGAATTCCGACAACGGCAATGACGCACAGTGATTGGATGCCCTCGCCTGCGAAGGGCAAACCGTGTATTTGCCGGCAGGTGGACCTACCAGTTAACGGGGCCCTGCACCGCGGCGCCTACGTCGGTACCCTGCGCCATGTAGTGCACCACGAAGGAGTAGCGGGTGGTATCCGGGTCTTCGATGGCCATGCCACCGTGAATGAGCTGGCCATGCCAGAACAGGGCATCGCCCTCCCGCGGAAGAAACAGGGTTTGCCGGTAGTGGTCCGCCAGCCGCGTGACATACTGGTCGTAGCGCTGGCTGACGGCATCATCACAGGTGCGCCGGTTGGTCTGTGGGTAATTGTCGAACTCGGGAAACAGTGGCTCGCGGTGAGAGCCAGGGCAGTACACCAGCGGGCCGGCGTCGGGTTGTATATCCTCGCAGGCAATCCAGACGCCAATCAGGTGATTGCGCGGATACACGTGAAAAACCGGCGTGTCCTGGTGCAGCTGTTGCTGGCTTCCCTTGTGGAAGGCGAGGGAGTACCGCGGAATGGCCGTGGTTCGGAAAACCAGCTCGCTCAATAATCTGGCTTGCTCGTCCTCGAAAATTGCCTTTGCAGCCTTCGCATAAAGGTGCAGGCCGCCAATACGCCAGTGCGAAACCCGCCTCGCCTCCAGTCGCTTCTGCTCGGGAAGGGCGAGCACCTGTGCATGGGGCATGTGCACGTGCGTCGTGCCGCCGCAAGTGACATCGGATACCAGCAGCCCGTCGTAGGCTTCCTCCCGCTCCCAGATCGCATCAATCTCCTCACGAAATGCCCGGGTGCGCTGGTGATCGATCAAGCCAGGAACAATAAAGAAGCCCTCGACAATCCACTGCCTGAGGTATTCGAACGCCGCGTCGCTGACCTCGCCGCGTTGGTGCCAGCGCTGCAGGGTATCCATGGCATCAGCCCGGTCGAACCAGGGGAGCGCCGCGTCGTCCTGTGGCCACTGGATATAGCCGTCTTTATCCCGGGGAAACCCGGCCGCCTCGGTGACAGAGTCAAAAACGCGCGCAGCCAGCGTGGATTTCTCTCGTGGCCTGAAGAGGCGCTTCACATCAAGCATGCTGTAGTACCGGGTTCCCGAACAGCAGGAAACGCTAGCACGTGGGTGTTTTCCGGATATTACAAACGCTTGATGATTGCGTGGCGGTGTTGCGACAGTTATCAGCAGTCAGAAACCGCCAGGGTTACCGGATCTGCGCCGCAGTGCGCCGGCGGCTCTGGCGATACCGCGTTTGATTGCCGGGGCCGATAGATGACGCTTCAAGAGGCGACCGCGCTTGCGCGGCACGTTCACCCGGGAGGCGAGCACGTAGGCGTACAACTCTATGTCGGCCTCGACCAGGCGGTGGATTTTCTTGCGCGTGGTCAGCGAGATATCCTCACGCGGCAATCGGCTGTTGGTCACGTTCACAGGCGGCGGCGGAGGGAGATACCAGCCGTAGCGTTCCGTGAGGTCATCCATGAACAGCGGCAGGTTCTCCTGCACGCCGACAACGTCCATGGCGGCGACGTTGTCCAAAGCGGCCTGATAGACCTGGTCGAGGCTTTTCAATTGGCTCACGCGCTCGCGAGTGTGCAGGTCCTGAGCGCAGGCGAGCTGCCAGGTCTGCAGGTTTTCAAGGTCGACGAGCATGGCCGCATCGTCACTGTCGAGGAACGCATCCAGACTGAGCGCCTTGGCATTGCGGACCCCCAGACCCTCTCCTGTCACCTCGCGCCAGTAGTAATACTGGGAAAGCGTGCGGTCCACCGGGTCTCTCAGCACGGTAAACAAATTCCGCCCCAACTGTGATGCAGTATCGAAGCCCACATGGGCGCAGTACAGGCGGAACCGCTGTCGATCTTCCGTCGTGAGTGCCGCTATGTCGTCCTGAAACACCAGCGGGCATACCTGCTCTGGACGGAATGCGCTTTGCACGGCACCGCGCACGGCAGAGCCGGCGGTTTTACCGATATGGATAAACACATAACTGTCATCGCGGGCATTCATGGCGGGCGTATACTACGCGACAATGATGAAAATTCAGCCTTTTACCGGTGCGATCACCGAAGACCTGATGGACCTTCTGCTGACGGCGGACCCCGATCGCGCAGCCGTCGACGCCTACACGGCCGAGGGGCTGCTGCTGGTCGCGCTTGATGGGGACGATACGGTGGGTGTCGCCGTGGTGCTGTTGCAGGCCACGGACAGCGAACTAAAAAATCTCGCGGTAAGGCAAAGCCACCAGGGCAGGGGCATTGCAAAGCGACTGATTGCCGAGGCCAAGCGCGCCGCGCGGGCCAACGGTGCCTCGAGCATGTCGGTAGGAACCGGCAACTCAAGCCTCGGGCAGCTGGCGCTGTACCAGAAGTGCGGGTTTCGCATGCACCACATTATCCCCGACTTTTTCCTGTCCTACCCGGAGCCGATCTTCGAGAACGGCATGCAGTGTTTGGACATGGTTGTGTTGAAAACCGCGCTGTGAGCAACGCGTTGCGGTTGATTGCACCTCTGGCGAAGCCTGCATACCTCCAGGCCCTGGGCAATTCTCATGCGTGAAACGGCGCTTGATGCAATCGTCATTGGCGGCGGCGCCAGCGGGCTGATGTGTGCCATCAGCGCGGGCTATCGCGGGCTGAAGGTGCGAGTGCTGGAAATGGGCCCCAAGGTGGGCCTGAAGATTCTCGTTTCCGGCGGCGGGCGTTGCAACTTCACCAACCTGCTGGCTGACCCGCGGGAGCAGTTTCTGTCTGATAACCCGGCGTTCTGTATTTCCGCCATGAAGCGCTACCGTCCCGAGGATTTTATCGCCATGGTAGAGGCAGCGGGCATCGACTATCACGAGAAGAAGCTGGGCCAGCTGTTTTGCGACAACAGTTCGAAAGACATCGTCGCCATGCTGCTGCAGCACTGTGAGTGGGCGGGCGTGGAGATCTGCCTGCGGCAGCGAGTGACAGAGATTCGTGAGGTTCGAGAGGGCGAGTTCACCGTGCTGACGGACACGGGTGCGCATACTGCGCCGAAGGTGGTTATAGCCTCAGGCGGGCTGTCCCTGCCAAAGATCGCCAGTGATCTTGCGTTCAGGGCAGCAAACCAGCTCGGACTGCACATTGTGCCGCCGCGGGCGGCGCTGGTGCCGCTGACCTGGAAGGCCGACGACAAGGCGCGCTACGAGGCGCTGGCCGGAATCTCTGTGGATGCCGTCACCACAGTGGCGGGTACCAGCTTTCGGGAGCACATTCTCTTTACCCACCGGGGTTTGAGCGGCCCCGGCATTTTGCAGGCCTCTTCCTACTGGCGCGAGGGCGCCCCTGTCTCCATCAACCTGCTGCCGGAGCAGGATGCCGTGGCATGGTTGCAGGCGGCGCAGCAGGCCAGTCCGCGGCAGCTGCTCTCCAGCGTTTTGAAGAGTGTGCTGCCGCGTCGACTGGTTGACCTGATGTCGGGGGACTGGTTCAGCGACGATCATATCGGCAGCGTTCCCGCTGCTGCGCTGCAGGCACTGGGTGGTCGCCTTTGTGCCTGGCAGGTGTGGCCTAATGGAACCGAGGGCTATCGGACTGCCGAGGTGACCCTGGGCGGCATCGCGACCACCGAAGTCTCCTCAAAAACGTTCGAGCTGCACGCGGTGCCGGGTCTCTACGCCATCGGCGAGGCCCTGGACGTTACCGGCTGGCTGGGCGGTTATAACTTCCAGTGGGCGTGGGCCTCCGGCTGGTGCTGTGGCCAGCATCTGTAGGGCTGTTTTCACACAATTCCGCGCATGCTTCCTGCGGCGTCTTTCCAATTTGCCAGAATGAACTAGGCTTTTGCTGTGGCCCCGGTGGCCTGTGCAAAGGGTCGGGGCCTTCAATAGGAATGCAAGCAATCGGAATGCAAGCAATAGGAATGCAAACAATCGGAATGCAAAAAATGGAATGCAAAAGGAGTTGCAGCTATGAACACGACAGTGAGTACTGAACTGTGCGGGCCCGCCCTGGCGGGCGACTTCCGCCCGCTGACCGCAGATGAATGTGCACTGGTGGCAGGTGGCAGATCAACCTTCGGACACGCGATGGATGGGTTCAATAATGGCATTGCTCTGGGCACCGTGAGTGGCGCAGCGTTAACCGGCGCTACCCTGGGTGCAACGCGGTGGGGTGTTATCGGCGGAGCACTGGGCTTTTCCTGGGGGCTTGGCTGGGGCGTTGGTGTATCACTGCGCTGGTTCGTCTATCGGCGTTAGCAGGGGGCCGTAAACGCAGTTCTTGTAGCATCAGGGAGGCTGTACCATGACAAACCAGGCTTCGTTCAGCAGAAACCAGAAGATTTGCTTCCGGTCCATGTACCTCGGCTTCTGCATTACATCCGGTTTTGCTGTGCTTGAGCACGAGGGGTGGGGCGATGCGCCGCCGACGGTGTACCCCCTGATGCTGTTTTGCTGGGCGGTTTGTGCCGTGCCCATTTACTACTGGGTGCGCAGGAACCCGGAAACCGTGGACAAGCTGTTTCACTGAGGCTGCGTGCTGTCGCTTCAGTTCGCTGCTGGCTCCGTTTCCAGGCAGGCTTGCTCCGCCTCCCGGGCACGGTCGATCACCGGTTGTTTGTCGCCACCGGGCGCAAACACATAGGCCTCGTTGAACGTTTCATAGCTGTCTGTAGCTACCAGGCAGGGGTAGTCACCCTTCGGCAGCTCACCGCAGCCGGCAAGACAGGCGAGGAAGCCCGCGAGGAACAATAGAGCAGTAGAGCGAGAAAAAGCGCGCATGCTTGCCTCCGGTTTACGCAGCCTGGGGTTTCTCCAGACTCAGTTCCAGTATAAGCCGTGACAGATGGTCCCAGGGGTTCCCGTCAGCCATCCCTTTGATGCTCTGGTCAGCATTGCTGGCTGCCTGCAGCAACTCTGCCAGCGCGTGGCTGTGGTGACGCTGCAGTGCTTCCGTTACGATGGGCACGCGCTTGTCCCATACCCGGTTGGCTTTCATGACCTGCTGTTGGCGCTGGCCGCGTTCCAGCTCGGTTTTACACTGCAACAACAGGCGAATCTCCCGCGCCAGGCCCCACAGTACTACCGCGGCCTCTGTACCCTCACCGCGTAGCCCGTTCAGCATTTTCAATGCGCCGGCTGCATCACCCAGCAGCGCCTGATCGATCAGCCCGAACAGGTTGTAGCGCGCGTTGTCTGCAACAGACTCCGCCACCGCTGCAACGGAAATGCGATTATCGGGGCACAGTAACCTGAGCTTCTCAATCTCCTGCACGGCAGCCAACAGGTTGCCTTCCACGCGGTCGCACAGCATCAGCAGCGCATCCTGCTCGATGGACATGCCCATATTCTCCACCCGCTGCGTCACCCAGCGCGGTAACTGGCTGGCATCCACGGGCCATATCTGTACGACCGCGCCCGCTGCATCCAGTGCCTTGAACCATTTGCTGTTGGTGGACTGCTTGTCAATCTTGCCGGCAACAATCAGCAACAGGTTGTCGTCACCCGCCCTGTCCAGATACGCCAGTAGTCCCTTGGAGCCGTCTGTGCCGGGCTTGCCGCTGGGGATGTGCACCTCGATGATCTTGCGGTCGGCGAACAGGGACATTTCCGATGCCGAGGCCACCAGGTTGTCCCAGTTGAAGCGGTTGTCTACCTGAAACACCTCGCGCTCGGTGCAGCCCGCCGCGCGCGCTGCCCTGCGGATCGCGTCACAGCTTTCCTGCACCAGTAAGGTCTCGTCACCTGTCACCAGGTAAACAGGCCGCAGCTCGCGCTCCAGATGGGTTTGCAGTTGCTCCGGGCGCAGCCGCATCAGGTGTTGCCGGACTCCGCGAGGGAGCGCAGCTTGCGCAGAATCTGCTGCACCAGGTTAACGCGCATCTCCTGTCGCAGCAGGCGGCTTTCCTCGGCGATGCCGGCGATGTTTTCCGGATCGTTGACGATAATCTGCACCGTTTGCACCTCGGTCTCGGGCAGTAACTCTTTGCCGGCCTTGTCCGTGACCCGAATCAGCGTGCGCATGGTCATCTCGAACTCGGTGGCCCGCGCATTCGCGCCTATGCTGAGGTTTCGGTTCTGGAACTGCTCCTGGCCCAGATCGACAACAAAGTTGGCGTCCTCCCGCTCTACCCACTCTATGCCCGCAGAGCCACCGGCGCTGCGCAGGGCGTTGGCAAGTTCGCCGTTAGGGCTGGCGCTGCGCAGGTGCAGCGCTTTCCAGTCCGGCGGCAGGTCTATACTGCCGCGCAACTGGAAACCGCAGCCGGCGAGCAGTACCAGCAGCGCGCCTATGGCAAAGCGAGCGGCATCAGTTCGCAACGATGTTCACCAGTTTGCCGGGCACCACAATCACCTTTCTCACGGTGTTTCCTTCCACGAACTTCTGCACGTTTTCCTGGGCCAGCGCCTCTGCCTCTATGGTGTCTTTCGCGGCATTCGCAGCCACCTCGATGCGGGCGCGCAGCTTGCCGTTCACCTGCACCGCCATCTCGATACTGTCGCGCACCAGGGCGGATTCGTCTACCGTCGGCCACGCTGCATCCATCACCGCACCCTCACCACCCAGCAGGGGCCACAGGCTGTGGCAGATGTGGGGTGCAATCGGCGCAAGCATCAATACAGCGGCGATCAACGCCTCTCGCTCTACCGCCAGGCTCTGGCCCTCGCGATCCTCCAGGCTGGACAATTCGTTGGTGAGCTCCATAACGGCGGCGATGGCGGTGTTGAAGGTCTGCCGGCGGCCGTAGTCATCTGACACCTTGGCGATGGTCTCGTGGGTCTTGCGGCGCACGGCCTTCTGGCTGTCATCCAGCGCAGCGACGTCCAGCGCTGCCGGTGCGCCAGCCTCGGCGTGGTTTTGCACCAGCTTCCACAGCCGTTTCAGAAAGCGCAGCGCCCCCTCGGCGCCCTTGTCAGACCACTCCAGAGACTGGTCGGGTGGCGCGGCAAACATGCAGAACAGGCGTGTGGTATCGGCGCCGTACTGGTCGATCATCGCCTGCGGATCAATGGTGTTGCCCTTGGATTTGGACATCTTGGCACCGTCTTTCAAGACCATGCCCTGGGTCAGCAACCGAGAGAAGGGCTCGTCAGAGTTCACCAGCCCTTCATCACGCATCAGTTTGTGGAAGAAGCGGGCATACAGCAGGTGCAGAATGGCGTGCTCGATACCGCCTACGTACTGGTCCACGGGTGTCCAGTAGGGCGCTTCTGCGTCCAACATGGCGTGGTCACAGCGCGGGCTGCAATAGCGGGCGTAGTACCAGCTCGATTCCATGAAGGTATCGAAGGTGTCGGTTTCCCGCGTGGCCGGCTTACCGCAGGAGGGGCACTCGGTCTCGTAGAATGCCGGCATGGTTTTGATGGGTGATCCCACGCCCTCAAATTGCACCTCTGTAGGCAGCACAACAGGCAGGTCGCTTTCAGGCACCGGCACGGTGCCGCAGTCATCGCAGTAGATGATGGGGATGGGCGCACCCCAGTAGCGCTGCCGTGAAACGCCCCAGTCGCGCAGGCGGAAGTTGACCGTGCGCTCACCGCAGCCCATCTCTTCCAGCTTTGTCGCCACGGCATCAAAGGCGGCGGGAAAGTCCAGTCCGTCAAATTCGCCGGAATTGACGGTCACGACATCGGTCTTGTCGCTGTACCAGTCCTGCCAGTTCGCGGCGTCATAGGTTTCGCCCTGCCTGGATATCACCTGCACAATGGGCAGGCCGTACTTGCTGGCAAAGGCGT
>JAZBPS010000048.1:0-3350 GCA_036353375.1 Halieaceae bacterium | reverse complement strand
GACCGCCGAAGAGATCGAACGCCGGGTAGCCCGGCCTATAGAGACAGAGCTTCTCGGCATACCCCGACAACAGATCCTGCGCTCCACAACCAAATATGCCATCACCGACATCACCCTGGATTTCCAGCCTGGTACCGATATCTACTGGGCGCGCCAACAGGTGAACGAGCGCTTGTCCAAGGTCAGCGACCAGTTGCCAGATACCGTATCCGGGGGGGTCGCGCCCATGAGCACCCCGTTGTCTGAAATGTTCATGTTCACCCTGGAGAATCCGAACCTGGACCTGACCCAGCGACGACAGATCCTGGACTGGGAAATTCGGCCTGCCCTGCGCACCGTCCCCGGGGTCGCGGACGTGAATATTCTTGGCGGCTACGCCCGCACCTACACGATAAGACTGAACCCCGTACAGATGGCCCAGCTGGGCATCACCCTGGAGGACGCCCGCCGCGCGATCACTGCCAACAATCGCAACGTGGGGGTAGGACGGGTTACCCAGGGCAACGACGTCCTGGTGGTCAGGGCCGAGGGCCGCCTTACCGGCCTGTCGGACATTGACGACATCGTCGTGCAAGGCCAGCGCGGTGCAGGCTTCAGGCTGGGTGACATCGCCGAAATCAGCGTCGGCCACCTGGCGCGATACGGCGCGGTGACCGTGGACGGCGAGGAGACCGCCGAGGCCCTGGTGATTGCACTCAAGGACAGTAACACCGGCGCCGTTGTCAGCGGTGTCAAAGCGCGGCTGGCCGAGCTGGAATCCAGCCTGCCCGCCGGAACGCGCATCAATGTGTTTTACGATCGGGCAGTGCTTATCGACACGGCGGTGGCAACGATCTACGCGGCGCTGATACAGGCGGTGATACTGGTGGTAGGACTTCTGGCGCTGTTCATGGGAAACCTGCGCGCGGCGCTGGTGGTGTCCCTCTCCCTGCCACTGGCCGCACTGGCCACCTTTCTGCTGATGCGCGTGTTCGGGCTGTCCGCCAACCTTATGAGCCTGGGCGGCCTGGTCATCGCCATCGGTATGATCGTTGACTCCTCGGTGGTGGTGGTGGAAAACGCTGTCTCGCGCCTGGACCAGGCCGCGCCCCTGCCCCGCCTGCACGTGATCTACCGGGGCTGCAAGGAGGTCGCAGCACCGGTTGTGTCCGGGACGCTAATTGTGCTGATTGTCTTTTTCCCGCTGTTGCTGCTGAGTGGGCTGGAGGGAAAACTGTTTTCTCCGGTGGCGCTGACGATTGTGTTTGCCATGCTGTCCGCGCTGCTGCTGGCGCTGACCGTGATCCCGGTGCTGGCGTCAGTGCTGCTAAGTGGCGAGGCCGCAGGCGTACCCGGGTTCATGCGGCGCCTGCAGAGTGCATACAGGCGCAGCCTGGCGAGAGTGCTGATAGCACCCCGTGGCCTCATTGCGGCACTGCTGCTGGTGCTGGTGATAAGCGCCGCCCTGTTCGCTTTCGTCGGCAAGACATTCATGCCGGTGATGGATGAAGGTGACATCATCGTACAACTTGAAAAATCACCCAGCATCTCGCTGGCCGCCTCGGTGGAACTCGACCGGGAAATAGAACGGGCGCTGCTGCAGGCGGTGCCGGAGATCCAGCAGATCGTTGCGCGCACGGGGTCGGATGAGCTGGGCCTGGATCCCATGGGTCTCAACGAAACCGATATCTTCATGGAGCTTGCACCTCGGGAGCAGTGGACCGTGTCCAGCAAGCAGGCCATCGAAAGCAAAATTCGCCAGGTCCTTTTTGCCTACCCGGGCATCAATTTTGGCTTCACCCAGCCCATACAGATGCGCATCTCGGAAATGCTCACCGGCAGCACCGGTGATGTCTCCATCAAGATCTACGGCGAAGACCTGGATGAACTGGCGCGACTGACCACCGACGCTACAGCTGTCATCCGCGGCATTGACGGCGCCGTTGACCTGCGGGCAGCCGTGACCGAGGGCAGCCTGTTTCTCGCAGTGCGGGCGCGACCGGAGCTTGCCTCCGCCCAGGGCATGAGCACGGAAGCCTTGTCGGACTGGCTGAAGACCCAGCTGGAAGGCCTGATCGTGTCAGAAGTCATTGAGGGCAGGCGCCGCACGCCGGTGGTGTTACTGGCGGGAGAGGCTTCTGGTTCACAGCCCGCCAGCGCCGTCGCCCTTGGCCAATCGCTGGTAGTTTTGCCGGATGGCAGCGCCGCGCGACTGGATGACGTGGCCCGTCTTGAGTACGTCGAGGGACCACTGCGCATTCGCCGGGAGCAGGGAAACCGCTTCGGTGAGGTGACAGTGAACGTCGAGGGCCGCGACATCGTCGGCTTTGTCGAGGAGCTTTCCACCACCCTGAAGCGCAGCCTGTCGTTGCCGGCAGGCTACCTGCTGGAGTTCGGCGGTGAGTTCGCCAACCAGCAGCGCGCAACCGCCGACCTGCTCGTATTTATCCCCGCCGCCTTGCTGCTGATCCTGGTCATCCTCTTTACCACGTTCCGCTCCATGGCGCTGGCGGGGCTCATTCTGGGCAACCTGCCATTTGCCCTGATGGGCGGCGTCATTGCGCTGTTTGCCAGCGGTGAGTACCTGTCGGTGCCCGCTTCGGTGGGACTGATTGCGCTGCTGGGGATCGCGGTGCTTAACGGGGTCGTGATGTTGAGTTATTTCGAACAACAACGCAGCGTACAGCCCGTGGTCAGGGACCGCATACTGGACGGTGCGGTCTCCCGGCTACGCCCCATTCTGATGACCGCCACCACCGCCATGTTCGGCCTGGCACCGCTGGTATTCACCAGTGGCCCCGGTGCGGAAGTACAGCGTCCGTTGGCAATTGTTGTGATTGGGGGCCTGTTGACGTCTACCGTCACCACCTTGTATCTGCTGCCAATACTCTATCAATGGCGGGAGGGCACCCGATGAGCGGCTTACAGGTGCTGGTGCTGGTTGTGCCCGATACCCGGCGCGAGGATGTCATTGACGCACTGATCTCCATGGACAAGATAAGCGGCTTTACCCTGACTTCGGCCATGGGGTTCAGTGCCGAGCACAGCCATTTCAATCTTCGCGAGCAGGTTCAGGGTTGCCGGGCTTTCGCGCGCTTCGAGGTATTGCTTGAGCCGGCGATTCTGCATGGAGTGCTGGACAGGCTGTCCAGCGCGGCAGGCTCGGAGACTTCCCGGTACTGGCTGACTGACGTGCCATTGGCCGGTCGCCTGCCCCAGGACTCTCCGGCTACGGAATGAGCCTGCGAAAGACCCCATTCACACGCCGCAAACGCGCGAGCGGGGACAGCAAATGCGGCGCGGCCGGGCCGCGCTATCAGGCTCAGGCGTTGGTGCGCAGCAGCAGCGACTTGAAGGTAATGGCGTTGTGG
>JAZBPS010000047.1:0-2281 GCA_036353375.1 Halieaceae bacterium | reverse complement strand
GGACACCAGCCCCCGGGGTGACGCCGTGCCGGACGATCCGGACGGCGCCTGGGATTTCGGCCTGGG
Source organism: Halieaceae bacterium (assembly GCA_036353375.1). Taxonomy (GTDB): domain Bacteria; phylum Pseudomonadota; class Gammaproteobacteria; order Pseudomonadales; family Halieaceae; genus JANQIO01. Next base: position 2,215 of record JAZBPS010000047.1, on the reverse strand, counting down.
AGCAGGGTTCTACCTCAACGCCACCGAGGCGCCCTGGAACCAGCACTACCGCATGTACGACTACATTGTCGACGAACTGCCCGCGCTGGTGCGGGATGCCTTCGACCTCGACCACGATAACGTCTCTATTTTCGGCCACTCCATGGGCGGGCACGGCGCGCTCACCATCGCCCTGAAAAACCCCGACAGGTATCGCTCCGTATCGGCGTTCTCACCCATCGTATCCCCCAGCACCGTGCCCTGGGGCCAGAAAGCGTTCAGCCACTACCTCGGCCCAGACCAGACCCGCTGGGCGGAGTACGACAGCTGCGCGCTGATACGCAACGGCGCAAAACACCTGCCCACCCTGGTCGACCAGGGCACCGAGGACAATTTCCTGGCGGAGCAACTGCAGACCAGCCTGCTGGAACAGGCCTGCGACGCGGCGGATTTCCCCATCACCGTGCGCTACCAGCCCGGTTACGACCACAGTTACTTCTTTATCGCCAGCTTCATCGGTTCCCACTTCGCCTTCCACAGCCAGGCCCTGGGCAACTACAACCGTATGTAGTGCCACCGGCGCGCCCAGGCAGCGAGCACGCCGGTCTGTGGTGCAAGTCACAGCTTGCAAGATTGTGCAGGCAGCACAGCCGGTATGGGTGCATACTAGGAGTCTGTTTCACGAGCGAACCGGACCCATGAACCTGAAACACCTAGAAGACTTCCTCGCCAGGGAAAACCAGCGCTTTGTGTGCTATGCGGCGGCCGATGAGCCGGAGGCCACCTGCGAGGTGCAGATTGAGCACGTTGTGGGCGCGTCCCTGACCGGTGACGACCAGCAGGCGCTGGCCGCACAGACAGGCGCCGCCACGGAGCTGGTGGGTTTTTACCGCGAGTTTCCCAGCCTGCGCCTGTACTGTGATACCAACTCCAGTTCTTCCGCGTTCTACCTGGCGCGCCCGCGCAAATGGGAACAGTTGAAGCAGGAACTGATGAGCTGGATACGCATGCTTCACGATGAGGCGACCCACGGCGCGCTGCCCGACTGGTTAGGCGACGCCGTTGTGTTCGGCGAGATCCCCGAGGCGAGCAACTATCTGCTCATGCCCTCGGCCGGCCCCGACGCCGGCAAGGTGTTCCTGTTCGATCACAGCGACCTCACCTTCACCGAGCAGGCGCCGGGCTTTGTCGCCTATCTGGAAAAGATCACCACTCCCGATGCCGGACTGCTGGCGGAGATTCGCAAGCATACCCAGTACTCCGACGGCAGCACCGCCACCAAGTGGCTGGCGCAGGCGTTTGCCTACGGGGCCTAGGAAATCCGCGGGTAGAACAGGCGGCGCCAGCTGCGCGAGCGGAACGGCGCCCACTCGCCCTCCGGTTGGTTCAGCCGCTCGGCCAGCAGGAACCACACCATGGGGTTCACCGTGAGTCCGCAGTGGCTGCCCCACACCTGTATGTTCTGGGCCAGTTTGTGTTTCCCTTCCTGAAAGCAGGTCAACCAGTTCACCACGCCATCGCCTTTTGAATACACCGCCGTGGTGGGTACCGGCGGCGGCTCCTTCAGGGTGCGCTGGTCGATGGGGATTTCCTCGTCGGGATTGAGTGCAGAAAACAGCCGGCGCGGATAGGAGCCGCTGTCGCGGCCCTCGCCGAAGGGGCTGCCCAGGGAAATCACCTGCCGAACACTGTCGGGCATTTCCTTGGCAAGTTCCCGCGCGTAAATCCCCCCGAGGCTGTGACCCACCATGGATATCTGCCGGCCGCTGCGCCTTGCCAGTTCATGGGCGTGCTCCAGGGTGCGATCCAGCAGGCCGTCGCGGGGGCCCAGGTTGCGACCCTGCTCCCAGCCAACCGCCTCGTAACCCAGCCGGTTAAGGTACTTGCGCAGCGGTGCGTTATAGCCATCGTCGCCAAGGAAACCCGGCAACAGCAGCACCACATGACCATCGCCGCGGGGCATGCGCTCCAGGAAACGGCGCGTGTACATCAGCCCGGTGAATTCGACCAGCGCACGGTGTGCCTCGGTAAACGCCAGACCCAGGGAGGGCGGCGGTATCAGTGGTGCTTCTGCGGTTGCGTCCATGGCGCGATCCCCTTGTCACTGCACGGTGGAGTCACTGCCGCTGGTCCGGGCCCGCTGCGCCTTCAGGAGGCGCGCTTGCGGGCCGGGGCCGTCTTGCGGGCGGCGGTTTTTGTTTTGGCAGTCCCGCTTTTGGCTGCGGTTTTTGCCGTT
>JAZBPS010000446.1:0-1244 GCA_036353375.1 Halieaceae bacterium | reverse complement strand
GCGCGACAGAAGGGCATACTCAATTCGGATTCCCCGTCTTGAGGTGCACCTTGACCATGAAATACGAGGGAAAAACCATGAAAAAGGTTCTCTTCGCTACGACTGCCCTGGTGGCAATCGCTGGCGTCGCAGCCGCTGAGGTGACCGTCACCGGTTCGGCCGAGATGGGCATCGCGAGCTCGGACACGTTGACCGCTCCCGGTACCGGTGTTGCCAATGCCATCGTTACGACCACCGAGGGCTTCTTCACCACGGCTGACATTCGTTTCACGATGTCCGGTGAGGCCGACAACGGTTTGACCTTTGGCGCCGTCATCGACCTGGAAGACGCGACCGAGCAGTCGAACAACGTTGACGTGCTGAACGGCACCGCCGACTACAACGTCTTCATCTCGGGCGACTTCGGCACCCTGACGATGGGCGACACCGACGGCGCTCTGGACTGGGCGATGACGGAAGCTGGCAACGTCGGCAACCCCGGCACCATCGCGGACGACGAAACGGCGCACGCCGGCTACCAGGGTTCGTACGGTGACGACATCAACTCCGGTCAGATCCTGCGTTACGATTACACCATCGGTGACTTTGGCATCGCGCTCTCGGTCGAGGGCCCCGATGACAACGACATGGGCTACGCGATCGGTTTCCGCTACGGCTTCGACTTCGCCGGTGGCCGCCTGAACCTCGGCGCTGGTTACCAGTCGGCGCAAACGCAGAACGGCCGCGTTGCGCCCAACGGCCTTGTCGGCACCGCGCTTGACATTGTCGGCGGTGGTGACGGCATCGACAGTGCGACCGCTGGCACTGGCGACGGTCTGCGCAACAGCACGTTCGCGGCCGGCACCGACATCGACATCGCTGGTCTGAGCGCAACTGTCGTTCTGGACAACGGCTTCAGCGCCGGTCTCCAGTACGCACAGTGGGAAATCGGCACCCAAGACGTCGACCACACCGCTGTCGGCTTCGGCTACTCGTTCGATGCGATCTCGGTTCACATGAACTACGGCCAGTTCGACATCGACAACGGCCCGACCATCTCGGGTTACGGCCTGGCAGCAGCCTACGACTTCGGCGGCGGTCTGTCGGCTCACGTCGGCTACGGCAGCTCGGACTTCGACACCACCGGTCTTCCGGACGTCGACAGCTTCTCGTTCGGTCTGGCAATGTCCTTCTGATCCATCCGGATCAACGGAAATGGGAAGAGCGGGCCTTGCGCCCGCTCTTTTCTTTTGGCCTATGCTCTG
>JAZBPS010000046.1:0-23187 GCA_036353375.1 Halieaceae bacterium | reverse complement strand
GTAGACACCCGTCGCAACGGCAGCCCGGCCCTTGATCTGTTGCGGATACAGGAGGTGCTGCGCTCCTATCCCGTGGGTGAGATTCCCCACCGCCAGCTCTCCGGCATTATTACCGAGGTATCCGAGCACCTTGGGATGGAGGATGGCCTGGACCCTCGCCAATTGATTACGCAGGCCCAGCGACGTCGGGTTCTAGAGCAGTTTGCGTCCAGCAACCAGCGGCTGTTCCAGCGCTATGATTGCGGCGGCGCGCGCTTTCCGCCGCTGGCTGACACGGAACAGGAGGATGCTGCACCGTCCCAGGTGGCGACCCCCGACCGGCAGGTGCAGGCGCTGCTGGGCATACTGGCTTACCAGCAGCGGCAGATTCAGGTACTGCTCAACCGTGTCAGCCACCTCGAACGCGGTGACGGTGGCAGCGCGCCGGCACCGGCCCAGCCGCGCGGACCTGAGGTGAACTCGCCAGGTCCGTTACGGCGTCTGCTGCGCAAAATTGGCCGGCGTTAGTCGGCGGCCAGCTGCGCGCTTTGCAGCAAGTCAGGATAACGCGTGCGTATCTGCTCAAGGGTGAGCGCCGCAGCGAGTTTCTGCCCCCTGGCATTCCAATGGGTGTCGTAAGCAAAGTAGAGGTCTGCGCCTGCATCTGTCAGGAACGCAGGGTAGAGATTGACCAGCGGAAACCCGCCATCCTCCAGCATCGCCGCCAGTGCGGGCCCGCGCTCCAGGGTGTCACGGTGAAAGCCCGGCGGTGAGAACACCGTCAGTTTTGACGGCAGTATCACCGCCAGATAGCGGTAGCCCAGCCCCTCCAGCACACCCCGTCGGTGTTGCATCAGCGTTACGATATCTTCGAGGGGTGAACCATCGCTGCGGTAGGGCACCGCCAGGTAGTCGCGGCTGCCGCTGTTGTACTGTTCTTTTATGTCCTGGCGCAGTCGCCGCCACTGGCGTTGCACAATATCCGGCAACCACCAACCGGGGATGATGAGGCCCCGCTGCATGGCCTTGTAGGCAGGCAGGTGCTGACTGGCGATGGGTTTATACGGTTGGAGCTGTGTCTGCTTCAGCCCGTACATGCGCTGCGCCAGCGCCTGCGTGGCGAGGTGACGTTCATGATAGACATCGATCACCAGCGCGACGTCGGCCAGGTCCGCCCGTGACAGGGTGGACAGCAGCTGTCCGTTGCCGCCGTTGAACACGCCGGTACCGGATTGCTGCGCCAGCTGTGAGGCAAAAGTATCCCTGTCCGAGACCCCCGAGCCGAAGACGTTGGAGCGTCCCTGTACAAAAATGCGTGAGGGCCCCGGGGCGCCGGGTACTGATCGGTAGCCGTCGCGATCGGTGGACGCCTCGGTCACCCGCGATTCCTGGTACTTGAAGAAGTAACGGTGGCCCAGGTCTGAGTATTCACGCCGGTGCCAGTGGGAGTCGTCGTCGCGGGTAATGTTGGCCCACATGAAAAAGTACTCCCAGGCGCGGTAGTAGAAAAGCTGGGGTGCGCGCAGGTAGAGCAGGGCCGTGGCCAGCTGCAGCAGGCAGGCGGCAATCACGACCAGGGCAAAACCGCGCAGGAAGGGATGTCTGGGCAGGGGGAGTTTCACGGATCAGAACTGGAAGTAAATAAACGCCTGATCCGGTGCCTGCCCCACCGTCGGCTGGAAGGCAAGCGATACAGCGATCGCGCCCAGTGCGATACCCCAGCCCAGTGTGGGCCGCCACTGCCAGACGCCGGCAAGGTCGCGTGCAGGTTTCTCCCGGAAGATCTGTGAGGTATTGGGCGCCGTCCAGACCACCAGAAGCAGGGCCAGCAGCCAGAGGATTGCTGCCAGCTGCGTTGCCTCCGACACCGTCCGGGGCAAGCCCGCAAACATGTGCAGGTAAACCTGCAGGGCGTGCTCTACAGACGGGGCGCGAAACACCACCAGGCTCAGCGCCCAGAAGTTGAATGTCAGCAGCAGGCCCAACCAGGCTGGCATCCTGAACCCCAGGTCTTTCCAACCCTGGTGCAGAACCACAGCGGTGCCGTGCATGCAGCCGAACAGTACAAAGTTCCAGCCCGCCCCGTGCCAGACCCCCGTGACCAGGAAGGCCGTGAACAGGTTCAGGTACATGCGCCCGCGGCCCCGCTTGCCCGCGCCCATGGGTGCGTAGACATAGCGCATGACAAAGTCGCTGAGGGTGATATGCCAGCGTCGCCAGATATCCCGGATGTTGTGCGCCTTGTAGGGGCTGTTGAAATTCACAGGCAGGCGGATGCCGAACATCATGCCCGCGCCAATGGCCATGTCGGAATATCCGCTGAAGTCGAAGTAAAGCTGGAAGGTGTAGGCGTAGGTGGCGATCCATGCATCCAGGGACGACAGGCTGCCGGTGTCAGCGGCATCAAACACCCGGGTGACCCAGGGAATCATCTGGTCTGCCAGGGCCACCTTCTTGAACATGCCGGCGAGGAAGATACTGAGCCCCAGGGCCAGCCTGTCGGCTGAAATCGGCCTGAGCCGATCTGGCAGGAACTGGGGCAGCAGTTTGCGGTGGTGCACGATGGGTCCCGCAATCAGCTGCGGGAAGAAACAGACGAACAGGCTGTAGCGCAGCAATGGATACACCGGGGCTTCCCCGCGCCAGGCGTCCACCACGTAGGCCACTTGCTGCAGGGTAAAAAACGAGATGGCCAGTGGCAGCACGATTGTGTCGAGGTGAAAGCTGGTGCCGACCAGCTCATTGCTCGCGTCGACGAAAAAGTTGGCATATTTGAAGTAACCCAGCAGCCCCAGGTTTCCCGCCAGGGCGACAAGCAGAAGCCCTTTTTGCGAGCGCGGTTCACCGCGGCTCATTCTGCTTCCCAGCAGGTGGTTGAACAGGATCGAGCTGACGATCAGCAACAGATAGCGAGGGTTCCACCAGCCGTAGAAAAACAGGGATGCCGCCACCAGCCAGGCAATGGTCAGGGTGGGCCTGTGGCGCCGGAGCAGGAGCTGGTATACCAGCAGGCAGGCTGGCAGGAACAGCAGGAAATAAATATGGGAGATGAACAGCACGCGCTTGTTATTCTCGTTGCAGCGGCTCGACGATAGCCGGGCATAACTTCCACCAATTGCCCGCAAAGCGCAAGCGCTGGCCAGCACGGTTCGCCTCGGGGCGCGTTGGTGCTAGTATGAAGCCCGCAGCGACGCAGGGTTCGCAGCAACCCGTGTTACTCACGTCCGGCGTTTGTCGGGCAGAGGCGAGGGCCGGCCATGGAGCGGACGCAGGGCTTAATCGAATCTTTTACTGGCGGGGCCGAGGGGCTGCTGGAAACGGCAGACCTGTCGACGTCCCTGCCGGTGCAGGACAATGTGCGCGTGGACATCCGCGCGAAGCTTGCTGTTTCCGTCTCCATGGTGACGTTCAACAGCGCCTTCGACCTGCTGGAAAAAACCCTGGAAGGCCTGCACCGTGCCCTGTTGTATGCCCGCGAGCAGGGTCTTGATATCAGTCTGCAGTTGCTGGTGGTGGACAACTCTACAGATTCAGATTATCGGGACAGCGTGCGGGCGCTGGTGCTGTCCGAGCCGGAACGCTTCCAGGGGGTGGATTTCTGGCATCCGGGAGGCAACATCGGTTACGGCGCGGCCCATAACCAGGCCATGCGGCGTGTGCACAGTGACTACCACCTCATTCTCAATCCAGACGTCGAGCTGGCCGAGGACGCGCTTTATTTTGCGCTGGGCTATCTATGGTCCCATCCCGATGTTGCGGTGGTGAGTCCCCGTGCCACCGATGGCAGTGGCCAGGTGCAATACCTCTGCAAGCGCTATCCATCGGTGCTGGTGCTCACGCTGCGGGCGTTTGCGCCGGCGTTCCTGCGGCACCGTTTTGAGGGGTATCTCCACAGCTACGAGATCCGCGACGCCTGTGTGATCGACAGCGCGGCAGACGTGCCGCTGGTCAGCGGATGCTGCATGTGTGTGCGCACCGACATCCTGCAGCAGGCGGGCGGCTTCTCCGATCAGTTCTTCATGTACTTTGAAGACTTCGACCTTTCCCTGCGACTGCAGCCGCTGGGCCGGCTGGTGTATCTGCCCAGTATGCACATCGTCCACCACGGTGGTTATTCTGCGCGCAAAGGCCTGCGCCACATCACCATGTTTGCGGAGTCGGGATGGAAGTTTTTCCGCCGCCACGGATGGTGTTGGGTCTGATTGCAACCCTCACCTTGGCAGTACGCAGTCACCGGCTTACCATGCGCGCATGAATGAATTGCGCCGCCTCGCCTACCTCGAGGCCATGGACATTCCCAGCTATGTTTCACGCTGCGACCTGCCCGGGGCCCAGCCCAGCCGTCGCCTGCGCCTGCGACCCCCTGCTGTGGTCAGTCCGGCCGCGGATGACGCAGTTGCGGCTGAACCTGCAGCGCCGCGACAGGTACCTGCAGGCGCCAGGGCGGCTCTCGCCAGCAATAAGCCGGCAGCGTCCGCGGCGCCCGAGCGGCAGCGGCGTCCTGCGGCCGACGTTCCCGTGTTCACCGTGGTGGCAACCGAGGCCGGTGGCTGGCTGTGGCTGGATGAAATTCCGGCAGGTCGCGACCCCGGGCCGGCGTACCCCGCCCTGCTGGGCGCGATATGCCGGGCCCTGGGCCTGACGGATGTCCAGCCATCCCTGCAGCTCTTCAATTATCCGGTGGCCGTGGGGGCTGCACTTGAAGCCGGCGTTGAGGGGGCGCGAGAGGCACTTTACGGCTTTCTGATGGCTCGCGTGGCGCGCACTGCGCCTGCGCGCATCGTCTTGCTGGGCAGGTTTGATCAGTCGTGGTTCGACAGAAGCTGCCTTGACGGTGTGCCCGTCACTGAGACCGAGAGCGCGTTTGCCATGCTTCGACAGCCCGCGCTGAAAGCCAGGGCCTGGGAAACGCTGCGCCCGCTGGCGCAGCGCTGAAAGAGCCGGCGTGCAGGACGTCCCACGACTGCGCCCCGGCCAGGCTGCGGACCTGAAACCCATTGCTGCGCTGGAGCAGCTTGCGGCGGTGGCACCCTGGACGCTCTCACAGTTTGCCGGGCTGGTGGTAAAGCCGGCAACGCACAGCCTGGTGCTGGAGGGCGACAATGCGCTGCTGGGCTTTGCCTTGTTCCAACGGGTATTGGATGAGGCCACCCTGCTGAATATCGCAGTGCGTCCCGACGCGCAGGGTCGCGGTCTGGGGCGTCGCCTGCTGCAGGGCGTCATTGACTGCCTGACGGAGCAGGGGGTGGGTCGGTTGTTGCTGGAGGTACGGGAGGGCAACAGCGTGGCGTTGGGTCTGTACCGTAAGCTGGGTTTTACGGAGGACGGAATGCGCCGAGATTATTATCCCGGCTCTCACCCCGGCTCTTACCCCAATAAGAACGGGCGCGAGAATGCCGTGCTGATGTCGCTGACACTGGAATCGAGATGATGAATATCCTGGAAACAGAGTGGTGGAGCCTGGCGGTCCCGCCGGAATGGTGGGCAGAGCGCGAAGAGGACAGCATCGTCATCGGTGACCGGGACGACGTTGGCAGTATCGAGATTTCCACCTTGCACAAGGATGCCGGCGAATTCCAGGCCGCCGAGATTGAGGCCTTCGCCCGCGATAACAGCGACGGAAACTGGGACTGGGCGCCCGCGCAGTTGGGCGCTTACCGGGGCCTGGGCACGCACTATATGGAAGAGGGAGACGCCGTACGGGAGTGGGTGGTCGCCCGCGACGGCGTCATGCTGTTCATCACCTATAGCTGCGCGACAGAGAATGCGGGGCTGGATGATGCCGCCGTGGACGAGTTGCTGGACACGCTCGCGCCCAGGCAGGAAAACAGCGAATAAGCCTTTGCTGTCGAGGCCTGCCGGCGGGCTGTTATCAGCTAATAGTGCCGGTGACCCGCACCCGCTTGGAGCCCGCCACAGGGCGTTCCCGCAGGGCGTCCTGCCGGGCCTTGATACGTGCGTCTATGACGTTCTTCAGGGCGATGATCAGCCCGGTAAAAATGAATGCCCCAGGCGGCAGTATGGCCAGCAGGAAATCATTGTAGTTACTGAATACCACGATTTTCCATTGCGCTGCGGCAGGGCCGAACAGCAGGTTCATGTTGGCAAACAACGCGCCGGTCCCGACAAGCTCTCGCAGGCCACCCAGCACTACCAGTACAACCATGAACCCAAGCCCCATGATGAAACCGTCATAGCAGGCAGGCAGCACCGGGTTCTTGCGGGCAAAGCCGTCAGCGCGTCCCAGAATGACACAGTTGGTGGTAATCAGCGGCAGGAAAATGCCGAGAATCTGGTAGAGCTCGAACGCAAACGCCTGCATAAGCAGCTCTATACAGGTGACGGAGGCCGCAATGATCATAACGAACGCCGGCAGGCGCACGGCGTCAGACACAATGCCACGTATCAGGGAGACGGCTGTGTTGGAGGTAACCAGCACGAATACCGTTGCCAGGCCCAGGCCGATGGCGTTCACCACGCTACCCGTTACGGCCAGCAGCGGACAGAGGCCCAGGAGTTGGACAATCGCGGGATTGTTCTTCCACAGACCGTTTATAGAGAGCTCTTTGTAATCAGCCACGACTCTGTACCCTGTTGATCGACACTGCGCCCTGCGCAGCACTACCTTGTTCCCATGCCCGCTCCCGCGGCGTCGCAGCAGCCTGCATCTGAAGAACCGCTGCCTGCCTGCCCTGCGCCGTCGCAGTGGCGGTGTCGGCGGCTTCGTCCAGCAGCAGTGCCTGGTTTTCCCGGAAGAACTGCAGGCTGCGCTTCACCGCGATGACCACGGCCCGGGGAGTGATTGTAGCGCCTGTGAACTGATCGAACACCCCGCCGTCTTTCTTTACCGTCCATTTCTCCGGCTTTGGCGCCGAGAGGCTTTTGCCCGCAAACGCCAGCATCCAGTCAGATTTCTTGATATCCACCTTGTCGCCCAGGCCCGGTGTTTCCCGGTGCTGCAGGGCGCGCACCCCGGCAAGGCTGCCGTCCCTGTTGACGCCCACGGCAAGCTCGATAGCGCCGCTGTAGCCGTCGGGTGCGCGCACCGGCAGGATCACGGCCTGCACCTGGCCGTCGCGGCGGGCCCGGTAGATCTTCTTCTCCGTGGCCAGCCCCAGCCCCTCCGCCTCGGGACCCACCGGCAGGGTGTCCTCCAACAGGCGATTGTCATAGCGTGACGGATCGACAATCTGTGCCAGCGCCTTGAGCTCTGCCTGCCGCTGGGCTTCGGCGATGCGGCTCTTGGTGCCCAGGTAGGTGCCTGCAATCAGGGCCGTGGTTAATACGGCGAAAGCGGCCAGCAGTACGCTATTGCGGGTTGCGGGATTTTCCAGCATCAGCTCGACCTCGCCTTGCCGTGGCCGTAGGTACCAGGCTGCGTGTAGTGGTCAATCAATGGCGCTGCAAAATTCATGATCAGGACGGCAAATGCGACGGCGTCGGGGTAATTGCCAAAGCTTCGAATCAGGAAGATCAGTACGCCGATGGCGGCGCCGAAGATCAGCCGCCCGCGATTGGACACGGCGGAGGACACCGGGTCGGTAATGATAAAGAAAGCGCCGAACATCGTGCCGCCGGAAAGCAGGTGAAACAGGGGCGAACCGGTGCTGGCGGAACTCCCTCCATCGTAGAACAGGGTCGCCATCAGCGTCAGCCCGGCCAGCATCGCGACGGGGGCGTGCCAGGTAAAAATGCGCCGGTAGAGCATCCAGGCACCACCGGCGAGAAAGCCCAGGTTGACCCACTCCCAGCCGACCCCGGCCCAGCGACCGAACTGCGGGTTCTCCGCGCGCAGCGTCTGCTCCAGCAGGCCGGTATTCTGTTTCATCAGGTCCAGCGGCGTCGCCATGGTTACCGCGTCTATAGCCCCGGGTGTGAAGCAATGGCGCAGGGCTTCCAGCAGCCCTGGCACACCGCTGCCGTTGATGCCGCGCGGTGCCGCCCAGGTCGTCATCTCCACCGGGAAGGAGATCAGCAACACCACGTAACCCACCATGGCCGGGTTAAAGGGGTTGTAGCCCAGCCCGCCATAGAGTTGTTTGGCGACGATGATGGAAAAGCTGGTGCCGACGACCAACAGCCACCAGGGTGAGTAAGGTGGCAGGGCGATGGCCAGCAGGGTAGCGGTCACCAGCGCGCTGCAGTCCCGCAGGTAGAACGCCACGGGGCGCTTGCGCAGGCGCAGGGCCAGCGCCTCCATTGCCAGCGCCGTCACACAGGCAACGGCAATGTTGACCAGACTGCCGAAACCGAAGAACCAGGTCAGCGCGACTACGCCCGGCAGCGTTGCCAGCAGCACCGTTTGCATAACTTTGCTGGTGCTGAGGGGGCCGTGGGCATGCGGAGAGGTCACCCGCATCAGCGCCATATCAGCCCTCCGTCTCTGTTGTCAGCTCTGCCAGAGCCTGCTCGGCTTCCTCAAGCTTGGGCCGGAGTTTCTCGATTGCCCCCTCCAGGGCTTCTATAACCGCGGTATCGGCCCCGGCCTCGCGGCTCTCGGCCAGTTTCGCCTCGCTCTTTTGCAGTCGCTGCCTGAGCCGTTCGAGATTTGCCCGCGCCTTGTCTTCAGGGGACTGGTCGCCGGCACCGGCGCGGGCCGCCCTGGCGCGCTCAATGGCGAGCTGGGCAGGGTCCATTTGCGCGACCGCCGGTCGCTGTGTTTGCGCGGCGGGTTGCTTCGCACCGCCTGAGCCTGTTGCCGCGCCGGCCTTTTTGGCCTGGGCCCGGGCGATGGCCGCCTGGATCGGATCTTCGTCGGTCGCGCCCGTTTCCGCCGCTTTGCGAGCGCGCTCCTCGGCGGCTTTTTTGCGCGCGGCGCGCTGGGCTTCTTTTTCTTCCGCCTCGCGTTGCAGCCTGTCCTGGCGCGCCTCGAAGCGGACTTTCGAGTGCTCCGCTTTGGCCTGGTCGCGTCGCAGCTGGGTGATCTCGGCCTTGGCGGCACGGTAGTACTGCACCAGCGGAATATTGCTGGGGCAGGCGTAGGAGCAGGCGCCACACTCGATGCAGTCGAACAGGTTGTGGCTTTCCAGCTTTTCAAACTCGCTGCCCCGTGCAAACCAGTAAAGCTGCTGCGGCAATAGCGTCGCCGGGCAGGCCTCGGCACACAGGCCACAGCGGATACAGGGCTGGGCCGGCGGGGGTGGCGGCAGTTCCTCCACCGTGGGTGCCAGCACGCAGTTTGTGGTTTTGACAACCGGCACGTCGGGGTCGGGCACGGTAAAGCCCATCATGGGACCGCCCATCACCAGCCGCTGTTGTTCGCCCGGAGTAAAACCGGCGCGCTGCAGCAGGAAGCGCATGGGCGTACCCAGTAGCACCTCGAAATTCTGCGGTTCAGCCACCGCCTTGCCGGTTACCGTGGTGACCCGTGATATCAGGGGCTCGCCCTGGAGAATGGCCCGGCCTATCGCCAGTGAGGTGCCCATGTTCTGGCAGACGATGCCGATATCCGCCGGCAGGCCGCCACTGGGGACCTGCTTGCCGGTAAGAATCTCAATCAGCTGTTTCTCACCGCCGGAGGGGTACTTGGTCGGGAAAACCACCACCTCCATATTCTTGCCCGCACTGGCCTCGCGCATGGCGGCAATGCTCTCGGGCTTGTTGTCCTCCAGCCCCAGCAGGGTTTCCTCGGGACGCAGCAGGTGCTGGAGAATCTCAACGCCGGCAATGATCTCCGCGGCCCGCTCCCGCATCAGGATATCGTCTGCGGTGATGTAGGGCTCGCACTCGGTGCCGTTGATAATCAGGGTCTTGATGGTGGTCTGGTCGGGGTCTACACCCAGTTTCACCGCGGTGGGAAAGCCTGCACCGCCCATCCCCGCGATGCCCGCGCCGCGAATTCTGGCCAGCAGTTCTTCCCGGCCCAATGCCGTGAAGTCCTCGACCCCGGCGTGTTCAATCCAGCGGTCCTCGCCGTCTGTGGCTATCACAATGCATGTCGTGCTGAGGCCAGAAGGGTGCGCTACCTGCCGGTCCTCGATCGCAATGACGGTGCCGGACGTGGGCGCATGCACCGGCACGCTCACCAGGCCCAGCGGCCTGGCGATCATCTGGCCCTTCAGGACAGCGTCGCCCACCGCCACGACCGGCTCGGCAGGGGCGCCGATATGCTGGTTCAGGGGTAGCGTCAATTCAGGCGGTATCGCCACAGGCTGGATAGGCTTGCCCAGCGACTGGTGCTTGTTTTCCGGCGGATGCACACCGCCGTGAAAATCCCAGATCTTTCTCACGCCGCGTCCCGGTCGCTGGCGATCAGATCAACGTTTTGCCGGGGCATATCCCAGTGCCAGGTGCTCAAGCTGGTCTCCTCACCCAGCATTTCAATGCAGTCCACCGGACAGGGCTCAACGCAAAGGTCACAGCCGGTGCACTCACTGCTGATCACGGTATGCATCTGCTTGGCAGCGCCCAGGATGGCGTCCACCGGGCAGGCCTGTATGCACTTCGTGCAGCCTATGCAGTCCTCCTCGTGGATGAAGGCGACCATGCGCGTCTCGGCTTCTGCACCGTGCTCTTCGTCCAGCGGGATGGGTTCCACATCCAGCAGGCTGGCGAGCTGGGCGATGCCGGTTTCCCCGCCGGGCGGGCAGCGGTTAATTGCTTCGCCGTCGGCAATGGCCTCGGCGTAGGGACGGCAGCCAGGATAGCCACATTGCCCACACTGTGTCTGGGGCAGGATGGCGTTGATTTCCTCGACAATAGAGTTGCCCTCGGGCTTGAAGCGCTCCGACGCGTAGCCCAGCAAGGCGCCGAAGGCGGCGCCCAGGCTGACCAGCGCCAGCACCGCCGCCAGGAAAGGATATTGTCCGATCAGCTCGTACATGTCTCAGACCAGCCCCGCGAACCCCATGAATGCGAGGGACATCAGTCCCGCGGTGATCATGCCAATGGCGGCCCCCTGGAAGGGCGTCGGAACGTCCGCCACGGCGAGGCGCTCTCGCATCGCTGCGAACAGCACCAGCACCAGCGAGAAGCCCACCGCGGCGCCGAAGCCATAAAACAGTGACTGCAGGAAATTATGGTCCTTGTTGATATTGAGCAGTGCCACGCCCAGTACCGCGCAGTTGGTGGTAATCAGGGGCAGGTAAACACCCAGTACCCGGTGCAGCAGGGGGCTGGACTTGCGCACCACCATCTCGGTGAACTGCACCACCACCGCAATTACCAGGATAAAGGAGATGGTGCGCAGGTAGCCCAGGCCCAGCGGCTCCAGCAAGTAGTTGAAGGTCAGGTAGCTGCAGGCAGATGCCAGGGTCAGGACGAAGGTCGTCGCCATGGACATACCCATGGCGGTTTCCAGCTTGCTGGACACGCCCATGAAGGGGCACAGACCCAGGAACTGCACCAACACGAAGTTGTTGACCAGAATGGCACCGATCAGAAGTATGGAATAATCCGCGAGCACTGTTACCTCAGAACGCTTTCAGCACGCCTGCATTGTTTACACGCAGGTAAACACCGTCGTACCACAGTAAAACCACGCCGCCGGGCGGCTTTCATAACCGTCCAGCGCCTGACTAATACCCATTAGCTAAACCGGAAGTCTAGCGTTACCCGTCGGGCGCAACAAGTCGCGTTACCCCGCGCATGGCGTCGCTTGCGCGGCGCCGGTATGACGGGGTGGGCAACCCTGCTATTTCACTTCCATGCCCGGCGTGGCGCCGCTGTCCGGGGACACCAGGAAGATGTCTTCGCCCCCCGGTCCCGCCGCCAGCACCATGCCCTCGGACACCCCGAAGCGCATCTTGCGCGGCGCCAGGTTTGCAACGCATACACACAAGCGCCCCACCAGTACAGCGGGGTCCGGGTAGGCCTGCTTGATGCCGGCAAACACCTGGCGCTGTTCCCCGCCCAGGTTCAGAGTGAGACGCAGCAGTTTGTCCGCGCCTTCCACGCTGTCTGCGGCGACGATCTCCGCAACCTTTAGCGACACTTTGGCGAAGCTGTCATAGTCGATGGTGTCCTGCGAGGACACGGCTTCATTGGCGTTTGCCTGCGCCGCTGCGGCACCCGGTTGCTCCGCGCTGTCGGCCTGTTGCGCCCGGGTCGCCTCCAGCATGGCCTCAACCTGGTCGGGGTCAACCCTGGTCAGCAGCGGCTCGAACCTGGCGAGCTGGTGGTCTTCCAGGGGTGCCGCCAGCGAGGTCCAGTCGAGCCTGCAGTTGAGGAAGGCCTCGGACTTCTCTGCCATCGCCGGCAGCACGGGTTTCAGGTAGGTCATCAACACGCGGAACAGGTTGATACCCACCGAGCAGGCAGCTTGCACCTCCTGTTCCCGGCCCGCTTCTTTCGCGAGCACCCAGGGCTTGCGTTCGTCGATGAACTGGTTGGCGCGATCGGCCAGCGCGATGATCTCGCGAACGGCCTTGGAAAATTCCCGTGCTTCATAGTGTCGGGCGATCTCATCGCCGGCGGCGATAAAGCTGGCCACCAGCGCCGGTTCGCTGCAGCTGGCCTCCAGGCGGTTATCAAAACCCTTGCGCAGAAAGCCGCTGCAGCGGCTGGCGATATTCACCACCTTGCCGATGACGTCGGCGTTGACGCGCTGTACGAAGTCTTCCAGGTTGAGGTCGATATCCTCTACACCACTGCCCAGCTTGGCGGCGTAGTAGTAGCGCAGGTACTCGGGCGACAGGTGGTCCAGATAGGTGCGCGCCTGGATGAAGGTGCCACGGCTTTTCGACATCTTGGTGCCGTTCACGGTGAGAAAGCCGTGGGCAAAGATCCCGGTGGGCACCCGGTAGCCCGCCGAGGACAGCATGGCGGGCCAGAACAGGCCGTGAAAGTTGACGATGTCCTTGCCGATGAAATGATACAGCTCGGTCTCTGACCCCGGGGCCCAGGCGGCATTGAAATCACGGCCGTCCCTGGCACACAGGTTCTGGTGACTGGCCATGTAACCGATGGGAGCATCCAGCCAGACGTAAAAGTATTTGCCGGGCGCGTCCGGAATTTCAAAACCGAAGTAGGGCGCATCGCGGGAGATGTCCCAGCTCTGCAGGCCCGCGTCCAGCCACTCCTTCAGCTTGTTCGCAATCGCGTCCTGCAGGCTGCCGCTGGCAATCCAGTCGCGCAGCATGGGCTCGAAGTCGGGCAGGGTGAAGAAGTAGTGCACGGATTCCTTTGCTACCGGCGTGGCACCGGACAGGGCCGAGCGGGCGTCCAGCAATTCCAGCGGACTGTAGGTGGCACCGCAGGCCTCGCAGTTGTCGCCGTACTGTCCCGGTGTCTTGCAGCGCGGACAGCTGCCCGTGATGTAACGGTCGGACAGGAACAGCTGCTTTTCCGGGTCGAAGGCCTGGGTAATCTCCCGCTGCTCAATATGCCCGTTGTCCCGCAGACGGCGGTAGATACTTTCGCTCAGCGCGCGGTTTTCCTCGGAGTGCGTGGTGTAGAAGTTATCGAAGCCTATGAGGAAGTCTTCACTCACGCCCAGGTGTTCACTGTGCATGCGCTCGATCTGTTGTTCCGGCGAGATGCCCAGCCGCTCGGCGGTGAGCATGATTGCGGTGCCGTGGGCATCGTCCGCACAGACATACAGGCAGTCGTGCCCCCGGGAGCGCTGGAAGCGCACCCAGATGTCTGTCTGCACCTGCTCCAGCATGTGGCCCAGATGCAGGGGCCCGTTGGCGTAGGGCAGGGCACTGGTGACCAGGATCTCGCGTTGTGCTGACTGTTCGGATGAGGCCATAGGGCGGTCTCTCTGTGCGGGCCGATGGCGGCCAGGCGTGGTCGGTGTTTCCGGGCTGGTAAAAAAGGGGCGCTACTATAGCGTAATCCGCCCATGCCGCGAAGGCGTTGGCCGCTATCCAGCCTGCTGATGTTGCCGGTTGTGCTCTCATGGCTCTGGCGCAAGCGCGGCGGTATGCTGTAAAGCCAACCGACAGAGACGAGGCCATGACCAGCAAAATTCCCCGCAATGATAACGATTACACGCCGGAGATTGTCGCCGAGCGCCAGCAGTTCATCGAGGATCGCACCGGCGCGAAGCTCAGGCACACCCGCCAGTTCAGCTTTGCGCCCGAGAGCATGGCGGGAAACATTGAACACCTGTTCGGGGTAGCCCAGCTGCCCATCGGGCTGGCGGGGCCGCTGCTCGTCAATGGTGAGTATGCCCAGGGCGAGTTCTATGTCCCTATGGCGACCATCGAGGGCACACTGGTGGCGTCCTACAACCGGGGCATGCGCGTGATTCGTGAAGCGGGTGGCGTGATGACCACGGTGTGCGGCGAAGCAATGCAGCGCGCGCCGACCTTTGTGTTCCACAACGCCCGCCAGGCCAGGGACTTTCGCGACTGGCTGGTGGCCAACTTCGACGCGATCAAGGCGCAGGCAGAATCCACGACCTCGGTAGGCAAGCTGCTGGAGATCGAGCATTACGTGGTGCACAACATGGTGCACACGCGCTTTGACTACAGCACCGGCGACGCCGCAGGACAGAACATGACCGGCAAGGCGACCTTTGTCGCTTGCGAATGGATCCGGGGGCAGGTGGACTATCTGCGGCACTACCTGCTGTCCGGTTCCTTTGATACGGAGAAGCGCACCTCCTTTGTCAATTCCCTGAAGGGACGAGGACGTCGGGTAACGGCAGAGATCACGCTGCCGCGGGAGGTGCTCGGTGACATTCTGCGGATCACGCCGGAGCAGATGCACTACGGTTACACGGTGACCACGCTGAGCGCCTTCCTGACCGGTTCGTCCAACAACGCCGCCCACCCCGCCAATGGGCTGGCGGCACTGTTTATGGCCACAGGCCAGGATATGGCCAATATCGCCGAGGCCAACCAGTGCTCGGTGTACAACTACGTGACCCGCAGCGGCGACCTGCACTACTCGGTGACTCTGCCGGCGCTGATCATGGCCACCTACGGCGGGGGTACCGGGCTTGCGACCCAGCGCGAATGCCTGGAGATCATGGACTGCTACGGCAAGGGCAAGGCAATGAAGCTGTTGGAGATTGCCGCAGGCGTTGTGGTCGCCGGCGAGTTGTCACTGGCCGCGGCAACCCGGCTGGACCGCAAAACCGGCACCAATGAATGGGTGGATGCCCACGAAAAGCTGGGTCGCAATCGCTGAGGCTTCACCGGCTGCGTTTTTGCCAGGAAGCGCCTTCACCGGAATGACGAAAAACCGGTAGCAGGTTTGTGGGGGGCGGGGGCGCTGCTTATACTAGCGGCCTTTTTAACCCGGAGCAGTCATGGACAAGGTCAAGTACATCATCGCGGTTGCCTCCGGCAAAGGCGGTGTGGGCAAGTCCACCACGGCGGTGAATATCGCGCTGGCGCTCAAGGCCCGCGGCCAGACGGTCGGTCTGCTGGACGCCGATATTTACGGCCCCAGCCAACAGTTGATGCTGGGCATTCCGGAGTCACAGCGCCCCGAGCAGCGCAATAACATGCTGGTGCCGGTGCCCGCCCACGGTCTGGCCACCATGTCCATGGGTTACCTGGTGACCGAGCGCACGCCCATGGTCTGGCGCGGGCCCATGGCCGGTGGCGCCCTGCAGCAGATGCTGGAGCAAACTGACTGGGGTGAGCTGGACGTGCTGGTGATCGATATGCCACCGGGTACCGGCGACATCCAGTTGACCCTGTCCCAGAAGGCGAAGCTGTCTGGTGCCGTCATTGTGACGACGCCGCAGGATATCGCGCTGCTGGACGCACGCAAGGGCATAGAGATGTTCGCCAAGGTCGGCGTCAAGGTGCTGGGCATCGTGGAGAACATGGCCGTGCATGTGTGCAGCCAGTGTGGCCACGCGGAACACATCTTCGGCAGTGCCGGCGGTGAGCGCATTGCTGCAGAATACGGCGTCAGTTTACTGGGCAGCCTGCCCTTGTCGCTGGCCGTGCGCGAGCAGACCGATGCCGGCCGGCCCACGGTCGTGGCCGCGCCGGACTCCCCCGAGGCCAGGGCGTATATGGACATCGCCGACGGCATTCTCGCAGGGCTCGCTGGTGGCGAGGCACCCGGCACCCCCGAAATCGTAATCAGCGACGACTGAGGCCGGCGCGACCGGCCCTCGCAACAGGAGCAGCATGAGCATCAAGTCAGACAAGTGGATTCGGCGCATGGCCGAGTCCGAGAACATGATCGAACCCTTCGCGCCAGAGCAGGTGCGCTACGCGGGCGAGGAGCGGGTGATTTCCTACGGCACCTCCAGCTACGGCTACGATGTGCGCTGCTCGGAGCATTTCAAGGTGTTCACCAACATACACTCGGCCACCGTGGACCCGAAAAACTTCGACGAGAAAAGCTTCGTCGATATCCATGCACCCTACTGCATCATCCCGCCCAACGCCTTCGCCCTTGCCTCCACGGTGGAATACTTCCGCATACCGCGCAATGTGCTGACGGTGTGCCTGGGCAAGTCG
Source organism: Halieaceae bacterium (assembly GCA_036353375.1). Lineage (GTDB taxonomy): Bacteria > Pseudomonadota > Gammaproteobacteria > Pseudomonadales > Halieaceae > JANQIO01. The sequence continues at coordinate 6,835 of JAZBPS010000046.1, read as the reverse complement.
ACCTACGCGCGCTGCGGCATCATCGTCAACGTCACGCCGCTGGAACCCGAGTGGGAGGGGCATGTCACGCTGGAGTTCTCCAACACCACCAATCTGCCCGCCAAGATCTACGCCAACGAGGGCGTCGCCCAGATGTTGTTCTTTGAGTCCGACGAGGTGTGTGAAACCAGCTACAAGGACCGCGGCGGCAAATACCAGGGCCAGAAGGGCGTGACCCTGCCCAGGGCCTGATGCAAGCCCTTTGCCGCGCCGTCGCAGCGTTGCTGTGCGCGCTGCTGACGCTGTCGGCCAGCGCCCAGCGCGACGATCTCCCCAGCTTCGGCGAAACCGGTGTGCTGCCCGTCGGGCAGGAGTACATGATGGGCCGGGTCTGGCTGATGTCCTACCGGCGGCAGGTGCCCGCGGTTGAGGACCCCCTGCTGCAGGACTATCTCGAGAACCTGATCTTCCGGCTGGCCGAGACCAGCGAGCTGAAGGACCGGCGGCTTGAGCTGATTACCGTGGACAACCCCACCATCAACGCCTTTGCCGTACCCGGCGGCGTGGTGGGTGTGCACAACGGCCTGGTGCGGCAGGCAGGCAGTGAGGCGCAACTGGCCTCGGTGCTGACCCACGAACTGGCACATGTCAGCCAGCGGCACTTTTCCCGGGGCGTGGAGGACAGGGAACGCTCCCGCATTCCCACCATGGTCGGCCTGCTGGGCGGTCTGGTAGCGATCGCGGCGGGCTCCGGTGAGGCCGGGGTGGCGGCGATTACCGGGACCCAGGCCGCGGCCCAGTCCACCGCCCTGCGCTTCAGCCGGGCCCACGAGCAGGAAGCAGACCGCATCGGTATACAGAACCTGGCCCGGGCCGGATACGACCCCAACGGTGCCGCCAATATGTTCCAGGTGATGCAATCGCTGACCCGGGGTTCGCGGCGCCCGCCCGAGTTTCTGCTGACTCACCCGCTGACCGAAACCCGTATCGCCGATGCGCGCAACCGCGCCCGGGAGTACCCGCGCCGGGTCTACGCGGACAACCCGGATTTTCAGCTGATGCGCATGCGGGTGCAGGCGCAGAGCTTTCGCGACGATGACGAGGCGGAAGCCTGGTTCCGCAAACGGCTGGAGCGCAAGGGCCGCAACGCCGAGGCCTACCAGTACGGCCTGATACTGGTGCTGACGCGGCAGCGCCGCTACGCCGAGGCGATGGAGCTGTTAACCCCGTTGCGGGAGTACCGCCCTGACAACCTGCCCTACATCCTGGCCGAGGCGGATATCCACACCGAATCCGGTGAATTCGACGACGCCCTGTCACTGCTGGGGCGGCACTGGATGCTGATGCCCGGCAACTACCCCCTCACCATGGCCGTGTCCAAGACCCACCTGCGCGCCGGCCGCTATACCGAAGCCGAGAAAATCCTCGACCAGCAGTCGAAACGACGGGGCAGCGACCCCTATGTCTGGTACGTGCTGGCGGAAACCCAGGGACTGACGGGCAACAACTACGGCCTGCACCAGTCCCGCGCCCAGTATTTCTATCTCAACGGGGAGATGCTGGCGGCGCGCTCCCAGCTGGGCTACGCCCTGCAACTCGCCCCCGACGAGGTCGCGAAAGAGCGCATCCGCACCGAGCAGCGCTACGTGGAAAGCGCCGCCCGCGCGCTCGGGCAGATGCGCTGACAAGCTGGAAATCGCGTCCGGGCGGGCCGCAGGTTGACTGTTGCTACGACGACGCTGGTTCGCTTATCGCCAACGTATCCACATCGATCCCCTGGGCGGGGATCGTTTGCCCGTCGAGGCGAGCGCCGTCGGCGGCGAGCACAAGGCGCCCCTCGGCAAACCACCGGGCTGCGAGCGGATAAATAAGATGTTCCCGCTGCTGTACCGCAGCGGCCAGGCTGTCCGCGGTAGCGCCCGGCGCAATCGGTACGCTGGCAAACAGCACCGGCGGGCCGCCATCCAGTTCTTCCGTGACGAAATGCACCGTGGCGCCGGTGCGATCGTCGCCCGCGTCCAGCGCGCGCTGGTGGGTATGCAGGCCCGGGTACCGTGGCAGCAGGGAGGGGTGGATGTTCAGCAGGCGGCCGCGATAGCGCTGTATAAACGCCGGCGTCAGGATGCGCATGAAGCCGGCCAGAATGACCAGGTCGGGGGCAAACGCCGCCAGCGCATCCAGCAGGGCGAGGTCGAAGTGTTCCCGATCCGCAAAGCCCCGGTGGTCCACCACCAGGGTGGGAATACCCGCGTGTTGGGCGCGCTCGAGTCCCGCGGCATCCGCCCGGTTGCTGATCACTACCGCGACGGTTGCGGGGATGCTGCCGGCGGTGCAGGCGTCCATCAGCGCCTGCAGGTTCGAGCCGCTGCCGGAAATCAGGACGGCGAGCTTCATTACTCCTGGTACAGGACGGTTGCCGCGTGCCCTGCTTCCACAGCACCCAGCACCCAGGCCTGTTCCCCGGCCGCGTTGAGCGAGGCCAGGCAGGCATCGGCCTCGGCCTCTGCCACGCACAGCACCATGCCCACGCCGCAGTTGAAGGTACGGTGCATCTCTGAGGTGGCCACGTTGCCCGCATCCGCCAGCCACTGGAAGATCTCGGGCCACTGCCAGCTGCGGGTATCGATAACGGCACTCAGTCCATCGGGCAGCACCCGGGGCAGGTTGTCGGTCAGGCCGCCCCCGGTGACATGGCACAGCGCGCGCAGCTCTGTGCTGCGTGCCAGCGCCAGCAGGGGTTTCACGTAGATGCGGGTGGGTTCCAGCAGGGTCTCGCCCAGCGTGCGCTCCGCAAACGCCTCGGACAGGTCGGCACCGCTGAGGTCGAGGATGCGCCGTATCAGGGAATAGCCATTGCTGTGAGGGCCACTGGACGCCAGCCCGATCAGTTTGTCGCCGGCCTGCACCTTGCTGCCGTCGATAATGGCGGACTTCTCCACCACACCCACGCAGAAGCCGGCCAGGTCGTAGTCCTCGCCCTCGTACATGCCGGGCATCTCGGCGGTCTCGCCGCCGGCGAGGGCACAGCCGGCCAGTTCGCAGCCGCGGCCAATGCCCTCCACCACGCTGGCGGCGGTGTCCACCGACAGTTTGCCGGTGGCGTAATAATCCAGGAAGAACAGCGGCTCGGCCCCGGCCACCACCAGGTCATTGACGCACATGGCCACCAGGTCGATGCCGATCGTGTCGTGGCGACCCAGTTGCATCGCCAGCTTGAGCTTGGTGCCTACACCGTCCGTACCCGACACGAGAACGGGTTGTTTGTAGCCCTGCGGAATCTCACAAAGCGCCCCGAATCCGCCCAGTCCGCTGAGCATTTCCGGACGGCGGGTACGCCCGGCGACATGCTTGATGCGCTGCACCAGCGCGTCCCCGGCGTCGATGTCCACGCCGGCGTCCCGATAACTCAGGGAGGGTGTTTGGGCCTGTGGGGGGTTGTCTGGCGCGTCACTCATGGGCAGGGTGGGGCGAAAAGCGCGTATTCTATCCTGTCACGCCAAACCCCGGTACTGGTAAAATCCGCCGCCATGAGTGCTCACCGTCCAGTTTTGCTCCCCTGGTTGCTCTGCCTGTTCATCCTCGGCCAGGCGGCGGCGGTTTCTGCTGCCGCGGTCGCCGACCTGCACCGGGGCCTGGTGGCAGTGGAGAATCACGGTCAGGCGCAGCTGCAGTCAGGAACCCGGCAGGCCCTGGCCCAGGTCCTGGTCAAGGTGTCCGGGCACCCGGACGTGCTGGCGCTGGCACCGCTGGAGTCTGCAGTCGCTGACGCCAGCCGCTATGTGCAGCGCTATCGCTACCTGCGGGATGACGATCGCCTGCTGCTGGAGGTGTACTTCGATCCCGAGTCGGTAAACAGCCTGTTGCGCGATGCGGCAGCGCCGCTGTGGACGGCGAACCGTCCGGCCCTGCTGCTGTGGCTGGTGGTCGATGACGGGGCGCAACGGCGCCTCGCTACCCCGGACAGCGATCCTGCGTTATACGAGGCGCTGCGCGCGTCCATGGACCGGCGCGGCGTGCCCCTGGCGTACCCGCTGTATGACCTGCAGGACATGCGCGCAGCCCGGGTGGAGGACCTCTGGCGACTGGATGAACTCAGCGCCTACCGCGCATCCCGGCGTTACGGTAACGAGAATGTACTGATAGGGCGGTTTACCGCGTTGCCCGGGGAGCGCTGGATGGGCGACTGGACCTACCTGTATCGCCAGGACAGCAGTGCCGGCAGCGTGTACGGCGAATCGGACCTGGCTCTGTCGTCGGCCCTGGCCGATTTTGTGGCTGACCGCATGGGCCCGCGCTATGCGGTGGCGGCGGGGCAGGGTGCCGCGGCGTTGTTGGTGCGGGTGGAGTCGGTCACGGGTTTCGACGATTACAGTGCCCTGCTGGACGTGTTCACCCGGGTCGAGCTGGTGTCCGATGCCTGGCTCGCCTATCTGGAGGACAACAGCGCCGTGTTTCGCCTGACCGCCCAGGCTGACGCCGATTCCCTGGGCAGCATTCTGGCGCTGGACCGGCGGCTTGAACCGCTGCGCAATCCGCCGCCTTTGCGGCGCGGCCCGGTAAATCTCGACCTCAGCTACCGGTGGCTGCCATGATGCGCGCCACCCGCTCCTTCCTGGGGCTGCCACTGCTGGCGGTGCTGGCGCTGCTGTTGTGGCTGTTGTATGCGCTGTCGCCCATCCTGACGCCGTTTGTCGCGGGGGCGCTGGTGGCCTACCTGGGTGATCCGGCAACCGACTGGCTGGAGGAGCGTGGCATGGGCCGCAGCCTCGCGGCATCCACTGTGTTCCTCGCTATCGGCCTGCTGTTGCTGGGCGCGTGCCTGATCATCCTGCCCCTGCTCATCAGTCAGCTCAATACACTGGTCCGGGGCATTCCCGTGGCCTATGAGTGGGTCACCGGCACGGTACTGCCCTGGGTCTGGAACCTGCTGGACCTGCCACCGGAAACAGTGCCCAGCCTGCAGGTAAAGTCGACACTGGCGGAGCACTGGCAGTCCGTGGGCAAACTGGTGGCGGCGGTGGGCGCCTACGTGACCGATTCCAGCGTCAATTTCCTGGTGTCCCTGGGCAATCTTGTGCTGGTTCCCGTGGTCGCCTTTTACCTGCTGCGGGACTGGGACAAGCTCACCCCCAAAGTACTGGACCTGTTGCCGGAGGACTGGCAACCGCGGGGCGTTGCGCTGGCGGGTGAGTGCGATGAAGTGATCGGTGCCTTCCTGCGTGGACAGCTGCTGGTGATGCTGGCGCTGGCCATCATCTATTCAGTGGGGCTGATGATTGTCGGCATCGACCTGGGTGTCGCTATCGGCGTTTTCGCCGGCCTGTTCGCGATTGTGCCCTACCTCGGCACGGCCGTGGGAATCCTGGCGGCCAGCGTGGCGGCCTGGGTGCAGTTTGGTGACTGGACCGCGCTGGTTGGCGTGGCGGTGGTGTTTTCCGTCGCCCAGATGATAGAGAGCTATCTGCTGACGCCTGTGCTGGTGGGTGATCGTATCGGCCTGCACCCTGTTGCCGTGATTTTTGCGGTGCTGGCGGGCGGGCAGCTGGCCGGGTTTGTCGGGGTGCTGGTGGGCCTGCCCGTGGCTGCGGTGGTGGCGGTGCTGCTGCGGCACGTCAACGATTACTACAAGGCCACCGAGTTCTATACCAGCGGAAGTGATGATGGCAGCGCCGCATAGCCAGCTGGCGCTGCCGGTACAGCTGCGCGACGACGCCACCCTGGAAAACTTCTGTTTCACCCCGCGGCTGGCGGCGTTGCGCGGCTTGCTGCTGCAACCCGGCGAAGAGCGGTTTCTCTACGTGCACGGCCCGGCAGGCAGCGGCCGCAGCCATCTGCTGCAGGCGGCCTGTCATGAGCGCGCTGCCGGCAGCGCGGTTTACCTGCCGCTGGCGGAGTTGCGCGAGTTGCCCCCGGAGGCCGTACTGGACGGCGTCGAGTCTCTCGCACTGGTCTGCCTTGACGATCTGCAGGCCGTGGCCGCTGAGCCGGCCTGGGAGGAAGCCTTGTTTCACTTTATCAACCGTGCCCGGGAGCAGGGTACCTGCGTGCTGGTCGCGGCAGCAGCGGCTCCTGGCCAGCTCGGCATCCGGCTGCCTGACCTGGTGTCCAGGCTGGCCTGGGGGGTGGTGTTTCAGTTGCAGGCCCCCACGGATGAGGAAAAGCAACAGATACTGCTGTTTCGCGCAGGGCGCCGCGGACTGCGCATGGATGCGGAGGCAGCCCGCTACATACTGTCCCGCGCGCCCCGGGATATGGCCGGGCTGATGGCATTGCTGGAAACCCTGGACCGCGATTCGATCGCCCTGCAGCGCGCGCTTACAATTCCATTTATCAAGACCCGGCTGGGGTGGTAGTGTCACGGCTTTGCCATATTCCTCTGCTGCAATAGCCGGTAGCCAAAGGTGCTGATATTCTTGACCTGTGCGAACAAAAGAACTTCCCCAAGGAGCCCGCAAATGCACGCCAACAACAAGACCACGGCCGTGGCAATCACCAGCGTGATGCCCGCCAGAACCGCCTTCCAACTGCTCGCCTGCGCGCTTGTCCTGCTGACGCTTGCAGCGGCACTGCCCGCCCGTGCGGAGGCGCCGCTGATGTTCACCGCTGGCGGCAGCTACAACATATTCGACGACGATCGCGGCGTGGATGACGAGATTACACCCTTCGGTGCCGCGCAGTTTCGCTTTAACGAACGCTGGGCCAGTGAGATCTGGCTTTCCGACGGTGAGACCGACAGTGATCTGGGATTTGATGCGGATATCACCCGCTGGCACCTGGACGCGCTCTACTACCTCAAGCCCCGTGGCAAGATTCATCCGTATCTTGCCACCGGTGTAGGCCAGCTCGACCGCGAGTG
>JAZBPS010000045.1:0-2125 GCA_036353375.1 Halieaceae bacterium | reverse complement strand
GGCGCCATCATCGATTCACCCGGCATTCGCGAGTTCGGCTTGTGGCACGTCCAGCGCGGGGAAATCGAACAGGGCTTCCGGGAGTTTCGCCCGCTGCTCGGTCACTGCAAGTTCCGCGATTGTCAGCACGAGGCTGAGCCAGGCTGTGCGCTGCTGGCCGCGGTGGCCCGGGGGGACATCGAGCCGCAGCGCCTGGAGAGCTACCGCCATATTGTCGGCGAGCAGGGCGATGGATAGGCGCTGAGGGGTTCGCTACACTGCGTTGAACTTTTACGCGACCAGGACGTGCCATGTTGCCACTGCTACTTGAGCCCAGGGACTTTCACGAGCAGCGAGACGCGATTCCCAACCTGCTGCTGGGAGACCTGTGCGCTACCGACGGCTATCGCAGCAGCCACATCCCGGGCGCCGTACACCTGCCACCCATGGCACTGCAACACGGTGGACCGCCGGTACCGGGCCGCTTGCCCGACGAGGCCAGGCTCAACGAGATTTTTTCCTTCCTGGGCCTCAAGCCTGAACATCACGTTGTCGCCTATGATGACGAGGGTGGCGGCTGGGCAGGTCGCCTGCTGTGGACGCTGGAGGTCATCGGCCACCACAACTACAGCTACCTGAACGGCGGCATACACGCCTGGCGCGCGGAGGGTCTGCCGGAAACGGCCCAGGCTACACCGCCGGAGTCGGCAGAAGTGACGGTGCAGATTCATCGTGAACCCATCGCCGAGGTGGAAGACATCCTGCCGCGCCTTGAAGACCCGGGCTTTGCGATCTGGGACGCTCGCTCAGCAGAGGAGTACCAGGGACTGCGCAGTGGCTCGGCCCGCGCAGGACACATTCCCGGCGCGGTCAACCTGGACTGGCTGGAACTGATGGACAGGGACAACGCCCTGCGGCTGGTGGATCAGGAGGCGCTGCGCACACGGCTTGCAGGCCTGGGCCTGACGCCGGACAAGGATATTGTGACCCACTGCCAGACGCATCATCGCTCGGGACTCACCTGGCTGGCCATGAAGGTTCTCGGCTATCCGTCCATCAAGGGCTATCACGGCTCCTGGGGCGAATGGGGCAACCGTGACGACCTGCCGGTAGCCTGACCGGTGGCCAGGCTTTTCATCCTGCTGCAGTGGCTGGTGCCTCAACAGGCACTGTCGCGCCTGGTCGGCTGGCTGGCCCGCAGTCGCGCACCCTGGATTGCGGGCCCCTTTATCCGCTGGTTTGCGCGTCACTACGAGGTCGACATGACCGAGGCAGCAGAGCCAGGACTTGCGGCCTACACCAGCTTCAACGATTTTTTTACCCGCGCCCTGGCGCCTGACGCGCGTCCCCTGGACCCGGAGCCCGGGGCCATTCTGTGCCCGGCGGACGGTGCTATCAGCCAGATCGGCGACATTACCGGCGGCAGCGTGTTCCAGGCCAAGGGCCGCTACTTCAGTGCCGAGAACCTGCTGGCCGATGTGGAGCGCGCCGACGCTTTCCACAACGGGCACTTTGCCACGATTTACCTGTCGCCGAAGGACTATCACCGAGTGCACATGCCACTGGCCGGCAAACTGGTCGCCCAGACCTACATTCCCGGCGACCTGTTCTCGGTCAACCCGACCACGGCCAATCATGTCGATAGTCTGTTTGCCCGCAATGAGCGCCTGGTCTGCTACTTCGACACGGCGGCGGGACCGATGGCGATGGTGCTGGTGGGTGCAATGATTGTGGCGGGGATCAGCACAGTGTGGGGCGGCCAGGTGGCCCCGCCCCTCAAGCAGCCCGTGACCACGGACTTCACGCGCACACCGGCGCCGGTGTCACTTGAGCGCGGCGAGGAAATGGGCCGCTTCATGCTGGGCTCCACGGTTATCCTGCTGCTGCCCGAGGGCAGCGTCAGCTGGGACGACCGCTTCCGCGAGGGTGCCGCCACCCGCATGGGGGCTCGACTGGGGATGCTCACTGCATCCTGATCCAGCACCTCTGCTCTCTCGCAGGCAGCGACATCACGATTCTCGTAATGAACCCGGAGGTCAGGCGCAGGCGGCCCACACCCTGAAGTGTGTTTCCAGGACCCGCCGTGAACCCTTACCCGAAAAGAGGGGCAGGCTCTCCTTGGGGGCTTGAGCTCGCCATCCATGGC
>JAZBPS010000044.1:0-7170 GCA_036353375.1 Halieaceae bacterium | reverse complement strand
TGCTCCGGTTTCTCCTCGCGAAACGCCTGCATGACTTTCCACAAGGTCGGCAGGTTGACCAGCACCGCCAGCAGCAGCCAGTGGGCAGCGCCGTACACGACCAGCATGACACAACCGAGGTACTGCAGTACCAGCATACCGATCACCCAGTACCTCGCCTGTCGCGAGCCGAGGATCACGGGCAGGGTCTGCACGCCCTTGCCCTCGTCCAGCACCAGCTTGTCGATGTGCTTGCCGAACAACACCGTGGTGGGTCCCAGGGCGTAGAGCAGGCTGAACCAGGTTACGTCCCAGCTCCAGCTGCCCGTGATGACGTAGTAGGTGCCCCCGACCATCAGCGGGCCCCATACCAGCAATACCGCAGGTTCGCCCAGACCGTAGTACTTTAGCGGCCAGGTATAGAACAGCACGAAGAACGCCCCTGCCAGCATCAGGTTCAGGGTCAGGCCGCTGCGTTCACTGATCAGCCAGATACCCAGCGCCAGCGCCACGCCGCCGGTGAACCCGACGTAGCCCCAGAAGCGTGCGGGCGACAGCAGACCGTCTTCCAGCACGTGCACGCCGTACTGGTTGCGATAATAATTATGCTTGTCGATGCCGCGGCGGGAGTCGGTGTAGTCGTTGAGCAGGTTGTTGGTAGCGTGGGCAAAGACCAGGCCGAGGCAGCAGATAGACCACAGCGTCCAGTCGAACATGCCGTCTGCTGCAGCCAACAGGCCGCCCAGCGCAGCAGACATGAATGTCATGAACAGGACAGAGGCGCGGGTGGCGATCAGCCAGCGGGCAACGACATCCAGCTCCCCCCACTCCGAGGGCGACAACTTGGGCATGGTCTGCAGGGCCTGGGCCCAGACGCGAGGGTTCATTCTGGTTCTGTGCCGGGGTCGGGTTCTGTGCTCTAGTTGCGCGCGCCCTTGATCATGCCGCGGAACTTGTCCAGCAGGGTTTCGTACTTGAAGTCTGTAAATTCACCCGCGTCAAGAAACATACCGTGCTCGTCGCAGACTTCGTACCAGATATGTTTCTGGCTGGGATCCGAGGTCTTGCGCATACGTTTGCCACAGCGTGGGCAGTCCACATCTTCGACCTCGTTCCAGCGCTTGCCAATTTCAGGATCGCCGGCGTCCAGGGCCTCGCCCATCCAGCGTTCCTTCAGGGCATCTGCCTCGCCGACGTCAAACCACAGTCCCTGGCATCCGGTGCAGCGGTCGATGGTCACATTTCCGTAGCTGACTTCCTCCATGCCGTGGTGGCATTTGGGGCACTGCAGCGAATGGGTGGCAGCATTGTAATCCATGGCAGGGGACTCACTCCGATCAGTGTCGAGAGTGTAGCCCAACACCCATAAAAAAAAAGGTCGCATTTGCGACCTTCGGTAAGAACCCGTGAAACGTTTGATGTGCCTCAGCGCGCGCTGGGAACATCCATGTAAACGACGCCGTCGGTGCCGGTGTCGTGGACCGTCACGATGGTGTTGAAGGCGCCGGCCAGCTGCATCGGCAGAAGTTTGCTGACCGGAACGTCTTGATCGGCCTGGAAACGGATTTTGCAGAGACTGGCGCGGCATTCAACCGCCATCAGGTCTGCGCCGCTCATCGCATCAGCACTGAAGGCAGTCGCGATGCGGCTGAAAATTGCCGGCTGCGCCGCGCCCCAGTCTGCCTGGAACAGGGCTTCGGCGCGGTCGCGTCCTGAGGCGGGCGCCTGGGGTATCAGTCCCGCCGTGGACACCATCATCGACCGGGGCATAACCGGTGTGTGGACACTGTTGGCCGACAGGGTGTTGCTCAGTGCGAGGCCAAAAGCCAGAATGGCGCCAGCGAGCAGGGGCAGGTAATTGCGTGTAATCGTTTTCATGAGTGTGAAGATAGGGCGACACGGCCGCCAGCGCCAAAGTCCTTGCCATATCTGTGAACTGGTTCGACTTTTTCCTGCAAAATCAGTCAGATGACGGGCCGATAGTGTCTATTTGGGCAACTAACGGGGTGTTAGCGCCAGGCTCGCCATTGCTGCTGGTGGCCGGGGGTTTTGCCGCCAGTAACCTGGATAACCTGCTCCTGCTGACGGCTTTGTCGGCGGTACTGCCTTTTGCGCAGGTGGCCCTGGGCCTGTTGCTCTCGGTGGTCGCGATGCTGCTGTTTCTACTGGCGGGCTGCGTGCTGGGTTCGCTGCTGGAGCCGGCTTTCATGGGGTATCTTGGCGTGGTGCCACTGTTCCTCGGCATTCGCCGTGGTCTGCGTGCCTTGCGGACTGCGGAGGCTGGCGTGGTGCCTGCCGAGCGTGCGATGGGTGCCTGGGGTGTGGGCGTGCTGATGGTGGCAAACAGCGGCGATACGCTGGTGCTGCTGCTGCCGCTGTTCGCAGACACCGGGCAGCAATGGCTGCCTGCGATGTTTCTCACCTATCTGGCGATGGCCTGCCTGTGGCTGGCGCTGGTGCGCCTGTTATTGACCCGGCAGCCACTGGTGCAGGCGCTGGTTCGCCATGAGCGCTGGCTGTTACCGGCTATTATGGTTGGCGTTGGCCTATTTGTACTGATGGACACGACGGCAGACCGCCTTTTATAGACGTAACAGACACGCCGCCACGAGGGTTGAACATGGAATCGCTGCTCACGCTTTATGCAACCAGGCCTGACCTTTATTCGCTGGCGGGCTTGTTGCTTGTCGCCCTGGCCGTTTACTGGTTTGCCCGGGTCGTCCTGGTTCGCCTGGCCCATCGGCTGGCGCTGGCCACGGCATACACCTGGGACGATGCCCTGATTCAGCACGGGGTGCCCTCGCGCCTGGCCCAGTTGCTGCCGGTGTTCATTATCTATGCCGGCGTCGATATGCTGCCGCGCTTCGAGGGTACGCTGGAAGCCCTGTTAATGAAGGGCACCAGTATCTATATGGTGCTGGTGGTTACTTTTGCCGTTACCGCGGCACTGAGCGCCGCCAACACCATCTACCAGACCTATCCGGTATCTCGCCAGCGCCCGCTCAAGGGCTTTGTGCAGCTGCTGCAGCTGGTGGTCATCCTGTTCGGCCTTATTCTCGCAGTCAGCACCCTGATGGACCGCGAGCCCTGGGTATTGCTCAGTGGCTTTGGCGCAATGACCGCTGTGCTGCTGCTGGTGTTCAAGGACACCATACTGTCGCTGGTGGCCAGTGTGCAGCTCACAGCCCAGGACCTGGTGCGGGTGGGCGACTGGATTGAAGTGCCGCAGTTCGGCGCCGACGGCGATGTGATAGACGTGCAGCTGCACACTATAAAGGTGCAGAACTGGGACAAGACCATCACCACCATCCCTACACATCGCCTCATCAGCGACAGCTTCAGGAACTGGCGAGGCATGTCCGAGGCGGGCGGCCGCCGGATCAAGCGCTGCCTCTATCTGGACGCCGCCAGCGTGCGCTTCCTCACGGAAGCTGAAGTAGACAGGTTCAAGCGCTTCTCCCTGCTGAAGGATTACATGGCTGGCAAGCAGTCTGACCTCACTCGCCACAACGCCGAGGTTGGCGACAGCGGCGAGGCGGTCAACCAGCGCCGGCTCACCAACATCGGCACCTTTCGCGCTTATGTTTATAACTATTTGCAGGCCCGGGACGATGTGCACCAGGGCCTGACGCTGCTGGTGCGCCTGCTGGCACCGGGGCCGACAGGCGTGCCGCTGGAAATCTACTGCTTTACCCGCACCACAGCCTGGGGAGAGTACGAAGGCATACAGGGCGACATTTTTGACCACCTGCTTGCCATTGTGCCGGAGTTCGGTTTGCGCCTGTACCAGCAGCCCTCGGGTGAAGACGTCGTGGCACTGGCCACTCTCACGGCGGGCGCGCCGGCACGGCCGGACAGCGCCTAGTAGGGCGGGAAGGCCGCCATGATCCGGCCAGCCGCGCTGTTGTAGTCGGCCTGGTCCTTGCTCGGCTCCTTGCCTTTCAGCTTGGACTGGATGGTAGAACGCCATACAGAGCGCTGCAGTTCGGGATCGACAATATCCACAATGAACGTGCCCTGGGTGTACTGGTGTACGCTCACGTCGGTACCCGTATTGCAGTTCCAGCAGTTGTAGAACGCAGCACGGTTGTAGCCCCGGTAGCCGCCGTAGTAAATCCCCGTACTGGGTCCGGTGTTGTAGGTTCTGACATCGGTTTTCTCGGTGGCGACCAGATGCCAGTTCACCAGCGCATCCGCCGCGTCCACATCGTCTATCACGCTCAGACCCTTGGCTTGCAGCGCATCGGTAATGCCCAGGTTGATGCGCTCGGCCACCATGTCGCTGATATAGGCCCTGGGGCTGTCACCGGAACTGCTGCCTGACTCCGGCATGAAAGCGACGGTCCTGATCTTGCTGAAATCGTAGTCGGTCTTGTAGTCCACCGTGGGGGTGGGCGGTGAAGATGCGCATGCCGCGAGCACCAGCGATAACATGGCTACCCGGGCAAAAAGTGCGCTGGGATTTGGACGGAACATGTTCATCTCCTTCTGTAGGGGTACCCGGCCGGCGTTGTCAGCCAGTTATTGTAGTTTAAAACCGCAGGGCAGCGCGCTGCTCCTGGTTACAGGTAAATCAGGTCTGCGACCATGAAGTAAAACAGAATACCGATGACATCGGCACTCACGGTAATGAACGGACCGGTGGAGACCGCAGGGTCGATCTTCAGTCGGTGCAGCAGCAGGGGCATGGTGGCGCCAATCAGGGTGGCGATCGCCAGTACGCCCAGCAGTGATACTCCCAGCGTCAGGAAAAGCAGACCGATGGATTCCAGCCGGTCTGGCAACAGCAGGTGAACGCCCAGCATGAATAGGCCCAGCAACGCCGATATGGACAGTCCGTTGACTACCGCCACCCGGAACTCTCGCAACAGCCTGCCCAGCACCGAGCCCCCCAGCTCACCGGTGGCAATGCTCTGCACCGTCACCGTGGAGCTTTGTATGCCGGCGCTGCCCGCCGTTGCGGCGATAAGCGGGATGAAGGCCGCCAGTATTGCCGCCTGCTCAAGCGCCGCCTCGAAGCGCATGATCACCGCTGCCCCCAATACTGAACCCAGCATGCCAACGGCCAGCCAGGGGAGTCGGCTGTATACCATGCGCAGCGTGGAGTCATTGCGCCGAACTGCCGCCGACAGGCCGCTCATGCGCTGCAGGTCCTCACTGGATTCCCGCTTCAGCACGGTGATCGCGTCCTCGCTGGTGATCTGGCCCAGCAGCTGCCCGGCCTCATCCACCACGGCCAGTTGCGCAAGGTCGTAGCGCTCCACCATGTGCGCGGCCTGCTCCTGGTCCGTTTCCGGGCCGACGCTGGCGAAGTCGCGCTCGGCCAGCTCGCCGAGCAGTGCAGTCTCCGGGCTGATCAGCAGCTGCGGCAGGCCGACGAAGCCCGCCAGATGTCCCTGTTCGTCGACCACCCAGAGGTCGTGGTTCTGGTCGATATCCGCGGCATGGCGGCGCAGGTAGGCCGTGGCTTCTGCCACCGTGTCATCCAGCCGCGCCACCAGCAGGTGGGTATCCATAATGCCGCCGGCGCTGTCCGGCGGGTAGGTGAGCAGCTGCTCTACCTCGTCCGCCCGGGACAGGCTGTCCAGCAGTGCCGCGGATTCCTCCGCCGGGAGTTGCGCGATAAGGTCCGCCGCCTCGTCTGTATCCAGCAGCTCCAGCAGGTATTTCAGGAACACCGGATCGTGGGTGCTTTCCAGCACCCGGCCGCGGAACTCCTCGTCCAGCCGGTGCAGGGCGAGGGCTGCCTTTTCGGAGGGCAGTTGCGCCAGGCAGGACCAGACAGCCTCGGGCTCCATGTCGCGCAGTACCTGGGCGATATCCCCGGGCTTGCTGTCGACAAGCTGGTCGATGCTGGTCTGCTCTGGGCCGGCGGCGGTCATTGGAATCCCGTGGAGGTTCGTGCTGCTATTTCACCACAATGTGCGCTCTGCGTCTGATCCTGCCTGAAAGCTGGCCGCGGTTTATGACGGGCAGGTGAACAATATGTAAACGGCAATTGACGCCGATCATGTTAACGGCGGTAGCATTCGCGCAACAATGCGGGTCCGTTGTTGCCAAGCAAACGCATGAAAATCATAAAAGCGAGAGGCAAACAGCGCTGTGTTTCAGGGGTTTGGGCGTATTGCGCCCGGCCGTCCTGCGCCCGCGGAGCTGCACAGTGACTGCCGCATTCGAGAAGCTGAGTTTTCAGGATGCCGCTTTCCTGCGCATGGAATCCGCGCAGAGACCCTTCCATGTCGGCGGACTGATGCTGTTGACGGCGCCGGATCCGATACCGCGAGGCTATTTCCGCAAGCTGGCACGGCACTGTGGCCGCCTCAACCGGCTGTGGCCTATTTTTGACAAGAAGCTTGCCGATCCCGATAGCCTGCGCCATCCAGCCTGGGTACCGGCACTGGATTATGACCCGGACCACCACGTGCATCACTATGCCTTGCCGTCGGCGGGGCGAATGGAAGACCTGTTACGGCTGATCTCCCGGGCACACGAACGGGTACTGGACCGGCACCGGCCGCTGTGGGAAATCCACCTGATTGAAGGCTTGCCCGGAGGGCGTTTTGCGCTGTACTGCAAGGTCCACCACGCGTTGGTGGATGGCGTCGGTGCACTGCGCATGCTGGATGCCCTGTTCAGCAGCTCACCGGATGCCGGTATCGACTTCCGTGCCGCCAGGCCGCATGTACAGAAGCACCACGCGCGCCACGGCGCCCTGCGGCAACTGGGCACACTGCGCAGCGAGCTGAAAAAGCACTACGCTGCACTGCCGCAGATGTCCGAATTGCTCACCGGTATGAGTGTGGACGCCCTGCTCGGCAAACGGGATGTTCCGCCCCTGCCTTTCACCGCGCCCCGCACGCTGTTCAACACGGACGTCGACAAGCGTCGACAGGTGGTCATCAGCGACCTGCCGCTGGGGGCGATGCGCAAGCTCGGGGAGCGCTACGGCGCTACCGTCAACGACGTGTTACTGGCGATCTGTGGGGGCGCCCTGCGCAGCTACCTGCGCAGCCAGGACGCCCTGCCGGGTATCAGCCTGGAGGCGGGGGTGCCGATTTCCTTCAAGGCCAGCCAGTCAGCGGGTAACCAGGTGGGCTTCATCATCTGCCCACTGTTCACCGAGGAGTCCAGACCACTGACCCGGCTGAAGCGCATTGCCAGGGTGATGCAGAAAGCCAAGGGCAATATGCG
>JAZBPS010000043.1:0-5493 GCA_036353375.1 Halieaceae bacterium | reverse complement strand
TGAACGGCAGCTGGTACAAAGGCGCCTTGTCGCTGTGTTTTGAACCGTCGCGGTCTTCACGCATCCGATGCGTGCGGTACTCCGGCACAAAAACATCATCGACTACGATGTCGTGGCTGCCCGTGCCCTGCAGTCCGATTACATTCCAGTTATCCTCTATCGCGTAGTCAGCGCGTGGTAGCAGGAACGTACGGTAATTCTGCATATCCCATGGGTGTTCTTCGGTGGGTACAACCGCGCCCAGGAAAGCCCATTCGCAGTGCTCGCATCCACTGGAGAAGCTCCAGCGACCGGACAGGCGAAACCCGCCGTCAACCGGGGTGACTTTGCCAACGGGTGCATAAGACGACGATATCAGCACGCTGGGATCCTCGCCCCACACATCTTCAGACGCCTTCGCATCGAACAGGTTGAGCTGCCAGTTGTGCACCCCTATCACACCCAGCACCCACGCTGATGACATACAGGTCTGTGCGATTTCCATCAGTACCGCGTAGAACACCTGGGGATCCATTGCATAACCACCATAGCGTTCTGACTGAAGAATCCTGAAAAAGCCGGCAGCGTGAAAGTCTGCAATGGTTTCATCAGATACACGGCGATGCTCCTTGCACGCTGCCGCGCGCTGCTGCAGCACCGGCGCTAGCTCGCGGGCGGCGCGCAATAACTGACTGGCCCGGTCCGAACCAAGGCTGTACGCGCTTGTGGCGCTGTGGCGCTCTTGAGTGGGTGATGCGTGGCTGTTCATCCAGGTCTCCCTAGTTAGTCTTGTTTACACAAGCGTGTCGCAGGCTACAGATGCTGGCCTGCGGCAGGAATGTGATACTTGCGGGACTCTAGTGCCTGCTGGCATGACCTTGAAGCTGCTGTCCGGAATTTCATTGTCCACGGTCGCTGTTAAATCCGGGGTGTGGGCAAAGCTACTCGATCCAGGGAACCTTCTGGGAAACAATGTTTTCACACGCACGATCAATGCCTGCTGTGAGCTGGCGTGGACACAGCTTATAGTCCGGGGTTAATCACCCACTGGAAACTGAACGATGCCCGGCTGTCCCTTTGATCTTACTGATCCCGACCTGTATGCATCTGGCCATCCCCGTGAGGCCTATCGTTATCTGCGCAATGAGGCGCCGGTATGCTGGCAGGAAAATCCACGTGAATCTGAGGGATTCTGGGCAATCAGCCGCCAGAAGGATCTGGATTTTGTTTCCAAGCACCCGGAGTTGTTTTCATCCGAGGTGAAATCCTGCATGCCTGGCGAGCCCGATGCAGAGCGGCTGGTTTTCCTGCAAATGCAGATGATTAATATGGATCCGCCTAAACACCTGAAGTACCGCCGCCTGGTTCGCAGCGCGTTCACCCCAAAAATCGTCGATAGCTATCGTGCACGATTTCAGGAGATTGCCAGGGATATTCTGGACCGCGCCACGGCCTCAGGACGCTGCGATTTTGTGCGAGACATAGCGGCAGAGCTGCCCCTGGTAGCCATCTGTGAGCTTGTAGGCGTGCCGCTGGAGAAGCGAGACCGGCTGTTCGAGCTCACCAACATTATGATTGGTATGGACGATCCGGAACTGCAGACCTCTGAGGAGGACGGCATCAATGCGATGATGGAGATGTTCATGCTGGCGCAGGAAATCGCATCAACCCGGCGGGGTCAGTCTTTCGATGACATTGCCAGCGTTCTCCTTAACGGGACAGTGGAGGAAGAGCCCCTGACGGATGACGAGTTTTGCAATTTCTTCCTGCTGCTCATCGTTGCGGGCAACGAAACAACCCGCACTGTCACAACTCACGGCATGCGCTTGCTGATAGAAACGGATCAATACGCTCTGCTGCAAGAGAACCGCGAGTTACTGGAGGGTGCTATTGAGGAAATGTTGCGCTTCAATCCGCCTGTGATCACCTTCAAGCGGACTGCACTGGCCGACGTTGAAATTGACGGCCAGGTCATCAAAGCGGGTGATCGGGTGCAGCTCTACTACGGTGCCGCCAGCGCAGATGAAGCATGCTTCGCTGACGGGGACCGGTTTGATATTACGCGCGCAGCACGAGAAGACGTCAAGAACAATCACCGGGCTTTCGGCATCGGTGAACACTTTTGCATCGGTTCGCACCTCGCGCGACTGGAACTGGAAGTAATATTCAACGAAACCCTCAACCGCATCAAAAGCCCCAGGCTGGATGGTGAGGTGCGTTGGCTGCGCTCAAATTTCATCAATGGCATCAAGGCCATGCCGGTTGCCTTTGAGATCGCCTAGTTTCCTGGTCGTCGGGCTGGCGGCCGCACTGTCACTTTCCGCGGCAGCCGTCGCCGATTCACGGCCCAATATCGTGCTGATCGTTGCGGACGATGTCGGCTTCTCGGACTTCGGCGCGTTCGGCGGTGAGATTGACACACCGAACATCGACCAGCTTGCAGATGAAGGTGTGCGCTTCAGCAACTTTCACGCCGCCTCAAGCTGTGCGCCTACCCGGGCAATGTTGCTGACTGGGCTGGACAGTCACATCGCGGGCGTGGGCAGCATGCGCGAGCTCATGCCTCTATCCCATCGGGGCAAGCCAGGCTACCTGGGTGTGCTCGACCCCGCGGTCAAAACGCTCTCCGAGGTCTTGAAGGACGCCGGCTATCGCACATCCGTGGCGGGAAAATGGCACCTCGGTCACGAGCCCGGCAACCTGCCCCCCGAGCGCGGGTTCGACTACTCGGTGATTCAGGCTGAGAGCGGTTCCGACAATTTTGAAATGCGGCCTTATCTGCCCATGCAGGCGGAAGTGTTCTGGTACGAAAACGGGCAGCGTATGAATGCCCTGCCCGAGGATTTTTATAGCTCGCGGTACTTCGTCGACAAAACCATCGCGTTTCTGGAAGAATCTCCCCGGGCCAACACGCCTGATTCGCCCTTCTTTGCCTACGTAGCCTTTCAGGCCAACCATACGCCTTTGCAGGCACCCGCACATTTTATCGATGCTTACCGAGGTCGCTATATCGAGGGTTGGGCGGATGTGCAGCGCAAGCGTGAAAACAGGCTCCGGGAGATGGGCTTGTTTGCCGGGGATGCGGTGTTCTCCCCCGGTCCGACCCAGGCAGCCTGGGACACGCTCACGCCTGAGGCCCGTTACTTCGAAGCGCGGCGTATGCAGGCATACGCTGGCATGGCGACGGCCATGGACTATGAGATTGGCCGCCTCAAGCAGTATCTGGCGGACAGCGGCGAACTCTCTGATACGTTGTTTATCCTGCTTTCTGATAACGGAGCCGTCGCCAACGAGCCCTATAGCAGTGACTATGCGAGAGACTGGTTGGAGAAACACTACCACCGCGAGGTTGAGTCACTGGGAGAGAAAGGCAGCTGGGTTGCCGCAGGCAGTCGCTGGGGCGTGGTGTCGAATACGCCACTGCGTGATTTCAAGTTCTTTGCCGGCGAAGGCGGCGTAAGGGTTCCGCTGATCATAGCCGGCGCCGGGGTTGCCGCCCAGGGCGCTATCTACAGTGAGTTTACCCACGTTACGGATCTTGTGCCGACGGTGCTGGAGGCGGCGGGTATACGTCCACCATCGCCTGCTAAACCAGAGTTCGTGCTCGAGGGTGTCAGCCTTTTGCCGGCGCTTGCGGGCGGCAGCGCGCCGCTGCGCTCAAATGAAGCCAGCACAGGCTACGAATTTTCAGGCAATGCCGCCTTGTTTCAGGGCGACTACAAGCTGAAAAAGAACATGCCCCCGCTCGGCGAAAACCGCTGGCAGTTGTTCAATCTTCGTATCGATCCGGGAGAGACTGCAGATTTGCGCGAAGCGGAACCCGAGCGTTTCCAGCGCATGCTGGAGGCTTATGCGGAATACGAACGGCGCGCCGGTGTGCTTCCGATACCAGAGAGCTATCGTCTGCCCCGGCAGGTGGCCATCAACTCGCTGTTGTTTGTGTTTCTGCCGCGCTACTTGCCCTACGCCGCTGTCTTGTTTCTGCTGCTTTGCGGCAGCTATTTCGGCTGGAGACGCTGGAGGGCACGCAGATGAACCGAAAGATTCTCATGGCTGGCCTGGCTACCTGCGGGCTTGCGGCTTGCAGCCCGGTAGAGGACCCCACGCTGTATCCTGCCTTTAACGCCGATACCGCGGAACCACCACCGCCTAAAACTGCTACCACTTCGGTTGCAACGCGACAGCTGCTCTGGGGCGATTTGCACATACACACCAGCTATTCAACGGATGCCTACGTTCTGGGCGTGCGGGCAACGCCTGACGACGCCTACATTTTCACCCGGGGTGGCACCATCGAACACGGCGCGGGTTATCCCATCAGGATCGGCCGCCCCCTGGACTTTGCTGCGGTTACAGACCACTCAGAATACCTTGGCGCTGCCAGGGCAGACCGCAGTGCGAAACTGCCGCTGGACACGCGCAGCTTGCGTGAGCGCCTGCTTAATGATGGCCCTCTCAGCATCACACTGGCGCTGCTGAAAATTGTCCGTGGTGTGAAGGGGCTGCAGCGGTTCTCGGAATCAGAAGAAGCGCGCCTGATTGGGTTGGATGCCTGGCAGACGATGATCGACAGTGCGGAGGCCCACTATGAGCCTAATGTATTCACCACCTTTGTCGGGTACGAATGGAGCTCCATGCCCGGCGATCAGAACCTGCACAGAAACGTTATCTACAAGAATACTGACGTTCCGGCCTTCCCCTTCAGCTCTCTGGATTCAGAGAACCCCGAGGACCTGTGGGACGCTTTGGATGCCCAGCGTGACGAGGGCAAGGAAATGCTGGCAATACCGCATAACGGCAATGTGTCCAATGGCCTGATGTATGACCGTGTCCAGTATGATGGCAGCGCGATTACCGAAGCGTACGCTGCCCAGCGAACTCGCAACGAGCCCGTTAGCGAAATACTGCAGATCAAGGGCACATCGGAAACGCATCCGCTGTTATCTCCGGAAGATGAGTTTGCAGACTTTGAGCTGATGACCAGCATGCTCAGTCCTACGGGTGACGAAAGTAAGGTGCGCGGCAGCTATGCGCGGGACGCCCTCCGCACAGGTATAGAGCTGTCTCATAACGAGGGTTTCAATCCCTATCGATTCGGCGTTATCGGCAGCAGCGACAGCCACAACGCCTCCAGCTCGGTGGAGGAAGATAACCACCACGGCAAGCTGCCGCTGATGGACGGTACAGCAGCCATCCGGCTGGGACTGAACTCTGTACTGCCCCGCTCCATGCAGCGCTCCCGCAACTGGGGCTCCGCTGGACTCGCGGCAGTGTGGGCTGAAGCGAACACGCGTGAGGCGATTTTTGAGGCGTTGCAGCGCCGTGAGACCTATGCAACATCGGGACCGCGAATACGCCTGCGTTTCTTCGCGGGCTACAATTACAGCCCCGACATGATGCAGAGCCCGGAACTGCTTGAGCAGGCCTATGCGGGCGGCGTTCCCATGGGGGGCGTACTGGATGCAGCCAGCCCGGCGGACAGTTCAGCCACCGCACCCCTGTTTGCGGTCTGGG
>JAZBPS010000042.1:0-13881 GCA_036353375.1 Halieaceae bacterium | reverse complement strand
GCAACAAAGCCGCCGTGGAAGCGTCCATCTTTGCCATCACGGATAGATCAAAGCCGGCGGAAAAGCGCCCAGGCCGCCCCACCAGCACCACAACCTTACCCGCCGCCTCCGCCGCATCCAGCGCCGCAGCCAACCCGTCAAACATGTCGAAGCCCAGGGCGTTGGCCTTGCCGTCGTCCATACTGATCAGCAAGTGGGTATCGTGCTCGGTACAAATAACGGGAGAAGTCATACTGCGCTCCGATAGCGGCTTAAGGAGAACGGTCACGATAGCATTGGACGCAGCCGGATACTCGCGCTGAGATTAATAGTGGCTATATAGCTTCCATAAACATCAGCCCACAGACGGGAACAAAGCGTTAGCAATTACGCAGTCGTTCCTTCTATTTGTGCCCCAGAAGCGCACAGACGACATGTTTCGCCTACAAGCAAATGGGTGAGGAAAATAAAATACGCGCATGACGGAAATGGCGGACCGGACGGGACTCGAACCCGCGACCTCCGGCGTGACAGGCCGGCATTCTAACCAACTGAACTACCGGTCCAACGGTAGGGGTACTGCGTCGTATCGGACTCGGCCTTGGCGGGAATGCTGAGGGCCGGATGGTGGGTGATGACGGGATCGAACCGCCGACCCTCTGCTTGTAAGGCAGATGCTCTCCCAGCTGAGCTAATCACCCCCGTTTCCGAGACCGCGCATTATAGAGATTTGGGGTAGGCTGTCAAACACCTGAGCGCACTTTTGGCGCGGCCTGTAGCGCATTTAATTTCGCCGCCAAAAGGGGCTAGAATCGCCGCCCCTTCACCACTGAATTTCCCTGCGAGCAACCCCCATGGAGATCTACAAGGAATTTCATTTTGAGGCGGCGCATCGGCTGCCCAACGTACCCGATGGCCACAAATGCGCCCGCCTCCATGGTCACTCATTCCTGGCGCGGATTGTCCTGCGCGGTGATGTGGGCGCGCACAGCGGCTGGGTGATGGACTTTGCTGACCTGAAGCAGGCCTTCGCGCCCTTGCACGAGCAACTGGACCACCACTACCTGAATGAGATCCCCGGGCTGGAAAATCCCACCAGTGAGAACATCGCCCGCTGGATATGGGAGAGGCTGCAACCGGAATTGCCACTGCTGCATAGCGTGGAAATCCGGGAAACCTGCACCTCGGGCTGCGTTTATCGCGGTGAACAGTAAAAGCTAGCAGTGACTAATGCGACAGTATCCCGGCAGGAACGCCGCCTACCACAAACTTCAAGGTTATACACATGCTTTTTTTAGAAACGCCTGTTTCACAGACTTAGAGACAGCTTTAGAAATACAGCTTTATGTTTAACGCCTATCTAATTGTTTTTATTGTAATTAATACATTTGGCGAATTTTTAACCAATCTGTCACAAAGACTATAGCCATGGGCTCAGATGGCATCTCAAACACTTTATCTACAAAGTTATCCACATTTTCTGTGGACAACTGAAATGCTCGCCGAGCACTCTGGGTTTGATAAAGCGCCCTGCTCCGCGGACGCCCCGGGCCGATGAATTTCCCCGACTGGATGGCGCTGGCGGCGGTCTGCCTGATGGGCGCGATGTCACCGGGGCCCAGCCTTGCGGTGGTGCTGCGCCACAGCCTGCAGGGCGGACGCGGTGCCGGACTGGCGGCGGCCCTGAGCCACGGACTGGCGGTAGCGCTGTACGCCGGACTGGCGGTATCCGGCCTGTTGCTGGTGGTCAGCGCATCCAGCGCGATTTTCAACACGCTGCAGTTCGCGGGCGCCCTGTTTCTTGTCTATCTGGGCGTGCAGTCATTCCGTTCTCAGCATGGCGAAGGCCAGGCCGACGGAGAGACACAGGCTAGCTCACTGGGACTGGCCGCTCGCGACGGGTTCGTGGTGGCCTTTCTCAACCCCAAGCTGGCGCTATTCTTCCTGGCGCTGTTCAGCCAGTTCCTGTCGGCAGACACCGCCGCCGGCACCCGACTGCTGATGGTCGCCACCATGGCCGGCATCGATGCCGGCTGGTATGCCGCCATTGCCCTGCTGCTGGCCAGTTCATCCCGACTGGCTGTGTTGCAGGAACGACGTCGCCTTATCAGCCGCGGCTTCGGCCTGCTGTTGCTGGCGCTGGGTATCAGCATGGTTTACAGGACGCTGGCGGGATAGGGGCTGTGTGGGCGCGCCAGCCCGGCGCCGGTCAGTGCAATGGCGGCCCGGCGGCGTCGCGGTTGTCGGCCATCACCACGGCCTGCAGTTGCTGGCCCAGCATGATGATGTGGCCCCGTTCGCGCTCGTAGCCCTGCACGCTGTACTCGAAGCGATACTGCCGCCACAGCCGCCACTGGCCCCGGGCATCCCGACTGGCGGACAGCCGCTGCACCACCACGGTGCCGTCCAGCAGCTGCACGTTGGCCCGCTCGCAGGCTTGCCGGGCCGCCGCCAGCGCCAGTTCCCGCACCCGGAGTGAGGTAAAGAAATAAAGACCACCCCCGCCCAGCAGCAGCAGGAATACCAGGTCCCACAGACTGAAGGTCACAGCCGCAGCCTAGCCGGGCTTCTTGAGACGTTTGACGGCCGCCTGGAACGTCAATACCGGCTCCTCCGCCACGCTCAGCTGGCCACTGACAAAGGTCATGGAGCCGGTGCGCTTGACCACCTCACCCGCACCGGCAATCCAGTCACCGCTGTGGGCTGCCGCAATGAAATGGCTGCTGAAGCTCACCGTGGCGCAGTTTTCCCGCACACCCGACAGCGCCAGCATGGTCACGACATAATCAGCAAAGGTCATCAGGATACCGCCGTGCACAGTGCCCAGCCCGTTGCAGTTATCGGGACTGGCCCGGAAACCCAGCGCCAGGCCCGAATCGGTTTTGCGGTAATAAAAGGGGCCGATGCTGTCCTCGGCGGGGCTCAGGCCCTCCAGGGTCTGGAAGCCTTCGGGGACGTTACTGCTCACGCGCAGCCCTGGCGGCCTTGAGATCGCCGAGGATACGGGTCCAGACGCCCTCGTCCTGGGCGTAGGGTGCATAGATGCCCAGCCGCTGCACGAAGTCGCCGTAGCGGCGGGTCAGTTCCGGGCCGATCTCGGCAGGCTCGCCACATACCGCGAAGGCCTTGAGCATACCGTCGTCGATGCGCTCGGACATCTCGTCCCAGCGCCCTTCCTTGGACAGGCGGTTCAGTTCGGGCTGCAGCTCTGCGTAGCCCGCGGCCTCCAGCGGCGGGATATACGCCGGCGTGGAGGCATAAAACGCCAGCAGCGAGCGAATACTCGATTCAGCCGCCGCGTAGGCCTCCTCATTCTCACCGGTCACCACCATGGCCGCCACCTGCAGATCCAGGGCATCGCGCTCACGTCCGCTGCGGGCGATACCGCGCTCGAACGCGGGCAGCTGTTGCTGCTCCAGAAACGCCAGGCAATGAAAGGGATGCACGATCAGGCCGTCGGCGAACTCGCCCGCCACTTCGGTCATGCGCGGCCCCACACCACCCAGCAGAATGGGCGGCGCACCCCACTCCAACGGGCCGGGGTTGAACATGGGGGTCATCAGCGTGTGCTGGAAGAATTCGCCGCGGTGGTCGAGGCGCTCCCCATCCTGCCAGCAGCGAAAGAAGGCTTTCACCGCGCAGATGTAATCCGCCATACGGGAGGCCGGTTTGTCGAAGGCCACGCCGAAGCGCTTCTCGATATGGGCGCGCACCTGGGATCCGATGCCCAGTCGAAAGCGGCCCCTGGAAAAACGCTGCAGATCCCAGGCCTGGTAGGCGATGTGGGACGGGTTGCGGGGAAAGGCCACCGCCACGGCGGTACCAATGGTGAGCTCGGGCTGGTGCTCTGACGCGATTACCAGCGGCATAAAAGGATCGCTGGGGCCCTCGAGTGTGTAGACACCGTCATAACCGATCCTTGCCAGTCTGGCGGCTTCTGTCGCCGCGTCTTCCAGGCCCGCGTAAAAAGGTCCGTCGATGTACACAGAATCACTCCTTTGCTGCGAGGCGCTACCATTCCACTGCCGCGGGTGCATGTCAATGCAGATGCGGCTGTCCGCCTCCCAGCGTGGCTTTGTGCCGCAGACGCTGGCCGGACCCGTCAGGTTTGTTACCATGTGCGCGGATTTGCAAAGGAACACTGTGATGCGTTTTACCTGGCTTTTGGTCACGGCTCTGCTGGTTGCCTGCAGCACGGCCCCGTCTTACAACCCCACCGCGTTTCCCTATGAAATAGAGAAAGAGCTGGTCGCGGCAGCGCCGATAAAAACCGTGATCATCGCGCCGGTGAACATCGGCAACCCCTCGCGCAACTACCTGCAGGACCACGAGGACCGGGTAGACAGCATGGTGGCCGCCTACCTGAAGAAGAACGGCTACAAGGTGCTGCCATCGCGAATCTTCGAGCAGGCCTGGAACACGGCGAGCCGGGTGTACGGCAATGTCTACGACCCCACCACCGGCGAGATCAACCGCAAGGCGTTTGCACTGACCATGGTGGCCGTTCGGGATGAGCTGCAGGAAAGCCGCGACATAGACGCCATCATCTTCACCGACCTGCTGGAACAGGAGGTCACCTTCAGCGCGGGCCTGAATCATGTTGCGCGCTGGCACGGTGTAACGCGCAAGCCCGTGCTGCAGGGCCCCGGCGACGGCGTATCTGCGGGCTTTGACTGGAGCCGTCCGCTCACCGCAGCCAGCCTGTGGGTCAGCGTCTACAACATGGAACTGCAGCGCATGTTCACCAGCATCGGCGGCCTGGACACGACCCAGGCCATCGACACGCGCTCCTCTAGCGGGCGCTACGTGCGTCGCCGCAGCATCCTGGAAAGCGAGGGTCACATCCAGGAAGGTATCGAGCTGGCGTTCCACCCCTTCATCCCGATGAAGAACTATCCCGGCGACGAGCCCGGCTGACGCCTGGGAAAATTGCCCCTGCCGTTAGAAAAACCCGCTGCCGCGTTGCAGGCACCACAGCGCTGACAGGCTACCCAGGGCGTACACCGGCACCGGCTGCCAGCGTGACAGCCGCACCTGACCGGCAACTTTGCGCAGCGCGTATACCAGTGCTGCCGCAAGGGCGATAAAGACAAGCTGCCCCAGTTCTATACCCACGTTGAAGAACAAAAGCGCCAGGGGGAGCTGGGACTGGGGCAAGCCGACCTCTGCCAGTGCACCGGCAAACCCCATCCCGTGCAGCAAACCAAAACCGCCCGCCAGCCACCAGGGATAGCGGCGAAACAAGCCCGCTCCCTCACGCCGGGCAAGCTCCACGGCCAGCAGAAAAATGCTGAAGGCAATCATGAACTCCACCAGCGTTACCGGGTAGTCGAACAGCCCCAGTGTCACCAGCGACAGGGTGATGCTATGGCCCAGGGTAAAGGCGGTGACGGTGTATAGCAGGCGCCGGTTCCACCCCACCAACAAAAACAGGCCAAAAACAAACATCAGGTGGTCAGGGCCCTCCCAGATGTGCTCGGCGCCCAGCCGGGTGTACTCGGACGCCACCTGCGCCGCGCCGGGCTCAAGGGGCACCTGAAAAGCCGACTGCTCCGGACTCAGCAGCGACTGGTAATAAAGCCCGTCTCGCATTTCCAGCGAAAACAAGGCCGTCGCGCTGTTCTCCGCAAGCCCGCTCACCGCGAAGGTACTGCCTACCAAACCCACAGGGCAGCGCAGGCTGACGGTCTCGACCACACCCGTACCCTGGGCAGACAGCCCCTCGGTTTGCGGTGCATCGCAACCCGGCGGGAACAGCGGGGCCAGGGGCACGTCGCTGACCCGCTGTCGGGGTGTCTTCCACACCACCCGGTAATTGCCCTCGCCCACGTCAAACACCTGTAGCAGCGAAGGCGCAAAACGATGGGCAACTGCCTGCGATGACAGCAGCGCCAGGCACAGCCCCAGCAACCAGGCTTTCAAAGCTGCACCTGGTAGTTTTCGCGCAGTTCACTCACGGCCGCCGCCAGCGCCTCCCGACGGTACTCGTACACCAGCTCGCGCTCGAGCCGGTCGCGGCTCTCAGCAAAGGTCAGCCGGCGGCCCGGCTGTCGCTGCTCCAGATAGACCAGGTGCACACCATAGGTGGAGTACACCGGCCCCACCCAGCCGACCGCTTGTGCAGACAGTTGCTCGAGGTTGGTGACAAACGCGGTACCGAAATCGCGGCCCAGCTGCTCGGGGGTGCGGGCAACAAACCGGTAGCCGGAGAGAAACGGCGCGCCGCGCTGCAGCGCAGCTACCGGATCCGTGCCCTCTTCCCGGAACCGTGCCAAAAGCGCGGCGGCTTGTTCGCTGCGGTCTCCCGACAGGTATACATGCTGCAGGGTATAGCGCGGCGGCAGCAGCAACTCATCAGCAAGCGCCGCATAACGCTGCCGCAGCGCCGCGTCGGTGACCTCGGTCGGTGGGTGCCGGACCAGCAGGAGCTGTTCCATAAGCTGTATCAAACGGCGACGTACGACTTCGTCTCCCAGGTGCAGGTCCATGCGCCAGGCAGCGTCCAGCAGGGCTTGCTCTCCCTGCCCGTCATCCAGATTGAGAAAGCGCATATTGCGCAAAAGCCGCTGCTCAACGATGGGATCCAGCCTGTGCAGATCAAGGCGCAGGGCCTCCTGGAACAGCATCTCCCTGTCCAGTTCCGCCGCCACCATGGACGACAGCTCCGAAGGGGACGGCATGCGCCCGGTGGTGGTCAACCACTGGCGTTTCAGCGTCTCAATGCGGGCCTCGGCCAGCGGGCCCACCCGGGGCGGCGGCTCGGGCCACAGGAACCCCTGCAGCAGGAACAGGCAGCCGCCCATGAGCAGGAAGTGAAACCAGGGCGCAGACAGCAGCTTCAGGGTGTTTACTCCCCGGCAGGGCTGTCGGGGTAATACCATACCGGAGAGCTTACGGCGCGTTCCTGGATGGTGGGCCGGTGCTCCGGCGCACAGCAGGCCGCCAGGCTATCCTGCACGCTGTCCGGATTGGCGCAATTGACGCCCTGGGCGGCGCAGAAGTGCTGACTCCAGCGGCAGCTGGGGTTTTCCACCGCCCGGGTGTAGTAGAACGCGGGGGTATCCGGCGCGAAGTCCGGATCTGACCAGACCGTACACAGGGAGCCCGCACCGGCACCACGGGGTTGGCAGGATGCCAGGTCCACCGTGGCTCCGTTGTCCGGGTCGCCCGCCACCTCATACACCTTTTCGCGGGCAGTTCCGTCAGCGCCCACCCAGCCCTTGATCACCTGCACCCGCTGCAGGGGCAAAGAGGCCGGGTCGCGCTGGGCCATCACCGCAATCCGCATGCCGTTCGCGGCGGATACCACCGACCCCATGGGCGCGCCCTGGGCATACCCCTTCGCGACCAGGTCCGGCGACTCACACAGGCCAGGATCCAGGTTCTCGCCGGCGAACATCCGCAGGGAAATGCGCGGCCCGCTGGTCGCGTAGGCCTCCCGCCGCCGCAGTGCGTCGAACAGGTCGTCGCGGCGATTCTGCGGTGCCCACACTGCCGCAAGGCCGCCGGGATTGAACTCAAGGTCATCCACCAGACCGGGAGAAATCTCATCCCCTGCCGGCGCGCCGGCACCACCGTGTCCGGCAAAACCCTTCTCGTCCACCGCGCCCGGGGTGCCCAGGTGTGTATCGGTGCTGCCGATGAAACCCAGCTCAAAGGGATTGGCCGACCCATCGGCCCAGGCTGCCAGCCCCTCGGTGAGCACGCCGCGGGCAAACCCGTCATCCGCCGCCGGTGGTTCCCGGTTCCAGCGCATGAACTTGCCGGAAAAGGTGTTGTAGGGAAGCTGTTCGAAAGCGCAGAGCTCGTCCTCGCTGATGCCCGGGGCATAGAAACACTCACTGGAGCCCTTGTGCTGAATCAACTCCATCAGCGGCTCGAACCGGCGCTGCTGCTCGATGCCCGCCAGCGTGTCCGGCAGCCTGAACATGTAGCCATCGCTGAGATTGGAATTGTGCGGGATCACCATCACGTCACAGCCGCTGCCCGTCTCCAGGCACTCGTCCTCCAGCGACTGGTAAAGCGCAGGCGCACTGCTGGAATCGACAAAGCTGATCGGCAGGTCCGGGATAATGCTGTTGCGGAAAATGACGTTGCGGTGAATATTGGCCAGCGTGTCTGAAGCGCCGGTCCATTCATAGGCTATAAAACTGGTGAACTCGCAGGCGCCCGAATCATCGTTGGCGTTCTCAGCCGCCGTGACAATGTCGCGCCAGGGCGCGCTGGCCGCGGCAAGGCAGCGCTCGCCCTCCTCCCCGCACAGGCCCAGGCGGCGCCCGGACGCCGCCGTGCTGTTGAAGAGGAAAAACGCGGCCCGCGGGAATGCGCGAAACCCGCGGCACCAGAGGCTGCCCCAGCCCTCACTGTCGGGGTTGGTGCAAAGCTCAACCTCGCCCAGCAGTTCTGCGTGATCGGTGACAGCGGCGAAATCCAGTGGTCGGTCAAGCTTGAGCGTGCGCAGCGGCTTGCCGTCCCGCCAGGGTTGCACACCCAGTGGCTCACCACGGGCAAAGGCATAGGCCTCGGCCGGCGTGGTGCGGGTGTCCTGGGTGCTGGCGTCAAGGCTGTACCGGGTATGTACATGCAAGTCGCCCCAGTAAACATTGTTGAGCGGGTTATACCCGGGACAGGGATCAGTCCCGCCAGGTGCTGCTGCCAGCGCGGCCGCGTGCAGCATGAAACCTGCCAAAACGGCTCCCATCAGCCTGCGCATGCCTTGAAAAACCATTAGTTCAGGCCGGACCAGTGGCTCAGGAAATCACCGGGCTGGCGTTCAGGCAGTGGTTTGGCACGGCCGTCGCGGCTGCCGAAGTACAGAAACGCCACGATAGACTCATTGGATTCCAGGCCCAGCGCAGTGGCGACCTGCGGGTCTTCAGCATTCGCCCCGGTGCGCCAGATGCCCGCATAGCCCTGCGCTTCGGCCGCGAGCAGCATGCTGTAGGCTGCACAGCCCGCTGACAGCCGCTGCTCGTGCTCGGGCACTTTGGGATGCTCTGTGTAACGGCATACCACCACCATCAGCAGCGGTGCCCGCAGGGGTGCTGAGCGCGCCTTGGCCAGCGCCGCCGCATCGGCGTCCGGGTCACGCCGCAGCAGGGCCTCGGCGAACACCTCACCCAGGGCGTTCCGCGCCTCGCCTTCCACCTGTATAAACCGCCAGGGCGTTAACCAGGCGTGATCCGGTGCGCGCAGCGCCGCCTGCAGCATATAGTCGAGGGTCACCTTGTCTGGGCCCGGCTCGGTCAGCCGCGGCGAGGAATTGCGTTCGGTAAGCTGGTAAATCACTTCATTCATGCGGAAGAGTATATCCCGGGCGCGAGGTAGATGTTCATGAATCCGGCGTCATCCTCTACCGCGTCTACATTATCGCACCATGTCGCCAGGGCCTCAGCGTCGGTGGGGACCAGGCGGTGTTCGATATGGTCGACGATCGCAAAGCCCAGCTCCAGTTGCGCCAGCAGGTTGATAAGTTCGCGCCCGCTGTAGCCGGACTGGCGCAGCGAGCGCGGGCTCAGCTCCACCAGCAGCGACAACCGCGGCAGGCTGGCTTGCAACAACGGCAACAGACCGGATACCGCGCGGTACTCCGCCCCCTGCACATCCAGCTTTACCACATCGACGCGCGATGCCCTGCCCGCCAGCCACCGGGCGCCGGGTACTGTGTCCACCGCGACTTCGGCCCGGCCCGGTGTATCCGGGTGGAGCTGGTGATCACCGGGATTGTCCGGGTTGAGGTACAGGTGGGTCCTGGCCGCGCTATCACTGAAGGCGACGGCAGCCACGGTCACCCGGTCATCAAACCGGTTAAGTGACACGTTCTGGCGCAACAACGCCAGATTGCGCGCTTCCGGCTCGACAGCAAACACACGTCCGCCGGGGCCCACGCGAGCTGCCGCCAGCACACTGAAATAGCCCAGATTGGCGCCCACATCGAGAAAAGTGTCACCGGGCCGGAGTGCGTCCAGCAGCAGCTGCGTCTCGAAGGGCTCCCATACGCCGTGCTCGCGCAGGCTGCGGGACACGTGCGGGTCTGCCTCACCGTGCAGATGCAATTGCAGGGGTGTATCGAGGCCGTCTATATGCAGTGCGACTGTCTGCGCCATCAGCCTGGGGGTGGGTCGAACAGTTGGGCAAACTCCGCCCCGTGCCGGGTAATCCACTCCCGCGCCGCTTCTTCGCTGCTCAGCGCCCTGCCGTCGCGCTCGTGCGTATCGCGACGAAAGGCTTCAATCTGGCAGAACTGCTCAACCATGCGCGCGCGAAACGCCTCACTGGGCTCGGGAAACTGCACGCCGGCTTCAAACCCCTCGGCGGTCTCGCGGCACCAGGCCACCGTCCCCCGGGCGCTGTAGTCCGGCCAGACCTGGGGCATGCGAACGGACACCGTGGCACCCACGTTCACCGGGTGCAGAAGACGAAACGCCAGGCCCCCGGCAGATACGTTAAGGATGAGCGATGGGTAGTCCGGTCCTGTCGATTCCTGTACCGCGATGTCCACAGGTATACAACCCGGATGCCGGATGAACTTGCGCATAGTCAGCAGGGTGTTAGCGGTCGCATAGCGGCACCAGTGTACAGGTCGGGGTGCGCATGACGCCACGCGCACCCGATCCGCTGGCTGTGACCGTCAGCACATATCTGCATAGGGGTTGGGCTGATCGAGGTCGATCAGGCCCTGGTCACCCAACTGCAGCCGCTCCCGGCTCAGGGACAGATCGTCCGCGCCCAGCACGTTGTGATCAAAGTGGTATACGGGTCGGAAGCTGCCGTCGAGGCAGGATTGCTCGAACTGGTCCCGCCTGCTGCGCACGGGCTCCCCGGCTTGCTGCCATTGTTTCAAGGCCGCCTTGCCGTGGCGCTTCTCCAGCATGCGACGGGTCTGGGTGGGTGACAACACCACGGCCGAGGCATTATTGCCGCCGAAGCCCTTGGCATTGATCAGTGCCCAGCTCGAGTCTGGCGACAGCGGTTTGTGTTCGGCGCTGATATCGAGATTGCGCTGGTGCACATCTTTAGCCACATGGTCTATCGATGCGATGCCCGGCAGCCAACCGTGGGCCCAGCTTCCCAGCGTTGCGGCGAGCTGATCGCCACCGGCGCAGCCAATGCTGTGCCCGAGAAACGCCTTCACCGCCACCACCGGCCAGTTGCGGATGCCGAACTCGGTTGCGGCAACGCTGAGAATATGGGACTCGGTTACGCGGTTCTGCGGCGTACCGGTGCCGTGGGCCTGCACAAAGCCGCCGTCGGCCAGGGCTTTGTCACCCACCAGTTTGCGCAGGGAGGACAGCGCCCGGGCCACCGTGATGTAGTTGCCAACTCCCGGTGCGGAGATGGACTTCTTGTGGCCGTCCGCACTGACGAACACCTCCGGCACCGCACCGAGGATGTCCGCCCCCAACTCCAGCGCCAGGGCATCGTCACACAACACCACCACCTGGGCAGACTCGGCTATGGTGAACCCACAGTTGCTGGAAAAGGGCCTGCAGGCGCGGCGGTGGTCCGGTGTCGCGGTGTCGTCCAATCCGTCAAGCTCGCGCAGGCCCTTGTCCGAGGCGAGTGCGCCCATGGTGGCATACCCGTCCATAATTTCCGGGGTTATCGGCGCTTCCGCACTGCCGACAAAGGCCACACGGCAGCGGCCCGCCTGTATATCCGTCACCGCCTGCCGCAGGTTGTAGAGAAAAGATGCACAGGCACCCATGTTGGTGCCGGTGCTGCCAAAACTCCCCAACACATAGGCGTTAATGAAATCGGCCGGCATTTCCGCGAACCCCAGCGGGCACTGCTTTGACGTGACCTTGCGCCCGTTGGCCCGGGCCTTGAGCATGCCGCCATTGCCATTCTGGTCCAGTTGGCTCATGCCGCTGCCGACATACACGGCGACCTGGTCCGGCGACAGGCGGCTGCGCAGGCTATCCCAGTCCAGGCCCGTGCTGCCCAGGGCGTCAGACGCGGCAAACACCGTCATTTGCAGGCCCCGCGGGTGGTTCCGGGACGGGTACAGGGACGCCGGGTCGAAGCCGCGGGGTAACTGGTCCGCAGCCTGCACGTCTGCCGCGCGGGGGGTGGGGTGCAGGAACGCCATACCCTGCTCGACTTCCACGTGCACCCGCCGGTCATCCAGGGCTTCCACGCGCCAACCCGCGGGCAGCGGATCGGGCAGGTGCCTGGCGAGCATGCGGAACTGCATCGGGTAGTCATCGGCATGGGCCACCAGCCGCTGGTTCCAGGGCACCGCCTCCACATCGAAGTGACTGCCCTCTATGCGGCGCACCAGGGTCGCTTCACGCAGCAGCGAGCGGGTAAGCTCCCCGCCATCCCAGGACAGCCCCGTGAGGGCCGCCAGGGACTGCCAGGTGTCTCTTGCCAGGTTATCGGGCAGAGCGTCAATCACCAGACGTCGGTAGGCCTGATGCAGGGAGCTTCGCCCCGCGGGATTGATGCCACCCAGGCCAATGATTACCGGCAATTGCACGTCGATGTCCTCTGCTGACTTGCGTGCATTGTAAAAATCATCCGCTAGGGCGAATATGGCTATCTCGCCACTAAATTCGTTTATTCGGCCAGCACCGTCGCGACAGGAGGACAGGATGGCAAGCAGCGGACGCCAGCTGCGCGTGGTAGCGGCGCTGTATCCCAGGGCGCTGGCCACCAGCTTGACCCTGCCCATGGACATCCTCAAGGCAGCCAGCAATATCGTCACAGCCACCCGCCGGCAGGCGCCGGCTGTATCGGTGCAGCTGGCGTCAACCCGGGACACGCCCGTGGTGCTCGCATCCGGTTTACAGCTGCAGCGCGATATTACTCTCGACCAGGCGATGCACTGCGACGTCCTGTTGCTGCCCGCATTGTGGCGCAACCCCCAGCCCGTGTTGCGGCAGGAGCGGGCCTGGGTTGAGCTGTTACCCGAGCTGGTCGCCCAGGGCACAACAATTTGCGCGGTGGGCACCGGGTCCTGCTTTCCGGCAGCCGCCGGCCTGCTCGAGGGTCAGGCCGCCACCACCCACTGGCATTACTTCGACGACTTCGCACGCCTGTATCCCCAGGTCGCGCTGAAGCGTCGACACCTGATTACCCAGTCCGGTCCGGTGTATTGCGCCGGCAGCATCAATTCGATCGCGGACCTGATGATCCACTTGCTGGAAGACTGGCTGGGGCCCGGTGTTGCGCGCCAGGTGGAGAGCCAGTTTTCGCCAGAAATACGGCGCCCCTTCCGCGCCCACGCGTTCCAGTCCCAGGACCGCAGCGTGCATCACGACGAACTGGTCCTGGACGCCCAGCAATGGCTGCAGGACAACCTGCACCGGGAGGTGCGCATGGACCGACTGGCGGCGGAGCTGCGCTGCAGCACCCGCACCCTCAACCGCCGCTTCCGCCTGGCCGTAGGGCAATCCCCCGGCGAATACCTGCGCGATCGCCGGCTGGGGGCCGCCAGGGAGCTGCTGCGCACCACCAATCTGACAGTGGGGGAAGTGGCGTTTCAGGTCGGCCTGCAGGACGTCAGCTACTTCACCACCCTGTTTCACAAGCACACCGGACTCACCCCGGGGCGCTATCGCAACAGCGTGCGCGGCAAGCTGTTTGGCCCCACGGGCCCGAACGCAGGCTGAACCAACAAGCTAACGCAGTTGAGCTGCACAGGCCGCTGTGGCTAAATGGGCGCCGCTTTTCCCGGGGTGCTGCAGCTGCGCGTCACCAGCCCCCTTTCCACCCTTTCAGCAGACAAACAGGTAGGTCATGAGTCAGGAAACGGTTGTCATACTGTCGGGCGCACGCACTCCCATGGGCGGCCTGCAGGGCGAACTCTCACAGGTCAGTGCGCCCGAACTGGGCAGCACCGCCATACGGGCTGCCCTGCAGCGCAGCGGCGTCGCCCCGGAGGCCGTCGACGAAGTG
>JAZBPS010000041.1:0-14762 GCA_036353375.1 Halieaceae bacterium | reverse complement strand
GGGTTCGGACACGCTCAGCGATCGCAGTGGCGCGGCGCTGTGGTACGCGGTTGAGCTTTCGTATGTCGCCACGGCGACAGGGCCGCGCAACCCGTCCCGCGTTCCCGGCCTGCAGCTCGACGGGCAACCGGTGGCCGCCGTATTGATAGCGCCGAACGCGGCCTTTGGCAGCCAGGGTCGGGCACTGCTGAATGCCGGGGATTACCTTGAGGGTGAGAACGCAAACAATACCTTGAATCGTTACGCCACGCCGGCGGCGGATCAGGGTAACGACCAGTTGCTGGCTTTGCGCACGGGACCGTTCTGGACCGATATGGCACGTATTGCACTGGCGGAAGCGGCGCGCACCCTGACGGACTACCGGGTCGCCTGCGGTGAGTATCCCTGGGCCGCCGATTTTGGCGGGCCCTTCACCAGCGTCGCCAGCCTGCAGCATGGCAATTTGCCGCTGGCATCCGCCCTGCCGTTTGACTGGGGTGCCCCCTGTCCCAGTGGCACGGCACCCGCCCCGGTGGGGTGGCTGTCTGCGCACTGGTCTGACCAGCTCTACTACCGCATGTGCCAGTCCGGTGAAGGCAGCTGTCTGACCACGATCGATAACGGCGTACCCCCGATGACGGGTCCGGCGGCCAGTGCGGTGCTGCTTTCGCCCGGTCCGCCGCTGTCGGGCCAGGTGCGCCCCTCCAGTCTGGAAGCCAATTATTTCGAAGGCCAGAATATTGCGGTACCTGATACCCTGTTTTCCGATTGGAACCTTGTCGACCACGATGCCACATATAATGATGCGACCCTTGCACTCACACCTTGACCTGTCCGGACGCGGTAAGCTGCGGTCCGGCCGCAATCGGGGCTTCAGCCTGATTGAGATCGCCATTGTGCTGATGGTGATAGGCGCACTGCTGGGTGGCTTGATACTGCCTCTCAGCAGTCAGCAGGATGCCAGTAAGCGGCGGGAAACCAACCAGCTGCTGGATGACGTCGAGGCGGCACTGCTGGGTTTTGCCGCGGCCAACGGTCGTTTGCCCTGTCCCGCGACAACCGGGTCTGCAGGGCAGGCGGCGCCCAATGCCGCGACCACCACCTGCACCACCTGGAGCGGCTTTGTCCCCGCGCGCACGCTGGGCGTAGCCGGACCCACCGATGGCAATAACCTGCTGACCGACCGCTGGCTGCGTCCCCTGCGTTACAGCCTCAGCTCGGCAGAGGGCGGCGTGTACGCCAGTGCGATACCGCTGAATCCGCTGCCCGACCTGGTGGTGTGCTCCGACAACGCCTGCGGTACACCCATCGCAGACCGGGTGGTCGCCGTGGTATTCAGCCAGAACGAGAATATTGCCAACTCACCGGACCAGTCCGAAAATACGGACGGTGACGCCGTTTATGTCTCTCGCACCGAGTCCGAAGCCACAGGCGCAGAATTCGACGACACCCTGCGCTGGATCTCGCCCAACACGCTGGTGTACCAGCTGGTGCGAGCCGGGCGGGTAAACTGAGAACTGGTTGGCAGCTTGACACATTGAACTGGTGACGACCGGATATCTTGGCTAGATTGGGAAGATCAAAGAGTAGCTGTCACTAACAATGTGTGACGGCGTTCACAGGATTGATTAAACTGGTAGCGAGCTGTACACGGCACATCACTGAACAGCGTGTTGGGTCAGGTCGACAACGGACAACGCAAAAAACCGAGGTTACAAAATGAAAAACCGGGGTCAAAAACTGAATACACGCCAGAGAGGTTTCTCGCTGGTAGAAATCGCGGTGGTGCTGGTCATCATTGGCCTGCTCATCGGGGGCATCCTGCAGGGTACGGAGATGATCGACAACTCCCGTATCAAGTGAGCTCAAACGGACTTCCAGGCCATGTCCACGGCCTTTGTCGCCTACCAGGATCGCTACCAGCGTATCCCGGGCGATGACGGCAACACTGCCACTGTGCAGGCGCGCGGCGGCGACTGGGCCGGCGTTACCGGCGGCAACAACGACGGCGACCTGGATATCTCCCTGGGCCAGACCTTCAGTGGTGGCGGCGAAGGGCAGGAATTTTTCCAGCATCTGCGCGCGGCGGGCTACATCTCCGGCGCTCCGAACCAGACGGGTACGGCGGCTATGCCCCGGAACGCCTTCGGCGGCCTGATGGGCGTAACGTCCGCTACTTCCCACAACGGTCTGACCGGCAACAAGATCTGCATGAGCCAGGTGCCGGGCAAGGCGGCCGCCGCGCTGGATCTGCAGCTTGACGACGGCCAGCCTCGTACCGGCGATGTGCGCGCCAACGCGGGCACCAGCGGCACCAACACGGCGCCCACCAACGCCAACCCGCCTGTGGCTTATAACGAAGCTGCGGAATATACCGTCTGCCGTCGCCTGTAATCGGCGCCCGGCGGAAAGAGAAAGGCCCTTCGGGGCCTTTTTTTTGCGCTGGATTTTATCTGCAGCGGTCAGTGGTCAGCACTGGCAGACCGCGTGTGGCGGCCGCGTCTGCGCACTCATCCCGCAGTTCCCCCGACGTGCAAGCGCTCAGTTCAGGTACTGCCGCAATATCAGGGTGTCGCCGCGCTGGGTGAACTCAATGTGCTTGAGAAACGACATACCCAGCAGGATTTCATCGGTACTCAGCCCCGGGGATACGCCTGCAGGAATGTTTGCCATGGCGATGTTGCCGATGCTGACCTCACCGAGGGTGGTGGCGTAGGCCGTGGCTATGCCATTGGCTGTTCTTGTGTTGATTTCCCGGCCACGGGGCAGCGACAGGTTTTCGGCGATGCGGGCGGGTATCGCGACGGTGGTCGCACCGGTATCGATCATGAACACCACTTCCTTGCCGTTGATGTAGCCCGTTGTGACGTAGTGCCCCGCCCGGTTGCGTTTCAAGGTCACCTCGCGCACACCGTCGGCCTCGATGCTGCTGAGGGTGCGATTGGGGTTGCGCTGGTTCTCCAGCAGTCGGTCAAAACCGTACACAACAAGCGCCCCAAAGATAAGCCAGGCCAACGCCAGCATCCCCAGCCCGATACGCTTCTGCTCTCGCTCAGGGCTGTTAGTGGGCTCAGGGTTGTCTACAGGCTCAGGGCTGCTTTTCGGCTCAGGGCTGTTTGTAGGCTCAGGGCTGTTCTCCATGCCCTCAGGCTACCGTGTCGATTGGCCCCAGGTCGAATCTTTCTCTGAGGAAGCGCGCGATGCCATCTTCATCGTGGTGACCGATCACTGCCGTCGCTCGACGCTTCACCTCCGGCTCGGCATTGGCGGGCGCATAGGCCTCATCTGCCCGGGCGAACATGCTCAGGTCGTTGTCGCCGTCGCCGAAGCAGACCACACGCTCCACGCCCAGCTGCTGCCTGAGGATGTCCACGGCGCCGCCCTTGCTGGCGTCGCTGTGGTGAATATCAATCCATTGCAATTCCGCAGACTCCAGCGCGGTGCCGCTGTAGGCGACCAGACCGGGTTCCGCGTCTACCATGGCGGCCACCGCGCCGATCGCCGGCGGCGGGCCAAGGGCACTGATGTTGGTGATATCTGCTGCGGCGGGCAGTTGGCTGGCGGGCAGCACCTCAACTTCATTGCGCTGGGCAAATTCACGAGCGAGCCGCCGCTCTACATCATTGCGCAAGGGCGTATGGTAAATCGCATGTCTATTGCCGGGTTCCAGCGTGAATATGAAGGGCGTTACGTCCTGGGCCAGTACCGCCTCGAGAACGTGCTCGATTTCGCTCATGGTTAAAACATTGCGATGGCTGTAATCGTCGTGATCCGGCTGCCAGATCATCACACCGTTCTTGTAGGCCTGGGGTAGCAGGAAACCGTGCCCCGCCAACAGGTCGCGGGCGGCGTGCAGGGTGCGGCCGGTGGCAACCGTATAAGCAATATTGCGTTCGCCCAGGGCCCGCAGGGTATCGCGTGTATAGACAGATATTTCGCTGCGGCGATTCAGCAGCGTTCCGTCGAGATCAAAAACGACAAGTTCCATGCCCCTAGTGTACGCGTTTCGCAGGTCCCGTGGATGAAGCGCAGTACAGCTCAGGTCCCACTGCCGTAAAGCGGCGGCAATTCGCTACCGCGTCGGCTGGCTTTCACCTTCCCGGGGCGCAGTTTTTTCAGTGCCTCCAGCAGGGCCTTCCCCTGCCAGCGATTCTCGGCGTCGGGGCTGTACAGGCAAGTGTCCAACGCCGCCAGCGCGTCCGAAAGGCCCGGGTCGTTGTAGGCATCCGCAACCTCGGACAGGGTCGGGCTGCGCTCCATGCCCAATTGTTGCTGCGCCCAGCGCTGCAGGTTGAGCCTGGCTTCCCGGGCGCGATCCGCCTTGCAGCTTGCGAGCAGTGCACGGTAGAGCTGTGTAGTGTCTTCACTTTGCTTGCGCTGTGCCGGTTGCCTGCCGCTGTCACCGCGTGCGTACAGTAGCCACAGTACGGTCAGCAGCCAGCCCAGCAGGGCAGCCACGGTACTCCACAGCCAGGGGTTGGCAAGCAGTGGCTCGGGGGTCGGTGCCGTTGTTATCGCTGTGGGGGCCGGCTGGCTCACCGTCGGCAAGGCAGGCGATGCTTCATTCGCTGTTGCGGGCGCAGCGCCACTGACCGTGATGGTTCGCTCCGGTAGCCGGGCATAGCGCAGCCGGTTGGCGTTGGTATCCCACCAGGGCAGACGCACGGCAGGCAGGGTGTACTGGCCCGGCTCTGTAATCAACAGGGCGGCACTGCTGGTCGCTACGCCGGTTATGCCGTTGCGACCGGGACGGTTTTCGGTTTTTGGCTGGTCCGGATAGACCCGCAAGCCAGGCACTTCGACCTGCTCCAGCGGGGGCAACAGGCTCGCATCGATACCCTCAGCGGTTACGGTGAAACTGCGGGTGACGGAATCGCCGACCTTGAGCGCCCCTGGCTCCGCGGACCAGCTCTCTTCCAGCTCCAGTGAGGCCGCCGGCAGCCAGGTGGCATCGGGCCAGGATGCGGGTATTGGCTTCACCTCGACGGTGATGGGGTTGCTGCGGCGCCTGAGCATCTCGCCACTGCCGAAGCTGAACAAGCTGCCACGGGCCATCTCGCGGCGTCCGTTGAAGGACAGGGCCGGTATGGTGAGCTCGCCACTCTTTTGCGGGAATATCGCGTGCTTCACCTCGATAACGCGGTAGGGCCTGCCGTCGACAACGCGCTGGAATACGACGGATTCGAGTTCCTCCACCACCGCGTCGGGAATCTCCAGCTTGGAGCGCCCCCGGTCGGTAAGCTCCACGGCCTGATAGATGCGGAACGTGTGGATGAGCTGGGACTGCAGGTATACAGACTCCTGATCCACCTCGGCTTCGACAAAAACATCCTGGCTGGCATCGATATTGCGCGGCGCCGGCAGCACTTCGATGGTTTGCGCCCTGGTGCGCACACCGTCGACCTGCAGCGAGGGAATCTTCAGGCTGCCGCTGCGCTTCGGTAACAGGACAAGGGCGCGCTCAGTGCTGCGCTCACTGCGCCCGTTGACAATGGAAAGGCGGCTGGAGGTGCCGCTACTGGAAACCTCGAAATCCCGGCGCAGTTCACTCAGGTCGACGTTATCCACATCCTCGCCCTCGGTCGCCTTGAGGGTAAGCACCAGGCTGTCCGCCAGGGTCATTACGCTTCTGTCCGCGGTGGCGGTGACCGCGGCCTGCAGCGGCATTGCAAACACCAGCAATACCACCCACAGCTTACCAACGTGTCGCATCATCATCCTCAATAGGGTTGCCGTTGCTGTCCAATCCGCCCTCCCGCTGTCGCATTCTGGATTCATACTGGAATTTGCGTCGCAGCAGGCCGGAGGGGTCGTCCGGGATGCGTCTCAGCCACTGCTCGT
This sequence comes from Halieaceae bacterium, assembly GCA_036353375.1. GTDB lineage: Bacteria > Pseudomonadota > Gammaproteobacteria > Pseudomonadales > Halieaceae > JANQIO01. The sequence goes on along the minus strand of JAZBPS010000041.1, from coordinate 8,942 downwards.
TGGCCATATCCCTTTCCCTCTCTCCCGCATCCTCCTCGGGGTTTGCCTGCGCCGGCGGTGCCGAGTCATCCTCACCCTGCGGCTTCTCACCCGGCTGCTGCTCGGGACGCTGCGACGCATCCTTGTTTTCATCCTGCCGGGGCTCTGATTCACCCTCCTGCTGCCGGGGTTCTGCGGGTGGTTGTGAATCCTGTCCACTCTCGTCGCCGTCACGCTGGTCCTGTGACTGCCTTGCGTCCTGTGGCTGTTGCTGCGGGTCGTTACTGTCGTTGCCCTTTTGCTGTTCCTGAGAGTCGCCCTGCTGTTGCTGGTTGTCCTGCTGCTGGTCGTTCTGCTGTTGCTGGTTCTCTTGTTGCTGGTTCTCTTGTTGCTGGTTCTGTTGCTGTAACAGCTGCTCCAGCAGCTGCTTGTTGAACCGCGCATCTTCCATGTCCGGCGACTGCTCAAGTGCTTTTTCGTAGGCGCCAATCGCGTCCTGAAGTTCACCTGCGCGCGCCAGGGCGTTGCCCCGGTTATACCAACCGTCCGCTGTGTCCAGGTTGCGGTAATGCTGCAGGGCGGCCTCGTAGTCACCGGCGCGGTAGTTTGCGGCTGCGCTCCAGTCTGCGTCCCTGAAGGTTTTTGCAGCGGCCTCAGCCTCTCCCGCCTGCAGCAGCGCCTGGCCGCGCTGATCGCGGTTCATGAACCATTGTTGCCAGTCCTGGGCCTGCACCGGGTCGGCGACTGGCAGCAGTAGCAAGACCAGCAGCCAGCCGCGGCGAAACGCCCCCAACGCGATCGGCAGCAGCGCGAGTGCCAGCCAGTAACCCCGGTCGGACCAGGTATCGACGCTGCGATCCAGTACGCGCTGCGTCTCGCTGTCATCCCAGAGGTCGGTGTTCAGGATGCGCTGTATGTCGCGATCGCTGAGCTCCAGATCGCTGTAGCTACCGCCGAAGCGCTCGGCAAGTTGCTGCAGCGGAGGTCGATCCAGGCCGGCAATCACAATGCTGCCACCGTCGTCGCGCAGGAAGCCGCTGTCCGTGGGAATGGGCCCGCCTTCAGCCGTGCCCACCCCGAGCACAGACAAACGGTACAGGCTGCCCTCCATCAGGTCGGCAATGTCGTCCGCATCGTTGTTGTGAATGCCATCGGTCACCAGCAATATCTGGCCGTGTTCCAGGCCGCTGTCGCGCAGCAGCCGCAAGGCCTGCTCCACGGCCCGCGCGGGGCGGCTGCCCTTGACCGGCATGATTTCGGGCGACAGGGCGGGCAGCAGGTTGGCCACGGTACGCAGGTCGTCGGTCAGCGGGCTGACCACGTGGGCGTCGCCGGCGTAGGCCACCAGTGCTGTGGTGCCCTCGGTTTTCAGTTCCAGCAGGTCCAGCAGCTTCTGTCGGCTGCGAATCAGCCGCGAGGGGGAGATGTCTGTTGCGTTCATGGAAAGGCTCAGGTCGTACAACACCACCAGCGCATTCTCCCGGCGCTCCACGGGCTGGGGCAGGCGCTCCCAGCTCGGCCCCGCCAGCGCCAGCACCGCCAGCATCCAGGCAAGCAGCAGCGACCAGAGAGGCAGTCTGGTCACGCGGCGCTGTTCGCCGTCGCTGAGCAGGTAGGGCAGCAGGTCGGCAGCGATAATGGACGACCACGCCTTGCCCGACCGCAGCTGGCGCCACAGAAGCAGCAGTAACAGCAGCGCCGGCACGGCACCCCATAACCAGTAGGGGCGCAGGAAATGGAAATGGGTCAACAGCTCGTTCATCGCGCCAGCACCCGCGCGAATCCCAATAACAGGCTCAGGCCGAAAGCCAGGCTGAGGGGAAGGTGAAACAGGCTTTTCTGGGGGCGATAGCTTTGCGCCTCCTGCTCAACCGGCTCCAGCGCATCCAGCAGTTCGTAGATATTCACCAGCTCTGCCGGATCCCGTGCCCGAAAGTAGTTGCCGCCGGTCATGTTGGCAATCTGCCGCAGGCTGCGCTCATCGAGATCCCGGGACGGGTTGACCACCCGCGAGCCAAAACTGGAGCCAAAGATACCCGGCCTCACCATCTGGTCGGCGCCGATGCCGATGGTGTGTATCTTCACGCCATTGTCTGCCGCCAGGCGCGCGGCGTCGAAGGGTTCCACTTCCCCCGCGTTGTGCGCGCCGTCGGTGAGCAGAATCAACACGCGGCTCGCGGCGGGACGGTCTCGCAGGCGTTTGACGGCCAGTCCAATGGCGTCGCCGATAGCGGTCTCGCGGCCGGCAAAACCAAGCTGGGCCTCACGCAGGAAGCGCTTCACCGTGGTGCGGTCAAAGGTGAGGGGCGCCTGCACGTAGGCGTTGCTGCCGAACAGGATAAGACCAAGCCGGTCACCCTTGCGGCGCTCTATGAAGTCGCCCACGACCTGCTTGACCGCGGCAATGCGTGTGACAGTTTGTTGTCCTACCTGCATATCCTCGACCTGCATGGAGCCCGAAAGGTCCACTGCCAGCAACAGGTCGCGGCCGCTGGCGGGCAGGGTGACAGGCTCGCCCACCCAGGTGGGTCTGGCCACGGCCAGCAGCAGGGAACCCCAGATACCTACAAGCGCAATGCCCGCCAGCCAGCTGCCGGTTGCGCGGCGTGCGCCGCTGCTTTCGAGCTCACGCCAGGCCTCAAAAAAAGGCGCGCGCAGGGCCGCGTCCTGCGCCCCCGCGCTGGGCCAGAACCGCCATACCAGCAAGGGCAGCGGCAGCAGGTAGAACGCCCAGGGCCATTGCAGCTCTAGCACGGCGCCTCCGCCAGCTGGCTCAGCCACGCCCTGCATATCGTCATCACGGCTGCCGCGTCATTGAGCTCAGGATTCGGGCTATAGGCGCGGCGGGCAAGCCCGAGGCTGGTGAAGCTCTGCTCGGGTGTTTGCTTTCGCCATTGCCGGTCCAGGAAGGCGTCCCAGGCATCGCCGGAGAGCCGTGCCACCTCGTAATTGGGGAACTGTCGCAGGGCGGCGCGCTTGAGAATGGCATTGGTCGACTGCAGGAAGCGCGCGCTATCGCCGTCCTCCTGCCACTCCCGGTGCGCTTGCTCCAGCGCCGCCAGCGCTTCCCTGCGCCAGGCGTTGGCGCGGCGTCGACGCCACAGCCAGATGGCCAGCGCCGCCAGCAGCAAAATCAGAACAACCCCCAGCACCCACCAGCCCGGTCCCGGTGGCCAGGCGCCCGCGGGCTCGGGCAGGTGAATATCACGCAATTGCGCCAGCGGATCAGCGGTCTGCATCAGCGAGACCCCCCGCCGCCGGCATAGTACATTTGCAGCTGGTTGAGGGGAGACTGGTCGGTAGAGGCTTCGATCAGCGGAATGCCCAGCCGTCCATTGGCCTCGCGCAATGCATCAAGCTGTTCCTGAAAGCGGGCGCTGAATGCGCTGCGCAGCCGCCTGTCGCCGGTATACAGCCGGGCGCGCCGCTGGCCGTCGGTTACCGCATAGCTGCCCTTGTCCGGGAGGCTGCGCTCCAGCGGATCGGAACAGTGCAGGGCGGTAATCTCCAGGTGCTGCGCCAGCCGGTCCAGTTGCTCCCTGGCGTCGTGCTGCAGGGCGCCGGTGAAGTCGCTGATGATGTAGAGCGCGCTGCCGGGACGGGCGATGCGCCGTATCTCGGTGAGTATGTCGGCAAAGTGCAGCCGGCCGGCTGCGGGATCCAGCGGCAGTGCGCCGTTCATATCGGTGATGGCGTGCAGTAAACCCAGTACGGCGCGCCGGGAGCGGCGCGGCCTGATGTCCTCGTGTGTCGCCTCGTTAAACACCAGGCCGCCGACGCGGTCGCCGCGGTTCAGCGCCGACCAGGCCAGCAGTGCGGCCAGTCGTGCCGCCAGTACGGATTTGCAGCAGTGCCGGCTGCCGAAAAACATGCTGCTGCGCTGGTCTACGCAAATAAGTACCTGTCGCTCGCGTTCCTCGCGAAACACCTTGGTATGCGCCTCACCCGTTCGCGCGGTGATGCGCCAGTCAATGGTGCGGATGTCGTCGCCGGGCTGGTAGGAGCGCACTTCCTCGAAATCGATGCCGCGACCGCGGAAGTTGGTCTTGTTGGGACCGGACAGCAGGCTGAGTGCGCGCTTGCGCTGGCCGAGGTCGATGCGCGTCGCGGCGTAGCGCTGCTCTATCAGTTCTGCCAGCGTGCAGTACGCGCCCCGTGCCGGGGCCTTGTCCGGCGCAGCAGCCATCTCAGGCAGTTGGCACCCTGGCCACCAGTTCGTCGATGGCGCGGTTGGCGGTGATGCCGTTGGCCTCTGCTTCAAAGCTGAGAATCAGGCGATGCCGCAGCACGTCGTGCAGTATCGCCTGCACATCGTCGGGTGTCACAAACTCGCTGCCTCGCAGCCAGGCGTGGGCGCGGGCGCAGCGATCCAGGGCGATGGTGGCCCGGGGGCTGGCCCCGAACTCCAGCCAGTCGGCGAGCTCCGTGGAATAACGGGCGGGGTCGCGGGTTGCGATGATCAATTCGACGATATAGGCCTCTACGGGCTCCGCCATATGCAGCGCCAGCGCTGCTTTACGGGCCTGGAATATGGCGTCCTGCGGCAGTTGCGGCGGTGCTGCCGACGCCGTGTCGCTCGCTTCATCGCGCGTCAAGCGCAGTATTGCCGCCTCGGCCTCGCGGTCCGGGTAGTCCACCGACACATGCAGCAGGAAGCGGTCAAGCTGGGCCTCGGGCAGCGGGTAGGTGCCCTCCTGTTCAATGGGGTTCTGGGTGGCCATTACCAGGAACAAGCCGGGCAGCGGGTAGGTCTCACTGCCCACACTCACCTGGCGCTCGGCCATGGCCTCCAGCAGGGCGGACTGGACTTTTGCAGGGGCGCGGTTGATCTCATCCGCCAGGATCAGGTTGTTGAAAATGGGGCCGCGCTGGAAGTGAAAGCCGCCCTCCTGGGGTCGGTAGATGTCCGTGCCGGTGACATCACCGGGCAGCAGGTCGGGGGTGAACTGGATGCGGTGGAAGCTGCCTTCTATACCGTCTGCCAGCGATTTGATGGCGCGGGTTTTTGCCAGGCCCGGAGCGCCCTCCACCAGCAGGTGCCCGTCTGCCAGCAGCGCGATCAGCAGGCGTTTTACCAGCGCTGACTGGCCGATGATTTGCTGTGTCAGCCACTGTTCCAGGGCGACAAGGTGTTCCCGGTGGGTCACGTGGTGGTTTCCTCCGTTAGTATCCAGCGGTGAGATGGTCCCGGTCCGCGACCGCGCTGGCGAGCCAATAGCGCCGGCGCAGAACGGCCCGACGGACTCCGCTATAGATCAAAACTCTGCCTTAAAGTTCGGGGCAATCCCGCGGATTTCAAGGTTTTGCGGTCAGTCCGCCCGAAAGTGTCCGGGCATCTCTGCCGCGATGTAAATAAACGCAGCATAGGCGGCCACGTTCTGCGCCAATGCCGCCGGGTCAATCTTGTCCAGGGTATCGTCCGGGGTGTGGTGCAGGTCAAAGTAATCCCAGCCATTCTGGTAAAGCGTTACTACCGGTACGCCAGCGTTTCTCAGGTAGCCGATATCCGGCCCGCCCCGTGCAGTGTTATTGCCCGGGCCAATGCCTAGCGGCTTCAGCAGCGCTGCGATGGCTTGCGCCAGATCGCGCTTGCTCTCGTCGAATCGCGTGTCGAAGCGCCAGATCCGGTCGGCGCCAAAATCAGACTCCGCGGCCACGATGTGGCGGTCCAGCTCGGCTGCGTGACGCGTTGCGTAATCGTGAGCCCCGACCAGACCGACCTCTTCCGAACCGAACAGTACCACACGGACGGTGCGGCGCGGGCGCAGTGCCTGTACCAACTTTGCGGCGGCCACGACGATGCCCACACCGGCCCCGTCGTCCACCGCACCGGTACCCAGATCCCAGGCGTCCAGGTGGGCCCCCACCAGTACGATTTCCCCCGGGGCCTCACGGCCGGGAATTTCGGCAATCACGTTGCCCGACTTGCCCGCCGGGCGTGTTTCCGGGGTGAGGGTCAGTTTGACGGTTACCGGGTTGCCGCGGGCAAGTGCCCGGCCAAGCTGGTCTGCGTCGGGCGCGGAGAGGGCCGCCGTGGGCACGCCGGCGGCGCCGGTTTCCGTCGCCCGGCGCATCTGGCCGGCATGCGGGAAGCGGTGGCTGGAGGTCCCCACGGAGCGGATGAGCGCGCCCACGGCGCCGAGTCGCTCGGCTTCATAGGCCGTGTTGCGGCGCTTGGCCACGGCCACGCCATAGCCGGAACCGTCCTGGGTGCGGGTCATGACCTCGTCGACGAATACGATCTTGCCGGTGAGGCTGCCCTCGGGCTGGCGGTTAAGGTCTGCCAGGGAATCGAACCGGACCACAGGGCCGCTGACACCCGCCGCACCGGTGCTGCTACTGCCCCCCAGGGCGGTGATTCGCAGGGGCTGCGGGAAAGGACTGACGATCTCGGCGCGCTCTATGCCACGGGTCCACACCGGCAGAGTGAAGGGTTCCACCCGTACGTTTTCAAAGCCCAGGGCGCTGAGTTTGGCGACGGCCCAGTCGCGGGCCCGCGCTTCTGCCTGGGTGCCCGCAAGACGCGGCCCTACCTCTGTGGTCAGGGACTCTACCAGCTCGTAAGCGAGGGTATCTGCAAGTCCCGCCTCGCGCAGTGATGCGGCCGTGGTGCTCACGGATTCTGTGAAGCGGGTGTCCTCGGCCAGCGTATCGACAGTCGTCAGTAGTAGCAGCGATACAGCAGCCAGCAATGGGCCTGAAAATGTACGCATGGGCTCTCCTCGTTAAACCCAGATGCTATCGGCTCGCATTTTCTGCAGCAACAGCACAATCCTGAGGACAAGCCCGTTCCCTGTGTTTATCATTCGCCCCGTTCCAGCCATCCAGCCCTGTACGGAGATCTCTATGACCACCATCGGTACCCCTTTCAGCCCCACAGCCACCCGGGTCTTGCTGTTGGGTGCCGGTGAACTGGGGAAGGAAGTGGTGATAGAACTGAAGCGCCTGGGGGTGGAGGTGATCGCCTGCGATCGCTATCCGGCCGCGCCCGCCATGCAGGTGGCCGACCGCGCCCACGTTTTCAGCATGCTGGACGGTGCCGAACTGCGCCGGGTGATCGAGCTGGAAAAACCGCACTATATCGTTCCGGAAATTGAAGCGATTGCGACGTCTGTTCTGCTGGAACTGGAGGCAGAGGGTTATAACGTGGTGCCCACGGCCCGGGCGACAGCCCTGACCATGGACCGGGAAGGTATACGCCGGCTGGCGGCGGAAGAGCTGGGGCTGCCTACTTCACCCTACCGCTTTGCCGAGACGCGTGAGGAATTCGATATCGCCGTGCAAGACGTCGGCCTGCCCTGTGTCATAAAGCCCGTGATGAGCTCCTCGGGCAAGGGCCAGACCACGGTCAAAAGCGAGGCAGAACTGGAAGCCGCCTGGCACTACGCCCAGGAGGGCGGCCGCGCCGGTGGCGGCCGGGTCATTGTTGAGGGTTTCGTGGATTTCGATTACGAGATCACCCTGCTTACCGTGCGCCATCGCAACGGCACCAGCTTCTGCGAGCCCATTGGCCATCGCCAGGTAAACGGCGACTACCGGGAATCCTGGCAGCCCCAGGCCATGTCCAGCGAGGCCATGATTCGTGCGCGCGAAGTGGCGGAAAAGGTCACCGGGGCGCTGGGCGGGCTGGGCCTGTTCGGCGTGGAATTGTTCATCCGCGGGCACGACGTGTTCTTCAGCGAGGTATCGCCGCGGCCTCACGACACAGGCATGGTGACGCTGATTTCCCAGGACCTGTCAGAGTTTGCGCTGCACGCCCGCGCCATTCTCGGCCTGCCGATTCCGAACGTGCGGCAGCACGGCCCCTCGGCCTCTGCAGTTATTCTGGCGGAAGGGGAGTCCAGCCAGGTGGCATTTGCGAACCTGGATGCGGCCCTGGCGGACAGCGATACCGATCTGCGGCTGTTCGGCAAACCCGAGGTGGCGGGACTGCGCCGCATGGGCGTCGCCCTGGCCCGCGCTGCGACCACCCAGATGGCCCGGGAAAAGGCCCAGGCGGCGGCCGCTGCGGTGCAGGTGGACATGGGCTAGGGCAGGTCCTCGCCCCCGTACTGCCGCAGCAGATAGCTGATGACGAACTTCATCAGGAAGCCAAAAATACCCAGACCCAGCCCAAGATAGAGTATCGCCGTGCCGAACTTGCCGGCGTCACTGCGTTTCGCCAGATCCCAGACGATAAACACCATGAACAGGATCAGTGCACCGACCCCGAGGGTGACCCCCCACTCCGTCAGCCAGGCGTCCATCAGTACCGCGTCTCATCGGCGCCGGCCGCCGCAAGGGCTTTCAGCGTCCCGGCGTCGGGGAAACCGTCAGCGATGCGGCCTACCTGCTGCTGGAAGCGGCTCAGGGCGCGCCGGGTAGCGGGCCCCATGATGCCATCGGTGTCCAGTCCGGCGTCCAGCACCGTGTTGAGCCGCTGCTGCACAATGGCCAGGTCTTCCCGGGTCAACGCCTCCTGCTCCGGTACGGGCTGACGCAGCTCGCCGGCTCCCGCGATGCGGTCTGCGAGGTGCCCGACCGACAGCGCATAGTATTCCGAGCGGTTCCAGCCCATGATCACCTCGAAATTCTCATAGACGAGAAACGCCGGACCCTGGTGCCCTGCCGGTACCAGCAAGGCGGCGGATACATCCGCAGCGGGGAGGGCCGCGCCGTTGGCCTGGCGCAGGCCCAGCGCCGCCCAGTCTGCCAGGGGTCGCCGGGCCTTGAGACCCGCCAGTGCGTAGTCAAACGGTTCCGGCAGCGCAACCTCCCGGCCCCAGCGCAGGCCTGGTTGCCAGCCCAGCTGTTGCAGGAAGCGGGCGCCGGACGCCAGGGCGTCCCAGGGGCTCTCCCAGAGGTCGATACGCGTGTCGCCGTCGCCGTCCACCGCCGCCCGGGCGTAAGTGGAGGGCATGAACTGGGTATGTCCCATGGCGCCGGCCCAGGAGCCCCGCATGCGTGCGGGCTCCAGGCCATCG
>JAZBPS010000040.1:0-5734 GCA_036353375.1 Halieaceae bacterium | reverse complement strand
CGCCCCCTCCCCAAAAGCATGGGTCTTGTACGCCGTGCCCCTCTGAGCCCAGAAGCCAAGCAACCTGGAAGCGCCCTAGAAGTTGTATCCCAACGCCACCCCATAGGTTCTGGGCTCAATGGCAAACACGTTGGTGAAAAGGCCCGCGGAGGGATCCGACAGGAACATGCCCACCAGGTGGTTGTCGTCGGCGATGTTCTTCACGTAGGCGCGGGCGTACCAGCTCTGTTGGGCCGACATCAATGTGACCTGGGCATTCCACACGTCCCAGGCGGGGATGCGGTCCACCTCGCGGTTGAAGTTGCGGGCGAACATGTCGTCCTGCCAGTAGTAGTCCAGGCGGGTGCTTAAGGAATGGTCGCCCGGCAGGGTGGCGCGGTATTCCACGCCCAGGCTGACCGAGTACTCCGGTGAATTCTGCAGGCGATTGCCGTCCAGGTCTTCAAGGATGCCATCGGTCACCGGAATGCCAGCGCCGGATAGCGCAGCGCAGTCGTTGAACTGGCTTTGCCCCGTCTGTGCGAACTCATCCGGTGACACCAGGGCCACGCAATTGGAACCATTGGTGACGTCCTTGATCAGCGTCACATCGTCACGCCCTGCGGTGGGGTCGCGGGTATCGATGGTGCTGAAGTCCTGCACCTCGGTTTTCAGGTAGGACAGGTTGGCGTTGAACAGCCAGTGCGCGTCGGGCGCCCACAGCAACTCCGCCTCCAGGCCGTAGATCTCGGCGTCCGTGTTTTCATTGAAGGCGGTGCGGTTGACGATGCGCGACACCTGCAGGTCCTGGTAGTCGTACAGGAACGCCGTGGCGTTGGCCTGCAGTTTGCCGTTGAAGAAGCGGTTCTTGCTGCCAATTTCATAGGCGTCGACGAACTCGGGGTCGAAATCCGGCTTTGAGTTGGGGAAGGCCACCGGGTCGAAGGGTGGGTTGAAGCCGCCACCTTTGTAGCCGCGCGAATAAGAGGCGTACAGCAGGCTGCTGCCCGTAACCGCCCAGTCCAGCACGGCGCGCCCGGTAAGCTCCTGCCAGCTGTTGACCTCATTGCGAAACGGCACCGGTACCGGTGAGTTGTCCCCCAGCGGGCGGAACAGCCGCTGTCCCGTGTCCTCATCTTCGTTCAGCAGCAGCTGGCGGTCCTGTATCCGTTTTTCGTCGTCGGTGTAGCGCAGGCCCAGGGTGAGTTTCAGGTCCTCGTTGAATTCGTAGTAGATCTCGCCAAAGGCAGCGCGGGACTCGATCTCGTAATTGGCCGTGTCGCTGAGGAAGTAGGGTGCCACCCAACCCGAGCCATCCAGGCCGGCGACGGCGCCCGGCACAATCGCACTGAGGTAATCAAAGCCGTTGGAGAACACCGCGTACTGGTTGGAGACCTCCGTTTCCATGTAGAAGACGCCCGCCAGCCAGTTGAAGGCGCCGTCGTAGTCGCTGGCCACCTGGAATTCCAGGGTGTACTGCTCCGAGCTGCCCACAGAGCGATCATAGGACTCCAGCGTTCCCAGCCGGTCCTGGATGTTGCCGCCCACGGAACCGCTGCCACTGGCAGAGGGCGCCGAAATCGGGATCAGCCCATCGCCAAACTGTGTGGCATAAGTCTCTGGAAACAGGACTGCTACCAGCGGCGGTACGCTGATCGGCGTCGCGCTGACGCTCCATAAAAAGTCCATATAGGAATCGACCACGGTGTCCTGGTAGCCGCCGATGAAGCGCAGACTGTGCTTGTCCAGCTCGTGGTCTATGGTGAGCGTCACCAGCGTTTCGTCGCTGTAGTACTCGGGCTCAAAGTCGGTTTGGGTGGTGCGCAGGTCGTTCGGGTTCTCAGAGCGGTTATTGCTGCCGAAAGGAAATACCCCCAGCGGCCCCAGCGCCTGATTGGAGGCCAGGATATTCGACAGCTGGGAGGAAGGGTTGGGCAGATCGAAGTCCAGTCGATCCGGCAGGCAGCCCAACAGGGCGCTGGGATCGTTCTGGCACAGGGTCTTGGTCGAGCGGCTGCGGTTGCTGTCTTCCTCAAAGTAGGAGGCCATAAGGTTGACCGTGGTGGCTTCGGTAGGAATCCACGCAAAGCTCGCGCGCAGGGCAAACTGGTCGCGGCCGTCCACGTCGTTGCCGGTAAACAGGTTTTCCGTATAGCCGTCACGCTGCAGGGACAGCCCGGCAAGGCGCACAGCCACGTCATCACCCAGGGGCAGGTTCACGTGTCCCACCAGCTTGCTGTGGTCGTACTCACCGTACTGCGCTTCCACGTTCCCCAGCGTGACCCCGAGCTCCGCCGGTGCCGTGATCATATTGACCGTACCGCCAGTGGCGTTGCGCCCGAACAGGGTGCCCTGGGGGCCGCGCAGCACTTCCACCGATTGGATGTCGAAGTACTCGGTTTCAAACAGGCGCGGCGAGTTAATGGGGACGTCATTGACATGAATGCCGACGCCCGCATCCGCGGAGGCCGCTGTCAGCGTGGTTCCCACACCCCGGATCTGGATGTTGCTGGCCGAGAAGTTGTCCTTGGCAAAGGTGACGTTCGGGGCGTTGAAGCGAAAGTCCGCGAAGCCGACGATTTGGCGGGCGACCAGGGCGTTTGCATCAAACGCGGTGATGGCAATCGGCACATCCTGGGCGGATTCCAGTTTTTTCTGGGCGGTGACGATCACCTCTTCAATCTGCGCTCCCGTGTCGGGAGCGTCCAGCAGCAGGCTGGCGGCCAGCAGCGCAAGGCCGTAAAAGGTGGCCGTACTGGAACGCTGGACATGACCGCTGCCCGCGCGTGACAGGTTCGTAAGCATGCGGGACTCCTGTCGTTATATTTATGTCTGGGGTCCAAAGCAGAAAACTAGCTTTTGCGATTGGCAATGTCCAGCACGTGGACGGACTGTGTCCCAGTCGGGATAATTCCCTGCAGAGGATCGATATGCCCGCACTGACCGAGCACCTGCTCAGCACCAAAACCAGCCATCTGTCCGCCTCCGAGGCGATTGCCTTTCCGGAGGATGCGCTGGAATGGGGGCTTGCAATGATGGCCCGCAACGGCAGCGAGGCCGCTATGCAGATGTCGCCCGCGCCCGGCGCCGATGTGATTCACCTGCCGGCGGAGGATGCCGGTCGCCTGCAAACCTTCCGGGAGCGCATCCTGGAGGGGCTGCCGGTGCACGGTCGCCTGGCATTGATTGATTTCTGCTCGGGGGAGGGCACCCTGCGGGATCAGGCGGACTGGGCCTGGCAGGCCTTCCACACGGAGTTTCGCGAGCCGCTGGAGCGCGTCCATCCCCTGGGCTTCTACATGATGGCCATGCTGTGGATGAGCGCCGGGGAGCACGTCTACGGCGCACACTGTGATCTCGCCGACGGCTTTCTTATGCATATGCACGGCGAGAAACGCGTCAAGGTGTGGCCCCTGCCCGAGAGCGCGCGGGCAGCGCCGGTGTTTACCTTTGGTGATTTTGAGCAACGCCGGCAGCTGCCGCCGGAGGAATACCAGCTGGCGCCCGGGGATGTCCTGTTTATCCCCGCGGGGGCGATGCACGAAGTGGTGGCCTGCGGCCAGGAGCCCTGCGTGTCGGTAAGTTTCCATATGGGTTCACCGCACCCCCTGCTGGTGTTGGCGGCGCAGCTGAACAAGCTGGTGCCCGGGGGTGGGGACCTGCGCCTGCCCGCGCATATGCGCGGCATGGACAAGTTTGAACTGTGGTTTTTTGAGCCCACCTGGTATCGCGAGGGCATTGGCGGGGAGCTGCCCGCGGCCCTGCGCGAAGCTTTACTCGACTGCCTGGCCTCGGAGCGTTTCACCCGCGACCAGGTTGGGGAGTTGCTGTCGGCCTGGTGGCGCATAGCCCAGCAGGAATCGATTTACCTGGGGCCCTACCCGCCGGCCGGCCTGGCCGAGGCCGCGGTTCAGTAACCCTCGGGCAGGTAGCCGAAGCGACTCATCTGCGACCGGTGCGCGGCGATAACCGCAGCGACCTGGTCGTCTGTCAACACGTCGCGCCACTGCCCCTGGCGACCTGTCCGGAAAAAACGCTCCGAAGCCTCACTGCGCTCTGTGAAGCCGCGGGTCTGCTCCAGACGTTGCAGCGAGTCAAAACTGGCATGTCGTATAGCGCGCTGCAACCGCGCCTGCTCCGGTTCCAGCTTCAGTAACCGCAGCACTCGCGAAAAGGTTTTTTCAGGCTGCTCCAGCATGTCCTCATAGCGCACCACCCGAATCACGTCGCTGTGCTCTGCGGTCCAGGACGCGACATGAAAAGACCATGATCCGAGGATTGAGCCCATGTTGGCCTCGTCTGGCTGGGTGGCGGCCTCCTCGGCCGCCAGGAAGTCGATCGCCCCATCGAGGCTCATGCCAAAGTGGTCCGCCAGCGAGGGCACTACATCCAGCGGATTGCGCACGATGTAGATGGCCCCCGTGGTGACCTCGATGTTGTGCAGCGGAAACCCGTCGAAGTCTCCCAGGTAGTTGTGGGTCTTGGTCAGCACCGTGCCGTCGCGGCTGGCGGCGATGCGGGCGTGGGCATGGGGGCGCAGGGCGCAGACCTGGGTGGGGTTGAGACTCTCCAGCGGCAGGTCAGAAAAGCCCTGGTACCAGCGCGGCTTGTTCTCGTTGGCAAAGCGCGGGTCCTGGGTGTTCAGGTCCACGGGTTCCGGCTCGTCGCTCAGGTAATTGCGCAGGAACGCCCGCATCCAGGTGTTCCCCGATTTGGGATACGACGCCAGCCAGACGATGCTGCTCAACAAGGGCTCCACAACAGGTGATGACAGGGGCGATAACGCTACAGCAGCGCCGCTGCCGCGACAACGGTCGCCGCGCTACCAGTAGATCGGGTCTGTAAAAGGCTCCACGCAGCGGGGCCGGTCCGGCAGTACCGGGATGGGTGCATCCGACAGGGATTGCCCCAGCCAGCCCTGGGGCATGCTCATGGCGACCGGTGCCTGCAGCGTGCTTTCCGCCAGTGGCTCGAAACCCATGCGGCCGTAGTAGTCCGGATCGCCGTAGGTTACCGCCACCTGGGCACCGCGGTCGCGCAGCGCCTGCAGGCCGTCGAGGATGAGCGCCCGGCCGATACCCTGGCGCTGCAAGGTGGTGTCGACGGCAACCGGTGCCATCATGTACACCTTCTCGGGGGTTGCAAAGGTGAGACGTGTGAAGAAAATGCAGGCCGCCAGCGCGTCCTGCTCCTCGGCCGCGATGCAAAGCACCTCGCTGTCGTCGATGAGATCGCTCAGCTCGGCCACCAGCCGTGCGATGTTTGCGCCTTCCTCGTCACCCTCGGAGGCCGAAAAGCTGCGTTGGAACAGCGAGACGATAGCGTCGCGCGCGCTGCTGTCCAGAAAACGTGATGCCATGCGCTGCTCTCCCGTAACACGCCTGGCGATTTTGCCAGTGTGGCACCGGGCGCGCCAGCGCTTTGGTCAGCGGACCTTCCTGCCGTGGCGCCTGCAGCGCAGGTCGCGAAACGCCTGCTGTGCCTCGTCCCGGGCCCGCTTCCAGCCGTCCATATCTTCCGCAGTACCGCCCTGGCGACGCAGCTCCGAGAAGGTATCGATGCTTTTGCGCAGCTTGAGGCACTCGTCGAGGCTGCCCGCTTTCCCGGCCCACGCCGGCAGGGCGCCGCCCAGGGTGAGTGTGAGTGCGGTGAGCGCTGTGATCCAATGCTTCATAGGGGCGTCCTCCCTGACGCGCGTTTGCTTGTCCGATGCCTGTTGCCCCAGTGTGGTGGTGATCATTCCCTTCGAAAAGGG
>JAZBPS010000039.1:0-15445 GCA_036353375.1 Halieaceae bacterium | reverse complement strand
CCCGAGGCGGGCAAGGCGGACACCCCCCGGGGCAACTACAAGGATACCTGGAACGCAGTATCCGACAGTGAGAACAACGCGAAGATTTCGGTGGCGGGCTATACCGACGAAGCGGAGTTTGAGCGGACCTCCGCATACACGGTCAGCCAGTTGCGCAATACGGTTGGTATCCTGCCGGATGACGAGGTGCTTGAGATCGGCTGCGGCGTTGGCCGCACTGCCCGCAGCATGGCGCCGTTGTGCAAGCGCTGGACCGGCGCCGACGTTTCGGAAAACATGCTGGCTCACGCGCGCGCCCGCACCGGCGACCTGCCCAATGTCGAATTCACCGCGCTGAACGGCTGGGACCTCGCGCCGTTTGCCAGCGAAAGCCTCGATATGGTCTATTGCACCGTGGTGTTCATGCACCTGGACGAGTGGGACCGCTTCAACTACATCGCCGAAGCGATGCGCGTACTGCGCCCGGGCGGGCGACTGTATGTAGACAACTACAACCTGCTTTCCACGGTTGGCTGGGATTTCTTCATGACCAACATGCTGGACTATCATCCGCTGCAGAGACCCGCGAACATCAGCAAATCCTCCACGCCACAGGAGCTTGTGCAGTTCCTGACCAAGGCGGGCTTCGAGAATATTGAGCATCGCGCCGGTGACGATATGTGGGTATATGCCTGGGGTCGGAAGCCCGGCTGATCACCGTGACGACCGGCCAGCGGCAGCAGCAACTGCAAAGTCTGGAAAATCGTGGCATGGAGGTCATCAACACCCCCCTCCTGTCCGATCAACAACCCCTGTGTATTGTTGTACTGGGTGCCGCCCGCGGCGGTACCTCTGCCGTTGCCGGCGTGCTGAGCGCGCTGGGGGTGAACATGGGGTACGGCGCGCTGCCCCCGGTTTACGAGGACCTGGAACTGGCCCTGGCGATAGAGGCTGACGACCTCGCCGCCGCACAGACACTCATAGACAAGCGCAAGGCCAATGGGCTCTGGGGCTTCAAGCGCCCGGGCTTCAGTCGCTTCGTCGCGCGCTACCACCCGCTACTGGGCAACGTGCGATATATCGCCGTATTCAGGGATCCGCTGGCGACAGCCTTGCGAGCGCAGCTCTCCAGCGAGGCTGACCTGATGACAGCCATGCGCAGTACGCTGGAGGAGCAGAGTCGAATCAATGCACTGCTGCAGTCCATGCAGGCACCTGCGCTGATGCTTTCCTACGAAAAAATGCTGCAACACCCCGAGTACAGCGTGCAGGCGCTGGCAAGCTTTTGCGGCTGCGAAGGCGCAGACACCGCTGCTGCCATTGCCCGCCTGCAGGCAAGCCCGGCAGACTACCTGGACCATACCCGCAACAATAAAAGCCGGGGCCGACTGGATATCGTGGAAGCCAGACGCATTCGCGGCTGGGCCCAGTACATGACCCACCGTCGAACTGCCGACGTGGCCATAGAGATCAATGGCCGGGAGGTGGTGCGGGTCACCGCTGACCGGTATCGGCGCGACCTGGCCGATATGGGTATCAGCGCCGACGGCCGCTGCGCCTTTGACGTCGCGTTGTCCGAGCCCCTCAAGCCCGGTGACGTGGTGCGCGCCCTGGTAACGGGTGATCCCTTTGACCTGATGAACAGCCCCTTCACCTACCAGCCGGCCCCGGGGACGCTGCAGCGGGTCTGGCGCAGGCTTCGCAGCACATTGCAGGCACGTGGATGACAGGCTCCACAGTCGCCGCCAACATGGTCAACCCCGGTCTCGTCGACCAGGTCGATAACGATACGCGACAGGCGCAGCAGAAAACGCTGGTGGTGCTGGGCACTGCACGGGGAGGGACCTCGGCGCTTGCCGGAGCGCTGGACAGACTGGGGTTATTTACCGGCGCGCTTTCAGATGGCCCGGTGTATGAGGACGTAAACCTGTCTCACGCCATCGAATCAGGCACTACAGAGCAGGTTCAATCGGTGATCGCGGAGTACAATCGGCAATACCCGGTGTGGGCCTACAAGCGCCCGCGCCTGCTTTACCATGTCGAGGAGGTACACCCGCTGTTGCGCAATCCCTTGTACCTGGTGGTGTTCCGCGACGTGTTTGCAGGTGCCCTGCGAACACGCATCTCCGGCCAGGTGGCCAGCTTCAGGACCATGGACAAACTGTTGGGCGACAACACACGCATCCTCGACTTCCTTGAGCGCAGCAGGCCCCCTGCGCTTCTGATCAGTTACGAAAAGCTTATGGCCCGGCCCGAGTTTTTTATCGATGCGCTGATTGGCCTGTTACCGTTTCCTGTTGCGGCGTCGGCGCGGCAGGCGGCGATTGAGTTTATCCAGCCCGCGCCAGCGGATTATCTGGACGCGACCCGGACCACCAAGGCCCTGGGCGAAATTACCGGCCTGTCCCACAACTGCGTGCAGGGCTGGGCCCGCTACAGTTTTCCGCTAAAGCCCGCTGCCGTTCTTACACTGCATATCAACGGTGAGGCATGCGGCAGCGTCACCGCAGACCTCGACGGCAACGCCCTGGGGCTCTGCGAACAGACCCTTGGCGCGATGCCTGCGGATATTTCCTGCGGCTTCCGCTTCGAGCTGCCCGACGGCCGCATTCGCAGCGGCGATGAGATCCTGGTGCAGGCCAGCGAGGACATCACGCCGCTCGCGGGCAGCCCGGTGATCGCCAGACTGGATCCGCGCGAGGCAACGGGCGATGACTGACAACCGCCTCAAGTACCAACGCGTCATAGAACCCGGCAGCGAGGATTCACTATCCAGACTGGCCGAGTGGGTGCCGGAGGCTTCCGTGGTCATGGACCTGGGAACCGGCAGTGGCGAGCTGGGCGCCTGGCTGACGCGGGAGAAGCGGTGCACCGTGGACGGCATCGAAATGTCAGCCGAGCATATTGCCCAGGCGTCACCGCACTATCGCCGCCTCGAGCAGGTGGACCTGGAGCAGGCCGACGCGCTGGCGATATTTGAGAGCGGCAGCTACGACCGGGTTGTGCTGGCGGACGTACTCGAGCATGTGAGAGACAGGGAAAACCTGCTGCGACAGGCGGCAGCGTTGCTGAAGCCGGGGGGCGAGCTGTTGTTGTCCGTACCGAACGTGGGCTATGCAGGTGTGATCCTGGACCTGCTGGAAGGACATTTCGACTACCGCGACGAGGGCATACTCGACAGCACGCATATTCGCTTTTACACACGCGATTCGCTGTGTGATTTCCTGCGCGGCATGGGCTTTGGCATTGTTGCCGTCGAGCCCGTCGTCAAGGCCCTGCAGCAGACCGAATTCGCGCATTTCTCACCGGAGTTGCTGCCGGCGTCACTGGTCAACGCGTTGCTGGATCGCGAGGAATCACTGGCTTACCAGTACATCCTCCGCGTATCACCCGACCCGACCGCCGACATGCCGATTGGTGCCACCCGCAGGCATATCCTCAATCGCTTTGAGGTAAGGCTCTACTGGATGGGCAGCCAGGACCTGCAGCACGGTGAGGCCAAGCTCCAGCGGCAGTGGTCGTCACTGAACCAGACGGACAACCGACTGCGGTTCCAGGTCCAGGATAACAGCGGCATCGAAAACCTGCGCTACAGCCCCGCCGACCGCGCCGGTCTTGTAGAGATCGAGAGCTTCATCCTGACCAGTGGCGACCGCAGCATAGACCTCTGCAAGCAGCAGGGTTTGGCGGGAGGTCTCAGCCAGAACATCATTCCGACGGCTACCGAAGGTACGTATCGATTGCTGTGTACGGGCAGCAACCCCTGGCTGGAGATTCCCCTGGCGGGGCTGTTCGGTGAGGCGACTATCACGGAGCTGGGCGTGGACATCCGGCAGAGCTGGCCCGTGTCACAGGATTACGGGGCGCTGCTGGACAGCCTGGCGGAGGCAAGCGCCAGGGAAGCCGCACTGGCCGACCAGGTGGTGGAGCAGCGCGCGCACCGCCGCGGCCTGGCCGGCGAAGTCGCCCTGCTCAAGGCCGAGCTGGAAACGCGCAGCGCGGTGACGGCAGCACCCGGGCTGACACAGTTGCTATCCGGTCTCGCCAGGCGGCTATTGCGGCCCCTGTGGCGCGGACTGGGGACGCTATCACTGACCCGCACCCAGCTGGGACTCTCTGCGGTTACCAATGGCGAGCGCGGCGCTGATGGCTGGCTGGCGCTGACGGGTGACAGCGGTCACCTCTACTACCCGGTGCCGCAGCACCTGACCGGCACTACCGTCTATTTCAACATCCAGACAGAGGGCGACGTCCTGTGGGGTCCCAAGCTGTACACCGTGGTGGACGGAGAACTGCACGAAATGGCGGCACCCATCTACGAGACGCGTAGCGGTGGAGAGCTTTTCGGCACGCTGGAGCTCACCGATACGCTGCAGGGCCTGGTACTCGCCCCCAGTCGACTGGACTGCCGGGTGCGCATACGCGCCTTTACCCTGCGACAGATGAATGCCTTGCTGCTGGCGCTGGAAGACAGCTGGCACTGGCTCTGGTTCTACCGTGTTTACGGCCCGGCCTGGTGGTGGAACTATGCGAAGGAAGAGCTGGCGCTGTCTGTGGAGGACTTCCCCCGCATTGGCAAACGGCGCCAGTACCGCCACTGGTGGCAGCGGTTCGGTATCCTGCCGGACAGCGAACTGGCGCAGCAAGCGGCGCACTTCGCCGGGCGCGACGATGTGCCGCGTATCTCTGTGGTCATGCCCACCTATAACACGCCCCCGGCTTTGCTTCGCGAGGCCGTCGAATCGGTGCAACAGCAGAGCTACCCCCACTGGGAGCTATGCATCGCCGACGACGCCTCCGACCGCCCCGAGACCCTCACCGAGCTGCGCAGGCTGGCCAGCGCAGACGATCGCATACATATTCTCGAGCGCAGCGAGAACGGCCATATTTCCGTTGCCACCAATGACGCTATCAGCATGGCACGCGGTGACTATGTGGCCTTTATGGACCATGACGATACACTGGCACCAGACGCGCTGTACCGGGTGGCAGAGGCACTGGTACAGGAACCATCGCTGCGCCTGCTGTACTCCGATGAAGATATCGTGGACACAGACGGCACGCCGCTGAGGCCACACTTCAAACCCGACTGGAACCCGGATTTTCTCGGCTCGATCAACTACGTATGCCATCTCCTGGTGCTGGAGCGTGAGCTGTTGGAGGAGGTGGGTGGCCTGCGGCAGGGCTACGAGGGCGCGCAGGATTACGACCTGATCCTGCGGGCGTCCACAGCACTCGCGCCGGAACAGATAAAGCATATACCGCGCGTCCTGTACCACTGGCGCGCGGCCGAGGGGTCCACTGCCGCCGATATCGATAACAAGGGTTACGCCGTGGATGCCGGTACCCGGGCACTGGAGGACCATGTGGCGCGCCAGCAGTTGTCCGCCTCCGTGGAACTGTCCGAGATGGGCATGGCCTACCGCATTCGCTACCGCTTGCCGGAACCCGCGCCTGCGGTAGACATTATCATGCCGACGCGCGACACCGCGGCCATGCTGTCGCACTGCGTTCGCAGCGTTCTGACCCGCACCGAGTATCCGGACTTCCGGTTGACCATCGTCGACAACGGCAGCACCGAACCCGAAGCCCTGGCGTTTATGGAACAGACAGCGGCGGACCCACGGGTGCGGGTGCTGCGCTATGACCACCCTTTCAACTTTGCCGCCATGATGAACTTCGCCGCCGGGCAGTCCGAGGCTGATGTGCTGTTATTGATGAACAACGACATGGAGGTGATCAATCCCGACTGGCTGGAAGAAATGGTCAGCCAGGCCCTGCGCCCGGATATCGGTGCTGTCGGCGCCAAGCTGTTTTTCGCCACGGACTATGTACAGCACGGTGGCGTGGTGTTGGGTATTGGACCGGACAAAGTCGCGGGCCATGCCTTCCGCGGTGCCTACAAGCACGCCAACGGCGACATGGGGCGCCTGCGACTGTCACTCAACTACAGCGCGGTGACGGCGGCCTGCCTGGCGGTGACCCGCGCGCGCTACCTGGAGGTAGGCGGGATGGACGCGGATAACCTGGCGGTGGCCTTTAACGACGTGGACTTCTGCCTGAAGCTGCGTGAGGCAGGCTATCGCAACCTGTGGACACCCTATGCCCAGCTCTACCACTTCGAGTCATTCAGTCGCGGCTACGAGACCGGTGAACGCCGGGCGCGCTTTGAGCGCGAACGGGACTTCATGCGCCAGAAATGGGGCAGCCAGCTGGATCGGGATCCTTTCTACAACCCGAACCTGACGCTGCGCTATGAGAACTTTGACGTGAGCTGGCCGCCGCGGGAACCGGCCTAGGCGGCTACCGGCAGGCGTTCCGCAATCGCGTCCCAGCTGTTGGCAATGGGACTGAGAAGTTCCTCGCGGCGCTGCTCCAGAACCGAGTACGGCATCGCCATATACTCCGCCACCAGCTCGTCGAAGCGATCCTCCAGCACCCGGGAGTCAGGATCCAGACCGGTTACCAGCCCCAGGCCTGAGGGCATGGCGGGAATGACATTGACGTCGAGGTCAGGCCGGTACTTGATCAGCAGCGGAATCATGCGCCATACATCACCCGCCCAGTACGCCATCACCCGGTCCCGTGCGGCACTCAGTTCTGTGGGGGGGAAGCAGTCATGAATCATCACCACCGTACCCTGATGGGCGTACTTCTCGAGGTTGATGAAATCCCTGAGCGCCTGCTCAAAAAGATGCAAGCCGTCGATAAAAGCCAGGTCCAGGGGCGCCCTGTCCAGCTCTTCTGAAAGATCGTAACGGGCGAAGAAGTCATCGCTGGTCACCGGGTAGAGCCGCGCGCGTCCGGCAATGCTTGCCGTCACGCGCGGGTTGGGGTCTATACCCACACAGTGCGTTTCCGCGCCCGCCAGCGCCATGGAGGCGCCGGTGGCAACGCCGATCTCCGCGTAACCCCTGGGGCGACGCTCGCGGTGCAAGCGCGTCAATATGGCGGCGTAGTTTTCCCCCGGCATCATCACGCGGGCCATCAGCATGTGGGCAGGGTTGTAGGCCCCGTTCAGGTTCAACATGGCGTCACAGGCAGCGCGTGCGGCGGCGCGGTCGCCCTGGGAAAGCTGCGCTTCAACCTCGCCCGACAGCCGCTCCAGCTCCGCCTTCATGGCAGCCTGTTGCGGCGTGGGGCTGGCTTCAGCGGGGGAATTCGGCGCTGTGTCGGCCATGGTGGGATCCATCGGTAAAACCGGTATTTTGAGGCGCGATGTCCTGTAAATCAATCAGCCGCGGTCGCATGAGACTAGCCAAGGGGCTGGCCGTAACTGAACTCGACCTGGTTTCCCGCAGGATCCAGCACGCCACAGTAGTAGCCCACGGGAAAGGGTTCATCCCTGGGCTCCCACAGCAGGCAACCGGCCTCACGTGCTCGCTGCGCCAGTGCATCCACATCTTCCCGGCTTTCGACAGAAAACCCGAGATGGGAGAAGTCTCCCTCCGCGGCCGACGCAGCGGGGCCTCCGTGGATGAGCACCATCACAAAGACCGCGCGGCTTTCCGGGTATGCCAGCCAGATGACGGGCTTTTCCTTGACACCGTGGCGGCGGACTTCGACCATACCGCAGTAATCCGCGTACCATTTCGCGCACGCCGGCGCATCCGGCACATGCAGCGCTATATGAGTCAGTTTCATGCCTAACCCCGCTAAATCCCTGGGTCCCGGTATTCTGGTGACCGCCGCCTTTATCGGGCCGGGCACCGTTACTACCGCCAGTATAGCGGGCGCGTCCTATGGCTTCGCCCTGTTGTGGGCACTGCTGTTTTCAATCCTGGCGACGATGGTGCTGCAGGAAATGGCGACAAGGCTCGGGCTGGTGACCCGGCAGGGCCTGGCCGAGGCGCTGCGCGATGTGTTCTCACGCAGTTGGCTGGGCGGGGTTGCCACCGCACTGGTGGTCGCCGCCATCGGCTTCGGCAACGCCGCCTATGAAGCAGGCAACATTATCGGCGCCGCGCTGGGTCTTGAAAGCATCCTCAACTGGCCCATCAGCGTCTCGTCACTGCTGGTGGGCACACTTTCAGGCGCACTGCTGGCATCCGGCACCTACGCCGCGATCGAGAAACTGCTGATCGCGCTGGTGTTGATCATGAGCATCGTATTTCTGGCCACGCTGGTACAGGTGGGCCCAGACCCCGGGGAAATGCTGCGCGGCGCGCTGCTGCCAGGCCTGCCCGCGGGCTCCATGCTGACTGTGGTCGCCCTGGTCGGCACCACGGTGGTCCCCTACAACCTGTTCCTGCATGCAAGCGCCGTTCAGGAGCGATGGCCGGCGCAGCTGGAGACATCACAGGCCCTGGGCGCGGCGCGCGCCGATATCGGCCTTTCCGTGGGTCTGGGAGGGCTCATCACCATCGCGGTCATGAGCACAGCCGCTGCCGCGTTTTTCAATGGTGACCACGCGTTCTCTGCGGCCAGTATGGCGCGGCAGCTGGAGCCTCTGCTCGGCCCCGCTGCAAGGTACTTTTTTGCCGCCGGTCTTTTCGCCGCCGGTTTGAGCAGCGCCGTTACAGCCCCGTTGGCAGCAGCCTACGCCGTCTGCGGGGTGTTGGGATGGTCCACGGACCTGAAGGCCACGCGCTTTCGCCTGACCTGGCTTATCGTTCTGCTATGCGGCACGGGCTTTGCCGCCGCCGGGACCAAACCCCTGACCGCTATCCTGTTCGCCCAGGCCGCCAACGGCTTTTTGCTGCCGCTATGTGCGATTTTCCTGTTGCTGGTGATGAACCGCAGAGATCGGTTGCAAGAGCATGTAAACGGCGTTGCCAGCAACGTGGCCGGCGTGGCCGTGGTACTTATAACCCTGGCCCTGGGCGGGCTGAAAATCCTGCAGGTGCTGCGACTGGTCTAGGCGGCCAGCTCAGTAGGCCACCACGGTGCCGTCCTTGCGCATCTCGGTCGCGCCGATGTAGGTATCGCCCTGACGGATAATCGCCTGGTAGCCGCCGAAACGCCAACCGTCGCCGTCGACCACAATCTTGTGGCCCAACGCGCGAAGCCGCTCGCGGGTGAGCTCCGGCACACCGGGCTCAAGGTACAGGGTGCCAACGGGATCCTTGTGCACGCCGGTGGGCTGGCGCCCTCCGTCGTGCATGAACCGGGCCGCGTCACCCGCCTGCTGAACGTTCATGCCGTAATCGATGTGGTTAATCAGCACCTGTACATGTCCCTGGGGCTGCATACCGCCGCCCATCAGGCCAAAGCTCATATACGGTTTGCCGTCCTTCATCACAAAGGCCGGGATAATCGTGTGAAAAGGCCGCTTGCCCGGCGCGTAGGCATTGGGGTGTGACGGATCCAAAGAGAAGAGCTCGCCACGATCCTGGAACATAAAACCCAGTCCGTCGGGAGCGAGCCCCGACCCCATGCCCCGGTAGTTGGACTGGATCAGCGATACCATCATGCCCGACGCATCGGCCACGGTCAGGTAGGTGGTGTCACCCTCGCCCTCCAGCAGTGGCTCGCCGGGGCCCACATCGGGGTTGGCGCGCTTCGGATCGATCTCCTCAAACCGCCGGCGCCCGTATTCCTCGGACAAGAGCCCCTGCATGGGAATCTGGGAAAAATCAGGGTCCGCGTAGTATGCGGCAATATCCTCAAAGGCCAACCGCTTCGCCTCCACCATATAGTGGAATACCTCGGCGGAGGACCTGGGCAGCTTGCGGAAGTCCACGTGCTTCAGCATGTTGAGCATCTGCAGCGCCGCGTAACCCTGGCCATTGGGCGGCAACTCGTAAATATCGTAACCGCGGTAGTTCACGGTGCCGGGCGTAACCCACTCGCCCCGGTGCCCTGCAAAGTCTTCCAGCGCGAGGTCCGCACCAAGCCGCTGAAAATAGGCCGCCATGATTTGCGCCAGTTCGCCCCGGTAGAACACATCCCTGCCCTCTTCGCCGATGCGTTCCAGCGTGTCGCCCAGGGCCGGGTTGCGGAAGATTTCGCCCACCGCGGGCGCGCGCCCTCCCTTGAACCAGATCGCCTGCGCGTTATCGAACTCCTCGATAAGCGCTGCGCTGCGGTTAAATGCCCGCAAATTAGCCGCGAAGCCGCTGGCGATCACAGGTGACACCGGGAAGCCCTCACGGGCGTAATCCACCGCGGGCGCGAGCACCCTGGACATCGGCAGCCTGCCGAACTGTTCGTGCAGCGCAAACCAGGCATCAACCGTACCGGGTACGGTCACAGGCAGGCTTCCAAGTGCAGGGATACCCTGCGCATCCTCGTCCAGCTTGCCCTCACTTTTGAGCCTGGCGATCTCGTCCAGCAACGCCTCCCGGGTGCGCCCCCGGGGTGAACGGCCGGAACCGTTATACCCGTACAGCATGCCGGAGGCCGGGTCCCAGACTATGGCGAACAGATCACCCCCGATGCCGTTACCGGTAGGCTCCATCAGGCCCAGCGCCGCGTTGGCGGCAATCGCGGCATCGACTGGGGACCCGCCCTGCTTGAGTACGTCCACCGCGACCTGTGAAGCCAGCGGCTGCGCCGTGGCCGCCATGCCACGGGCACCGTAAACGGGGCTGCGGGAATAATCCGCACCCACCGGCCTGCCACCCCCACCCAGGGGCGGCGCCTCGGGCTCTGGCGCGGCAGCCGATGCTGCGCCTGCCTGGGTCTGTGCAACAGCCGGTGCAGACGCCAGAGACGCCACCATCAAGAGCATCACCGCGGCCGCAGCGCAGCGCGATAACGCTGGCCAGGCTGCCACCACGGGCCGCGGGCTGGCGCTGGTAGGTAGGTTGGGAATCCAGTGCATGAAGGCGATGTTCCGCAAGTTTATTGGGGGCACGCGCGGGGCGTGCTGACTCGTGCCTTCATATCGCTGAGGCTTCACCGAGCCTAGGCAGGCGCGGCGAGAGTGTCAACGGCAAACACTGCGACGCCGCGAGACGGCCGACACTCACATGCGTGTCATGGCGCCATGTGTTACTGTTTCACGGTGACCAACACCCAAGGATACAGAATCCGTGGCTGAGGCAAAAAAGCGCCCGGCAATTACAGCTCCCACCCCCTACCGGCGCGCCCGCCCCGGCATCGACTGGGCCAGCTACGACCCCGGCGCGTTCTACGACGAAATCATCAGCTCCCCCGGCAATGCTCGCGCGGCCGCGCGGGGCCTGGTTTCCTATACGCGCAAGATGTCCATCAAGCACCTGCTGTCCCGCCAGCAGGCCGCCGATGTGGCGATACAGGAAATGGGAATCAGCTTCACGGTTTACAGCGATGGAGAGAACATCGACCGGGCCTGGCCCATGGACATCCTGCCCCGCATTATTGCGTTGAAGGAATGGCAGGGGCTGGAACGCGGCCTGATCCAGCGCCAGATCGCCCTCAACCTCTTTATCAACGACATCTACAACGACCAGAAGATTCTCAAGGACAAGGTCCTGCCCAGGGAGCTGATAGAGAGTTCACCGGAGTTTCTCAAGCAGTGTATCGGTGCCAGGCCGCCCCACGGCGTCTGGTCACACATCTGCGGCTCTGATCTGGTCAGGGACGGCGACGGCACCATGTACGTGCTGGAGGACAACCTGCGGGTACCCTCAGGTGTGTCCTACATGCTGGAAAACCGTGCGGTCTCCAAGCGGGTACTGCCGCAGCTTTTCGAGAAGCATTTCATCCAGCCGGTAGACAACTATCCCTCACAGCTGTTTGAGACCCTGGCGTCCCTGTCGCCGCGCTCTGGCGACCAGCCCGAGATCGCCGTGATGACACCGGGCATCTTCAACTCGGCGTATTTTGAACACGCCTACCTCGCCCAGCGCATGGGCGCGGAGCTGGTGGAAGGGTCAGACCTGGTGGTTGAGGACGACAAGGTCTACATGCGCACCATTCGCGGCCTGGAACGGGTGGACGTGATTTATCGCCGGATCAACGATGACTTCCTGGATCCGGAAGTCTTTCGTCCGAATTCAGTGCTTGGCACTGCCGGCCTGTTCAGGGCCTGGCGCAAGGGCAATGTCGGGATCGCCAATGCCCCAGGCGCCGGCGTCGCCGATGACAAGGTCCTGTACACCTACGTACCCGATATCATCAAATACTACCTGGGCGAGCAGCCCCTGATTCCCAATGTTCCTTCGTACCTGTGCGTAAATAAAACCCACTGCCAGCACGTCCTCGACAATCTGGAGAACATGGTGGTGAAGCCCGCCAACGAGTCCGGTGGCTACGGCATGTTGATAGGTCCCGCCTCGACCCGGAAGCAACGGGAGCAGTTTGCTGCGCTGATCAAGAAAAACCCGCGCAACTACATGGCGCAGCCCGCACTTTCGCTGTCCACCGCACCCACACTCTGCGGCAACAGCATACAGCCGCGGCACCTGGACCTGCGGCCTTTTATCCTGCAGGGCAAGAAGCACTACGTGACTGCGGGCGGCCTGACGCGTGTGGCCCTGCGCAAGGGCTCACTGGTGGTGAACTCCTCACAGGGTGGCGGCAGCAAGGACACCTGGATCGTGGATACGGAGTTTGCCTGATGCTATCTAGAGTTGCCGAGCGAGCCTACTGGTTGGCGCGCTACCTGGAGCGCGCTGAAGACACTGCGCGACTGATCCTGGTGCGGCACAACGTCATCCTCGACCTGCCCAAGGCCCTGCAACCCGAGTGGGAACTGCTGCTGGATGTGCTCAGCTCCCGCGAGGAGTTCACCCGCCGCTCGGGCACAGCCTCCGAAAGGAAAATTCTCGGCCACGTGTTTGCAGACCGCGACAACCCTTCATCGATACTGTCGTCACTGACCTTCGCCAGGGAGAACATGCGCACCAGCAGGGAAGTACTCCCCAGCGAGACCTGGGAGCGCGTCAACAGCCTCTACCTCAGCGTGGCGCGCCGGGCCAACAAGGGCCTGCCCAGAGCCTCGCGGCACACCGTGCTCAACAACACTATTCACGCCTGCCAACAGATCGCGGGCATGCTCTCCGGCAGCATGAGCCAGGACGAGGCCTACCACTTTATCAAGCTGGGGCGCTGTCTTGAGCGTGCGGACATGACCACACGCATCATTGATGTCGCGTCTGCTGGTCTGGGAAACTCGACGGAAGACCTGGACATGTATCAAAGCGTCATGTGGGTTAGCGTGCTGCAGTCGCTCAGCGCCTATCAGATGTACAGGCTCAACGTCAGGCACAATGTGCGATCCGGCGATGTACAGGAATTCCTGTTACGCAACAAACTGTTCCCTCGCGCCGTCATGCACTGCCTTTTGCAACTGGAAGACAGCGTCAGCTACCTGCCCCGGGGCGAAGCGGCGCTGAAGGCCGTGCGCTCGGTGAAGCGCAAGCTGGGCAGAACCCGCTGCGACGAACTGGACAATGAGGCACTGCACCTGTTTCTGGACGATATCCAGAAAGGCATCCAGCGAATTCATACAGCCATCCAGGAAACCTGGTTTACCCCGGAGCAGCGTTGATTCCCTACCAGTGCCAGTGCGGCCAACCGCTCTTTTGCGAAAACACCCGGTGCGGTGCCTGCGGACGGGACACGGCCTTTGAACCCCTGACGAACACCATGCTGTCGCTGGATCGCAATGGGGAAGACTGGGTTGACGTAAACGGCAGAACCTATCGCCCCTGTGCCAATCGACGCGAGTACAACGCCTGCAACGGCGTGGTAGATCGCTACGACGAGAACAGCCTGTGCAGTGGCTGCCGCCTGAATCGCACCATCCCCATGATCAACCGCAGCGAGAACCTGCTGCGCTGGAAGCGTCTTGAAGCAGCCAAGCGGCGCATGATTGCGGGCGTCAGCAAGCTGGGCCTGAACGTGAACACCGGCATGCGGTTCGACTTTCTGGAAGACCGGCGCAGTCACCCCGAAGTGCAGGAGCACTTTGTCGCCACCGGCCACAAGGACGGCGTGATTACCGTTAACGTGCTGGAGGCGGACGAGCTGGAACTGGTCAAGCAGCGTGAAATGATGGGGGAGCGCTACCGCACTGTGCTGGGTCACCTGCGGCATGAGGCGGGACACTTCTTCTATCCCGCACTGATCGGCAACGTGGACGCATTCCGGGCACGCTTTGGCGACCCCTTCGCCGACTACGGCGCGGCACTCTCGCGATACTACGAAGCAGGCCCGCCCGAAAACTGGCAGGCGCTATACATAAGCCGCTACGCCAGCTCCCATCCGCTGGAAGACTGGGCGGAGTGTTTCGCCCACCTGCTGCATATTGAAGACACGCTGGAAACCGCCGTGAGCTACGGCTTTGTTGACGAACCCGGCAAGGATACCCGCGACAAGCTGCAAACCTGGGCGCGCTTCGCGGTACCCCTGAACGAGCTCAGCCGCAGCCTCGGGCAGCGAGATCCCTATCCCTTTATCCTCACCGAGACGGTGATTCAGAAACTACAGTTCGTCGCCGACGCGATAACGGCTTATCGGGACAATACGGCGGCCGCCTGAGCGCCTGCTAGGTCAGCCGGTCTTCTTTCAGCGGCGACTCATCACCCACGGCGTGCAGCGACGCGCTGCGACGCTCCCACTCAAACTGTGGCAGGTCTGAGAAAGCGGCCTTGATGGCCTCGCCCCAGGCCCGCCTCAGGGTCGTCAGGTAGGAGTCTTCCTCGGTCAGCTTGATGTAGTGGTCTGACTCGAAGGTGTCGTTTTCATAGACGAGCACCTCTACCGGCGGCCCCACGGTCGCGTTGGCGCGCATGGTCGAATCCATGGATACCAGCGCACAGCGGGCAGCATCCTCCAGGCTGGTGTCGGCCCGAAGTATGCGGTCTAGTATCGGCTTGCCGTATTTGCTTTCCCCAATTTGCAGGTAACGAGTCTCATCGGAGATAGAAATGAAGTTGCCTGCGGCGTAAATCATATAGATGCTTGGCTTGGAGCCGGCGATCTGACCCCCGACGATAATCGATACCGAGGTGTCCACGTCCGCGTCTCCCGTGGAGTCGCTGGCCCTCGCCTGCTGCTCGCGACTCACCCGGCTGACATAATTTGCCACGTCAATCATCTTGCGGCAGGTGGCAAGCGATTCCTCCTCACCATCTTCAACGTCGCTCTCGATTTGCGCGATGATGGCCTGTGTGGTCGCCAGGTTGCCCGCACTCAGCAGGGTGATCATGCGGTCCGGACCGGGATCGTAGATGTGCATTTTCGAATAGGTGGATAGCACGTCGGGGCCCGCATTGGTGCGGGAGTCGGAGCAGAAAACCAACCCGTCTTTTGCTGCGATTGCCAGACAATACGTCATATTCGACAAGGCCTCCTGGTAGTCGCTGGCCGACACGTCCGGGTGCCCGCCAGATAGTCAGGTCCATACCGCTTGCGAACCCGCTTTGCTGAACAGCAAGGTATCAGGTCACAAGTACTTGTGTCTCTCTTGTTTCGCGCGCCACCTATGTAGTAGTGCCTGGCAGTGACATGCGACGAGTCGCTACCGTGTAGCGGCCGGTTAACGTGCGTGCGCGGGGTGTACAAAAGACGTGCAACACCCGTGCCGGTGGTTGTG
>JAZBPS010000038.1:0-28219 GCA_036353375.1 Halieaceae bacterium | reverse complement strand
GGCTTCGAGCCGAAAATCCGCACCTACTGATAGAGAGGAACGTCAGACATGTTGCAAGTCAGTCTATATCGCTACAACCCGGAAACGGACAGCGAGCCTTTCATGCAGGACGTCCAGATCGATACCGGTGATAAGGACATGATGGTGCTGGACGTACTGGAAATGCTGAAGGCGCAGGATCCCTCTATCACTTACCGGCGCTCCTGCCGGGAAGGGGTGTGCGGATCGGACGGCATGAACATCAACGGCAAGAACGGCCTCGCCTGCATCACGCCGCTCTCCGAGGCAGTAAAGAACAACAAGCTGGTACTGCGACCGCTGCCCGGGCTGCCGGTGGTGCGCGACCTCGTGGTCGATATGAGCCTGTTTTACAAGCAGTACGAAAAGATCAAGCCGTTCCTGCAGAACGACACCCCTGCGCCTGCCATTGAGCGGCTGCAGACCCCCGAAGAGCGCGCCAAGCTGGACGGCTTGTACGAGTGCATACTGTGCGCCTGTTGCTCCACGAGCTGTCCTTCATTCTGGTGGAACCCGGATCGCTTTATCGGGCCGGCGGGCCTGCTGCAGGCCTACAGGTTCCTGGCAGATTCCCGTGACACAGCCACTGAGGAGCGTCTGGCGGAACTGGATGACCCGTTCAGCGTCTTCCGCTGCCACAACATCCAGAACTGTGTGAATGTGTGTCCCAAGGGCCTCAACCCGACCCGTGCCATCGGCCATATTCGTACCATGCTGCTGCAGCGCGCCACCTGACGACGCGTGTTCGCGTCCCGGCGCAGGCCGAGGCGGCTGTCTAGAAAAAGGGGCGACTATCGCCCCTTTTTTTTGCGCCAGTGAGCGTCGCAGTGTTTCCGCTTCGAGGGTTGCGTATGTCATCCCCAAAACGCCCATGCAGGCGCCGTAAACGCTGGGGTTTGGCAATCTTGTGTGCGACAATGTGCGCGCTTGATTTTCTGCCGATATAGGGAATCGCCACGCCCATGCAAGACAGCCCGATGGAACTCCTCTGGCGGAGTTCGCATATCTCCGGCGGCAACGCCACCTACGTTGAGCATCTGTACGAAGCTTACCTGATGGACCCGAATGCGGTGCCGGAAGAGTGGCGGGGGTACTTCGATACGCTGCCGCGGGTGGATGGCAACACCCACCAGGACATTCCCCACTCCACGGTCCGCGAGCGCTTCGCCAAGATCAGCAAGATGCGGGTGCGCACCGAGGCAACGGTGCAGGCAGACAGCCAGGCCACCGAATACGAGCGCAAGCAGGTTCGCGTTATCCAGCTGATTTCCGCCTACCGCCAGCGCGGGCACCAGAAGGCGTCCCTGGACCCGCTGGGCCTGGCATCCCGCCAGTATGTGCCTGACCTGGAGCTGTCCTTTCACGAGCTGTCCCAGGCAGACTTCGACACGGTGTTCCAGGTGGGTAGCCTGCACATCGGCAAGGCCGACGCCACGCTGGGCGAGATCTACGAGGCCATGGAGCGCACCTACTGCAAGCACGTGGGTGCCGAATTCATGCACATCGTCAACTCTGAAGAGCGCCACTGGATTATGCAGCGCATGGAGAGCGTCCGCTCGGCACCGGATTTTGGCAGCGAGATACAGAAGACTCTGCTGCGCCGCCTGATCAAGGCGGAGGGCCTGGAAAAATCCCTGGGCTCCAAGTACCCGGGCACCAAGCGCTTCGGCCTGGAAGGGGGCGAAAGCCTGATCCCCATGCTCTATGAAATGGTGCAGCGCTCGGGCAGTTACGGCGCCAAGGAAATTGTGATCGGCATGGCCCACCGTGGCCGCCTCAACGTCCTCATCAATGTGCTGGGGAAGAATCCCAGGGACCTGTTCGCCGAATTTGAGGGCAAGGCGATCGTGGATACCTCCGGTGACGTTAAATACCACCAGGGCTTCTCCTCCAACGTGATGACCCCGGGCGGTGAATGCCACCTGGCGCTGGCCTTCAACCCGTCGCACCTGGAGATTGTCGCGCCGGTGGTCGAGGGATCCGTGCGTGCCCGTCAGGATCGCCGGCTGGATCCTGAGGGCAGTACGGTAGTGCCCATTGTGCTGCATGGTGATGCCGCCTTCGCCGGCCAGGGCGTGGTCATGGAAACCTTCCAGATGTCCCAGACCCGGGGCTATCGCACCGGTGGCACCATTCATATCGTGCTCAACAACCAGGTGGGTTTCACCACCAGTCGGCAGGCCGACGCGCGCTCCACCGAGTACTGCACCGACGTGGCCAAGATGGTGCAGGCGCCGATCTTCCACGTGAACGCGGACGATCCTGAAGCCGTATTGTTCGTCACCCAGTTGGCGGTGGATTATCGCAACGAGTTCAAGAAGGATGTGGTGGTGGACCTGGTCTGCTACCGGCGCCGTGGCCACAACGAGGCAGATGACCCTTCCATTACCCAGCCGCTGATGTATGCGGCTATCAAAAAGCATCCCACCACCCGCGACCAGTATGCCCAGCGCCTGATAGAGCAGGGCGTCATCACCGCTGAAGAGGACAAGAACCTGGTGGACCGGTTCCGCGAATCCCTGGATCGCGATGAGCCTTTGGTGAGCAGCCTGGTGTCCGAGCCCAACAAGGAACTGTTTGTCGACTGGACGCCTTACCTGGGGCACGCCTGGAATATACCCAGCGACACCACCATGGAGCTCAACCACATGCAGGCGCTGGCGGCGAAGATAAACCAGGCGCCGGAGGGCGTGCCGCTGAACCGGCAGGTGAAAAAGATCCTGGAGGATCGTCGCAAGATGGCAGGCGGCGCGCTGGCGGCCAACTGGGGCTTTGCCGAGACGCTGGCCTACGCCTCATTGCTTGAAGCAGGCTACCCGGTGCGACTCACCGGGCAGGACGTGGGGCGAGGAACCTTCAGCCACCGCCATGCGGTACTGCACAACCAGAAAGATGGCAGCAACTATATCCCCCTGCAGCACGTCAGTGACAATCAGGCCGTTTTCGATATCTACGATTCGCTGCTGTCGGAAGAGGCGGTACTGGCCTTTGAGTACGGCTACTCCACGACCTCACCCAGGGGCCTGGTGATCTGGGAAGCCCAGTTCGGTGATTTTGCCAACGGCGCCCAGGTGGTGATCGACCAGTTCATTACCAGTGGTGAGCACAAGTGGGGCCGGCTCTGCGGTCTGACCCTGTTGCTGCCCCACGGTTACGAAGGGCAGGGCCCGGAACACAGTTCCGCGCGACTGGAGCGGTTCCTGCAGATGTGCGCCGAGCACAATATTCAGGTCTGCGTGCCGACAACGCCGGCCCAGATATTCCACCTGCTGCGGCGCCAGGCCATCAGGCCCCTGCGGCGTCCGCTGGTGGTGATGTCGCCGAAGAGCCTGCTGCGACACAAGTACGCGACCTCCTCGTTGGAGGATCTCGCCCAGGGCAGTTTCCAGGCGGTGCTGGATGAGACGGACGACATCGATCCCGCCGCAGTACACCGGGTGATACTGTGCTCCGGCAAGGTGTACTACGACCTGCGCGAGGCGCGCCGGGAGCGCGAGATCAACGACATCGCGCTGGTGCGGCTGGAGACGCTCTATCCGTTCCCGGAAGTGGAACTCGACGAGGTCCTGGCCCGCTATCCCAACATCACGGATGCGGCCTGGTGCCAGGAGGAGCCCATGAACCAGGGCGCCTGGTACTCCAGCCAGCATCACATGCGACGCGTGTTGCTGAAGCACAAACCTGAAATCTATTTGCGCTATATCGGTCGGGATGCCTCTGCGGCGCCCGCTGCAGGGTATATGGCGCTTCACCTGCAGCAGCAGGAGGCATTTATCAACGAGGCCCTGGCAGAACAGGAACAGAAGAATGGCAATTGAAATAAAAGCGCCGGCGTTTCCGGAATCGGTGGCGGACGGTGAAGTGGCAACCTGGCACAAGCAACCGGGAGAGGCGGTAAGCCGCGATGAGTTGATTGTCGAAATCGAGACCGACAAGGTGGTCATGGAGGTTGTTGCGCCGGTAGACGGCACCTTGCTGGAAGTTCTCAAGGGCGAGGGCGATACCGTGCTCAGTAATGAACTGCTGGCCCGGCTGGAGGAAGGCAGCGCCGATGCTGCGGCAGCCCCCGCACCGGCGCCTGCTGCCGAGCCTGCACCGGCGCAGTCACCCGCGCCCGCGGCAACGGACGACAGCGACGCGGCAGAGCAGGCGGGCCCCGCCGCACGCAGGCTGGCCGAGGAAAACAACATAGACCTGGCCAGCGTTCCCGGTAGCGGCAAGAACGGTCGGGTCACCAAAGAGGACGTGGTGGCATTTCTCAAGCAGCCGGCTCCCGAACCGGCTCCCGAACCGGCACCGGCGCCTGCACCGGCAGCCCCGCCGGCGGAGCTGCCCTCGGGCGATGGTCCAACCAGCGAACGGGTAGAGCGGCGCGTGCCAATGACGCGGATGCGCAAACGCATCGCCGAACGCCTGTTGAACGTGTCCCAGGACACCGCCATGCTCACCACGTTCAACGAGGTCAATATGGCCCCGGTGATGGCGCTGCGCAGCAAGTACAAGGACCAGTTTGAGAAGACCCACAACGGGACGCGCCTGGGCTTCATGGGATTTTTCGTGAAAGCCGCCTGCGAAGCCCTCAAGCGTTTCCCGGCGGTGAACGCCTCGGTTGATGGCGACGATATTGTCTATCACGGGTACCAGGATATCGGCGTGGCAGTGTCCACAGAGAATGGCCTGGTGGTGCCGGTGCTGCGGGATGCCGACTTCATGAGCATCGCCGATGTGGAGGCGAAGATCCGTGACTACGGTATTCGCGCCCGGGACGGCAAACTCAGCATCGAAGAGATGACCGGCGGCACCTTCACCATTACCAACGGCGGCGTGTTTGGCTCACTGATGTCCACGCCTATCCTGAATCCGCCGCAAACCGGCATTCTCGGTATGCACAAGATTCAGGAGCGCCCCATGGCGGTTGATGGCGAGGTGGTGGTGCTGCCCATGATGTACCTGGCGCTGTCCTACGACCATCGGCTGATTGACGGTAAAGATGCGGTGCAGTTCCTGGTTGCAATCAAGGAACTGCTGGAGGATCCCGCGCGGATCCTGTTGCAACTCTAGGGGCTGCGCCGCGCGCACCCCAGCGAGGCCTGCGCCTCGCTCACTGACTATTCAATAGGTAACGAGCATGTCTGAGAAGTACGATGTTGTTGTAATTGGTTCCGGGCCCGCGGGCTATGTGGCTGCGATCCGCGCGGCCCAGTTGGGCCTGAAGACCGCGTGCATCGAGAAAGACACCAACCCCGACGGCAGCGCGCAGCTTGGCGGCACCTGCCTGAATGTGGGCTGCATTCCCTCCAAGGCACTGTTGGACAGTTCCCAACGCTACCACGATGCACTGCACGGGCTGGATGTTCACGGCATCAAGGTATCCGGCGCCACGCTGGATATAGAGGGTATGCAGGCCCGCAAACAGAAAATCGTCTCCACCCTGACCGGCGGGATTGCCGGATTGTTCAAATCCAACGGCGTTACGTCCATTGCGGGTACCGGCAAGATTCTCGCGGGACACCAGGTTGAGTTGACCCGGCCCGACGGCGAAGTAGAGATGATCGATGCCGATAACATTATCATTGCCACCGGCTCGCTGCCCATTGAAATCCCCCCGGCACCCTGCGACCACGAGTACATCGTCGACTCCACCGGTGCCCTGCAGTTTACCGAGGCGCCCAAGCGTCTCGGTGTGATTGGCTCAGGCGTGATCGGACTGGAGTTGGGCAGCGTCTGGGCACGCTGTGGTTCAGAAGTGATCATGCTGGAGGCTCTGGAAGAGTTTCTGCCGATTATGGACCACCAGATTGCGAAGGAAGCGGAAAAGATCTTCCGCAAGCAGGGCCTCGATATCCGCATGGGCTGCCGGGTGACTGGAACCGAAGTCAAGCGCAAAAAGGTAGAAGTGACTTATACCACCCAGGACGGGGAGCATACGGAGAAGTTCGACAAGCTGATTGTGTGCGTGGGACGGCGTCCGCAAACGGAAAACGTGCTGGGCGGCGACTGCGGCGTCAGCATGGACGAACGCGGTTTTATCTTCGTCAATGAATTCTGTGAAACCGAGTCGCCTCGCATTTACGCGGTGGGTGATATCGTGCGCGGCCCCATGCTGGCGCACAAGGGCTCCGAGGAGGGCGTGATGGTAGCGGAGCGCATTGCCGGAAAGCACGCGCAGATGAACTACGACACCATCCCCAACGTGATCTACACCCACCCTGAAATCGCTTCCGTGGGCAAGACCGAGCAGGAGTTGAAGGCTGACGGTATCGCCTATAAGAGTGGCGTATTCCCCTTCGCGGCCAGTGGCAGGGCCATGGCCGCGAACGACACGCAGGGCATGGTGAAGATGCTGGCGGACGAAAACACGGATCGCATTCTGGGTTGCCATGTAATCGGCCCGTCTGCAGCGGACCTGGTACAGCAGGTCGTGATTGCCATGGAGTTCGGGTCCAGCGCGGAAGACATCGGGCTCACGGTGTTTGGTCACCCGACCCTGTCCGAGGCCGTGCACGAGGCGGCCCTGGCCGTGCACGGGCACGCTATCCACATTGCCAACCGGCGCCGGAAATAAGCGTTCGGAAGATGCGGGTGTTTGCCCGGCAGGCCCGGTATGTCAGTTGAAGGCGGCGCTTATTTCATACAGAATGAGCGCCGTTTTGCAGTGCGTCATCCAGAAGGTGACGCGCCTCCCACCATAATAATTCTGAGGGCGAAGCGCGGCGGTGCCGCGCGGCAATCGTCACACCTCGCACCCTTCACTTTTTGACAGTCATACAAGAATGGATCGATAAACGATGAACCTTCACGAGTATCAGGGCAAACAGTTGTTTGCGGAGTACGGCCTTCCCGTGTCAACCGGTTATGCGGTGGACACGCCAGAGGCAGCGGTCAAGGCCGCCGACG
The DNA here is from genome assembly GCA_036353375.1 of Halieaceae bacterium. Lineage (GTDB taxonomy): Bacteria > Pseudomonadota > Gammaproteobacteria > Pseudomonadales > Halieaceae > JANQIO01. The sequence goes on along the minus strand of JAZBPS010000038.1, from coordinate 21,304 downwards.
AGATCGGCGGCGATATGTGGGTGGTTAAAGCCCAGGTGCACGCCGGTGGACGGGGCAAGGCCGGCGGCGTCAAGCTGGTCAGCTCTACCGACGATGTACGTGCCTTTGCCGAGCAGTGGCTGGGCAAAAACCTGGTCACCTACCAGACCGATGAAAATGGACAGCCGGTGAGCAAAATCCTGGTTGAGGCCTGCACTGATATTGCCGAGGAAATGTACCTCGGTGCGGTGGTGGATCGCTCCAGCCGCCGCATCGTCTTCATGGCGTCTACCGAGGGTGGCGTGGAGATTGAAAAGGTCGCCGAGGAAACGCCAGAGAAAATTCTCAAGGCTACGATCGATCCGCTGGTGGGCGCCCAGCCCTACCAGGGTCGCGAACTGGCGTTCAAGCTTGGCCTGGAAGGCGACCAGATCAAACAATTCGTGAAAATCTTCCTGGGCCTGGCCAAGCTGTTTGAAGACAAGGACCTGGCGCTGATCGAGGTAAACCCGCTGGTGATCACGGACGCGGGCAACCTGCACTGCCTGGATGCCAAGGTGGGCGTTGACAGCAATGCCCTGTATCGGCAGCCGGGGCTGCGCGAGATGCACGACCCCACCCAGGAGGACGCCCGTGAGGCCCACGCGGCACAGTGGGAGCTGAATTACGTGGCCTTGGACGGCAACATTGGTTGCATGGTCAACGGCGCGGGCCTTGCCATGGGCACCATGGATATCGTTGCGCTGCACGGCGGCTTTCCCGCCAACTTCCTGGATGTAGGCGGTGGCGCGACCAAGGAGCGTGTGACCGAGGCGTTCAAGATCATCCTGTCTGACGACAAGGTCAAAGCCGTACTGGTGAACATCTTTGGTGGCATCGTCCGCTGCGACCTGATTGCCGAGGGCATTATCGGCGCTGTGGAGGAAGTTGGTGTGCAGGTGCCGGTTGTGGTGCGCCTTGAAGGCAATAACGCAGAGCTGGGCCGCAAGCTGCTGGCCGAAAGTGATTTCAACATTATCGCTGCCGAGGGGCTCACTGACGCCGCCCAGAAAGCAGTAGAAGCGGCTGGAGGTGCAGCATGAGTATCCTGATCGACAAGAACACCAAGGTCATCTGCCAGGGTTTCACCGGCTCCCAGGGTACGTTTCACTCTGAGCAGGCTATCGCCTATGGCACGCAGATGGTGGGTGGTGTCACGCCCGGCAAGGGCGGACAGGAACACCTGGGCCTGCCGGTGTTCAACACCGTATCCGAGGCGGTTGCCAAGACCGGTGCGGACGCGTCGGTGATTTATGTGCCGGCACCGTTTTGCAAGGACTCCATACTGGAGGCCGCCAATGGCGGCGTGAAGCTGATTGTCTGCATTACTGAGGGCATCCCGACCCTGGACATGCTGGATGCCAAGGTGCGCTGTGATGAGCTGGGCGTGCGCCTGGTCGGGCCCAACTGCCCCGGTGTGATTACCCCGGGCGAGTGTAAGATCGGCATTATGCCCGGCAGTATCCACCTGCCCGGCAAGGTCGGCATTGTGTCCCGTTCCGGTACGCTGACCTACGAGGCGGTCAAGCAGACCACCGACGCGGGCTTCGGACAGTCTACCTGTGTCGGCATCGGCGGCGACCCTATACCCGGCTCCAACTTCATCGATATCCTGGCGCTGTTTGAAGAGGACGCGGCCACGCAGGCTATCGTGATGATTGGTGAGATCGGCGGTACCGCCGAAGAGGAGGCCGCCGCCTTTATCAAGGACAATGTGTCCAAGCCGGTGGTGTCCTATATCGCCGGCGTTACTGCGCCCAAAGGCAAGCGTATGGGGCACGCGGGTGCGATTATCTCCGGTGGCAAGGGCACGGCGGACGAGAAGTTTGCTGCCCTGGAAGATGCCGGTGTGAAGACGGTGCGTTCCCTGGCGGACATCGGTTCTGCACTGGCCGCGGTAACCGGCTGGTAGCGCGGCACCCGGTCGCACGCGACCTCGAACAAAGCCCGCCGCTGGCGGGCTTTTTTTTGCGCCGGCTTCATTGTCGGCTTGTGGTTCCGCCGCTGGCGGCTGATCGTATCGCCAACGCGGGACGTATGCACCGGGAACAACCGGTAGCTGCAGGGCAATGGTTTCGCGCTTATGACGCAGTTTGAATTCATCCTGACACTGTTCTCTATCCTGATCGCTCTCATGGTGGGTCGGGTGATCAATACGCTGTCGTCGCTGTCCTTTGCCACAGCGGATCGCAAGCATATCGGCTGGCTGTTCGCCCTGTTGCTGAACCTTATGGTTGCCTATTGGGTGTTCTGGGAAGCGCGCAATGACGTCATGACCTTTGCAGAGTACCTGGCGTTCCTGACAACGGCCGGCTGCGTGATCTACGCCGTATCCGTGTTGACGCCAGCCAGCACGCCGCGGGACTGGAGCGCCTATTTCTGGCGGGTGCGAGCGCGGTTTTTCTCGGCGTATCTGGCTTTCTGGGCCTCCGATGCACTGTTCGACTATTTACTGGACGGTACAGTAAAGCCTGCTATAGCACCTATTGCATCGCTGCTGCTGGGTGCACTGTCCAGGGACAATCGCGCACAGTGGGCGGCGCTGTTGCTGTTTCTGTTGGTGCAGGTCGTGTTTATTGTCCTGCTGCTGATGTCCTGACCCGGGCGCGGCCTGCATGGGGTAGAATCAGGTTTATGGAAAAAGGTGCCATCATCAAGTTGCTTGCAGGCCTGGTCGCAGTCCTGGCTGTGGCGGTACTGCTGTTTTACTGGGATCTCGCGCGCAAGGAGGTCAAGTTCCTGTGCGGCAACTTTGCAGAAGGCGTTAGCCGGGGGTCAGTGCTGCGCCAGCTCGATACCGGCAATCAGCTGCGCTATCGGGAGCAGCCCGATGGACCCCTGACAGTGATCACCGTGGACAGCGCCTGGAACTTTGGCTGCTATCGCTGTGTTATTCCCATCAATGCTGCAGGCCGCGTGGACAGCGATGCACGCTATGAGCCTCGCTAGGCGGGCCTGTTAGCCCGCGTTCGCCGGCCGGGGACTTGAAATTGGTCCCCTGCGTCCCCATACCCCTTCTAGTTTTCCACCGTTGAGGAGACCGGTATGACGGCAGACGCGCACAAGGAGACGCTGGGCTTCCAGACTGAAGCCAAACAGCTGCTCCAACTCATGATCCACTCCCTGTACAGCAACCGCGAGGTGTTCCTGCGGGAGCTCATCTCCAACGCCAGTGACGCCGTGGACAAGCTGCGGTTCGAGGCCCTGGCGAATGAGTCTCTGCTGGAGGATGACCCGGAGTTTGCCATCCGGGTAGAGGTCGACAAGGACGCGAAGACCGTCACTATCAGCGATAACGGCATCGGCATGAATCGGGCGGATGTGATAGAGCATCTGGGCACCATCGCCAAGTCGGGCACGGCCCAGTTCCTGCAGAACCTTACCGGTGATCAGAAAAAGGATTCCCAGCTGATCGGCCAGTTTGGCGTCGGCTTCTACTCAGCGTTCATCGTCGCAGAGCGGGTGGAAGTGCTCAGCCGGCGTGCCGGTGAAGCCGCCGACGCAGGTGTGCACTGGGAGTCCACCGGTGAGGCCGAGTTCTCTGTTGAAACCGTGGAAAAAGCGACCCGCGGCACCACTGTGATCCTGCACCTGAAGAACGACTGCGAAGAGTTTGCCGACGATTGGCGGGTGCGCAGCGTGATCAAGAAGTACTCTGACCATATCTCCGTGCCGGTGCTGATGGAAAAGCCCGCAGCGCCTGCTGACGACGACACTGAGGATGCCGGGGAGGACGCCGCGCCCGAGTTCGAGGCCATCAACGAAGCCACGGCACTGTGGACGCGCTCGCGCAGCGATATCAGTGATGACGAGTACAAGGCGTTCTACAAGCATGTCTCCCACGATTTTGACGACCCCATGACCTGGAGCCACAACCGGGTGGAGGGCAAGCTGGAGTACACCAGCCTGCTGTATATTCCGAAGCGCGCGCCCTTTGACCTGTGGAACCGGGAGATGGCCCGGGGACTCAAGCTCTACGTGCAGCGCACTTTCATCATGGACGATGCCGAGCAGTTCCTGCCTTTGTATCTGCGCTTTGTGAAAGGTGTTGTCGATTCCAATGACCTCAGCCTGAATGTGTCCCGGGAGATCCTGCAGCAGGACCCGCAGGTGGACGCCATGCGCTCGGCGCTGACCAAGCGGGTGCTGGACATGCTGGAGAAGATGGCGAAAAAGCAGCCCGAGGAATACCAGGCCTTCTGGGACGAATTTGGCCAGGTGTTGAAGGAGGGGCCGGCGGAGGACTTCAGCAATCGTGAGAAGATTGCCGGTCTGATGCGCTTTTCCACGACCCACACCGACAGCGACGTGCAGGATCAATCGCTGGCAGACTATGTGTCGCGCATGCAGGAGGACCAGGACAAGATTTACTACGTTGTGGCGGAAAACTTCAAGACCGCCAAATCCAGCCCGCACCTCGAGGTGTTTCGCAAGAAGGGCATAGAGGTATTGCTGTTGCACGACCGCATAGACGACTGGTTGATGAACCAGCTGCAGGAGTTCGACGGCAAGTCGTTCCAGGATGTGGCGCGGGGTGAGCTGGCACTCAGCGACGAGGACAAGGAAGCCCAGGAGAAGCTCAACAAGGAAAGTGAAGGCCTGCTGGAACGCCTGAAGGCAACGCTGGAGGACCAGGTGCAGGACGTCCGTGCCACAACCCGGCTGACGGATTCACCCGCCTGTTTGGTGGTTGGCGACTACGATATGGGGGCGCAGATGCGTCGCCTGATGGAGGCCGCCGGGCAATCGGTGCCGGATACCAAGCCGATTCTTGAGGTGAACCCGTCGCACCCGCTGCTTGAGAAGCTGGATGCCGAGCAGGACGAAGACCGTTTTGCCGACCTTGCCAGCGTTATATTCGACCAGGCGCATCTGGCCGAGGGCGGCACACTGGAAGACCCCGCTGCCTACGTCTCCCGGCTTAACAAGCTGCTGCTGGAACTCAGCCGCTAGCGCCGCCGCGCGCCGGGCGTGACGCCCGGCGTGCTGTTACACTGACTCTTGTGTAAAGGGCGAGGGATCAGGCAGGCTATGCGCAGACTGAAGCACACTAGCATGATCGCTAACGTCAGCCTTGACGCCAGCAAACAACTGGCCGATCGCTGATGCGGCTGTATATCCTGCGCCACGGGGACGCGAGCGTACCTCCCGGGGGAAGCGAGCGCAGCCTGACGCCACGCGGTGAATCGGAGGCGGAGGCCGCCGGTCGCCTTCTGGTCGGCGAGAATATCGGGCACATCATCAGCAGCCCGCTGCTACGGGCCCGCCAGACCACTGATCTTGTGCTCCGCTCTCTGGGTGATACCCCCGTCGTCCATGCTGATGAACTGGTACCGCCTTCCACCGGGGACGCTGTCTGCGCCGTCGCGGAGCGCAGCGGCGCAGAGGCAGTACTGTTGGTCAGCCATATGCCGCTGGTCGCCTACCTGGTGAGCTGGCTGCTGGCGGGTGACTACCAAAGCTACCCGCTGGTGGGTTATCCCGAAGCCGGGTTGGTGGCACTGGACCTGCCCATCTGCGGCGCCGGGCTTGCCTTCCTGCGCTGGTACGCGTTCCCCCCCGGGTTCGATAAGCGCAGGCACTGAATGCGCGAAGTCAGCTTCCATATCAACGGCCGCCGCTTACAGGCATTGGTCTGGGGTGAGCCGGGCGCGGTACCGGTGCTGGCGTTGCATGGCTGGCTGGATAACGCGGCGAGCTTCATTCCCCTGGGCGAGCGTCTGCAGGGGGTACAGTTGGTGGCGCTGGATATGGCCGGGCATGGCCACAGCGATCACCGCACGGCCGACGGCGAGTACGCGATCTGGAGTGACCTGCCGGATATCGAGGCTGTTGTCGACCAGCTGGGCTGGGAGCGCTTTGTGCTGCTGGGTCATTCCCGTGGCGCTATCATTTCCACCCTCTACGCCAGTAGCCGCCCGGACCGTGTCTGCCGGCTGGCTTTGCTGGATGGGCTGCAGCCGCCGCTGGTGGACGCCGCCGAAACCCCGCAGCAACTGGCGAGCTTTCTTGATGATCGAAAACGTCTGCTGGATAAACCCGGTCGCGAATTTACCAGCGTCGAGGAGGCGCTGGCGCTGCGGCAGCGTTTCGGGCTGGGCGGTGAGTCAGTACGTGCCATCGTGGAGCGCAACCTCAAGCCCTCGCCGCTGGGGTGGCAGTGGCGCTTCGATCCCAGGTTGCAGGGGGCTTCTTCCTTCAAGCTCACCGAGGCACACAGCCGGGCGGTGTTGACCGGGCTTTCCATGCCCGGCCTGTTACTATTGGCAGACCAGGGGCTGGGACGCGTTGCGACGCTGCCTGATGTTCCCGCGACCGTTAAAACCGTCAGGGTTCCCGGCGGGCATCACTGCCATATTGCGGAGTCCCTGGATGAAGTGTCGCAATACCTGAACCCATTTATTCTGGAGGAAGCAGACTCCCCATGATTATCCGCCTGCTCTGGCTGGCCTTTTTCGCATCACTCCCGGTCGCGGCCGGGGACAGCATTCCGCTGGATACCCAGTGGCGTTATGCCGAGATTCACAGCCAGTCCGGCCCCAGGGAAACCGAGTACCTGCTGGGGCTGGGTGCGGTGCAGAAGATCCGCAGCCGCTGGCAGTTCAAGGACAGTGAGGTCATTGTCGGTGAGCTGGAGCGCATCACCTGGCAGATACAGGACGGTTTTACCGCAGAGGAGGGATTTGCGTGGCTGCGGGCGCGTCTGCCCGCCGACGCGCAACTCCTGTTCGAGTGTGAGGGACGGGCCTGTGGCAGCAGCGCCCAGTGGGCCAGCCGGATATTTGAGGAGCGGGTGCTGTACGGCCACGTTGACCGTCAGCACTATGGCGCCTGGCGAGTGGCGTCAGAGGAGGGTACCTGGACCCTGGTGCTCTACGCGGTGGATCGCGCCAACCGACGTCATTTCATCCGACTCGACCGCCTGCGACACACGCCCGAGGACCCTGTCTCTAGCGCCCCAGGCTGATCAGTGACAGGAACTCGGTGCGGGTGGCCTCGTTGTCGCGAAAGCTGCCCAGCATGGCTGACGTCTTCATGACGGAGTTCTGCTTCTGCACGCCGCGCATCATCATGCACATATGCCGCGCCTCGATGATGACGCCCACGCCAGCGGCGTCCGTGACACTCTGTACGGTCTCGGCGATTTCAGTGGTGAGCTGCTCCTGAATCTGGAAACGCCGCGCATACAGATCGACAATGCGCGCCACCTTTGACAGCCCCAGTACCTTGCCCGTCGGGATGTAGGCGACATGGCAGCGCCCGATGAAGGGCAGCAGGTGGTGTTCGCACAGCGAGTACAATTCGATGTCCTGTACCACCACCATCTCGCTGGACTCCGATGGAAACAGGGCATCGTTGACGATGTCTTCCACGCGTTGCTGATAGCCCTGGGTCAGAAACTCGAAGGCGCGGGCGGCACGCCCGGGGGTATCCAGCAGACCGGGACGGGAAAGGTCCTCGCCGCAGGACCGGATGATCTCTTTGAAAGCGTCTTCCATGGCGCAAAGCTCACGAATGCAGGAGCCGGGATGGTAACAACCGGCTGTAGGCGCCGCAATTGCGGGGTACACTCCCCACATGGGGATAGAAACCAGTATCAAGGCCGAAATCAGCACAGTGGGGGATGCCCTGCGCTGGAGCCAGTCCTGCTTCGAGGAAGCCGATCTTTACTTCGGTCACGGCACCGACAATGCCTGGGATGAAGCGCTGCATCTGGTGCTGGGCAGTCTCAAGCTGCCTATGGAGTCGGACCCGTCGGTGCTGGACTGCGAACTCAGCGAAGCGGAAAAGGACCGCCTGATAGCCAACCTCCGGGAACGTTTGGACGAGCGCGTCCCCGTCCCCTACATCACCGGTCGCGCCTGGTTTGCCGGTCTGGAGTTCAAGATAGACCGGCGCGCACTGATCCCCCGGTCGCCGATTGCCGAGTTGATTGAACGGGACTTCGCCCCCTGGTATGGCGGTGCGCGCATGCGTCGCGTACTGGACCTGTGCTGCGGCGGAGGCTGCATAGGCCTCGCGGTGGCAGCCTGGAATCCCGACGTGCAGGTGGATCTGGTGGACCTTGACGCCAATGCCCTGGCGCTGGCGGAGGAGAACCGGGCACTGCTGTCTCTGGAATCCCGCGTGGATATCCTTCAGTCAGACCTGTTTGAGCAGCTGCGCGGTCGCCAGTATGACCTGCTGGTTACCAATCCCCCTTATGTAGACGCGGATGACCTGGCGCAAATGCCGCGGGAGTACCTGCACGAGCCTTCCCTGGCGCTGGGTGCGGGTGCTGACGGGTTGGCGGTGGTGCGCCGTATCCTCGACAGCGCAGTGCACTTCCTGGCACCGGATGGCTTGCTGGTGGGCGAGGTGGGAAACAGCTGGCAGGCGCTGGAGGCAAGCTATCCCGGCCTGCCGTTTACCTGGATCGAGCTGGAGCGCGGCGGCCACGGCGTCTTTGTGCTCACCGCGCGCGAGTTGGCCGAGCATCACACAGCGCGCGTCTAAACCGTTATAATCGCGCTTTTTCACGGATACCTGGCGCCATGGCAGGCAACAGTATTGGCAAGCTATTTTGCGTTACCAGTTTTGGCGAAAGCCACGGCGCTGCGATAGGCGCTATCGTCGACGGTTGCCCGCCCGGCATGCCGCTCTCCGAGGCCGATCTGCAAGGCGATCTGGACCGTCGCAAGCCCGGCCAGTCCCGTTTTACCACCCAGCGGCGTGAGTCGGACACCGTGCGCATCCTCTCCGGCGTGTTTGAGGGCCATACCACCGGTACGGCCATCGGGCTGCTGATCGAAAACGAAGATCAGCGTTCCAAGGATTATTCGAAGATTGCAGATCGCTTCCGCCCGATGCACGCGGACTATACCTATCAGCAGAAGTTTGGCCTGCGCGATTACCGGGGAGGGGGTCGCTCTTCCGCACGGGAGACCGCGATGCGGGTGGCGGCAGGCGCAATCGCGAAAAAGTACCTGGCTACCCAGGGCATCCTGATACGCGGGTACCTCGCTGAACTCGGCCCGATCCGTGCGGAGAAACTCGACTGGGATGTGGTGGAAACCAACCCGTTTTTCTGCCCGGATCCCGACAAAGTGCCGGAGATGGAAGAATATATGGCGGCGCTCAACAAGTCCGGCGACTCCATAGGCGCGCGCATCAATGTCGTGGCCAGTGGCGTTATGCCCGGTCTGGGCGAGCCGGTGTTTGACCGCCTGGATGCGGACATCGCCCATGCCATGATGGGGATTAACGCGGTGAAAGGCGTGGAAATAGGGGCTGGTTTCGACAGCATCGCCGCCCGCGGCAGCGAGCATCGCGACGAGATCACGCCCCAGGGCTTTCGCAGTAACAACGCCGGGGGCGTGCTCGGCGGCATATCCTCCGGGCAGGACATCACGGTCAGCATGGCACTCAAACCTACCTCCAGCATCCGTTTGCCGGGCGACAGCGTCGATGTCGCCGGTGAGGCCGCGGAAGTCATTACCACCGGTCGACACGATCCCTGCGTGGGCATCCGGGCCACGCCGATCGCGGAGGCCATGCTGGCGATCGTGCTCATGGACCACCTGTTGCGGCACCGGGGCCAGAACGCCGGGGTGAAATCACCCACCCCCGTGATACCGGGTAGCGTAGAGAGCTGATGCTGGGGCTGAGTCGCAAGCACCGGGGCAAGCGCACAGTATTTCTGGGCCTGCTGGCGTCCTGCGTTCTGGTATGGGCGGCGATAGACCGCTTTGACATTCCCCCGGCAGATATGGCGCGCCTGTTTGGCTATACCGTGCTCGGCGTCCTGCTGACCATGGTGCTGGCTGCGCTCTGTGTGGCTGTGACCATAGGGCTTAAAGCCCTGTATCGAAAAATCCGCACAGGCTCTGCTGACCGCGTTGCCGTCAGCGCGCCGGATCGTCTTCCAGAGTGATATCCATGTGCATCTCGTCGGCGATCTGGTCGAGATTTTCGTGCAGGTCCGCAAGATCGGTGCCCGTGGGCAGGCTCGCCTCCACAATCGCCTGAAACAGCAATTCCGAGCTCATCGCTGCCGGGCCAACATGGGTTTCCATGTTGACCACGTTGATACTGCGCCGGCTCAGTGCGGTGGAGACCTCCCGCACAATCCCGGGCCGGTCGGGCCCGAGCACTGTCAGGGTTACCATGCGTTCCCGGGACGTCGTTGCGCTATCGCTGTCACAGGGGGTAACGCGCACCGAGATGCCGGTTTCCGCCAGTCCGTCCAGCGCGGTTTCCAGCGCTGCACCCTGGTCTGCCGGCAGCGATACGCTGATCAGGCCGGCAAACTTCCCCGCCAGTTGCGACAGGCGGCTCTCCAGCCAGTTGCCGCCCTGCTCAGCGATAACCTGCGACAGTGCTTCGACCAGGCCGGGTCTGTCGTCGCCGATGAAGGTGATGATAAAGGTCCGGGTCACGGGGGCGTTCTCCACATTTGGTGAGGGAGCGCGTATATTACCGGGCTCGTCGAAACAGGCATACCGTATGGCGCAGCTGGTACAGATCCCTCCCGGGCAGCTGTCTCCGGAGACCCTGGAGGCACTGCTGCAGGAATACGCGAGCCGCGATGGCACCGATTACGGCCTGCGCGAACGCAGCCTGGCGGAGAAAACCGATGAGCTCAGGCGCCAGCTCGCCAGCGGCGAACTGAGCCTGGTGTTCGACCTCGACAGTGAGCAATACGACCTCTGCAATCGCGAACGCCTGGAGGCGCTGGATCTTCTGTGACTACTCCTGTGACGACATCGCCGCAATCTTTTGATCGCGAGCTGGATGCCCGCGGACTCTTCTGCCCGGAACCCGTGATGCTGTTGCACCGGGAGATGCGGTTCATGGCGGTGGGCGAGCGCTTGCGGGTGGTGGCAACCGATGCCTCTACGCAGCGTGATATACCAAAGTTCTGTGAGCATCTCGGACATGAGCTGCTCGCGTCCGGGCAGACGGACGATGAATTCCATTTTCTGATTTGCAAGCAGTGAGCGCCCGCGCAGATCAGCTGGAGGCAGTATTCCAAACCTGTTTCCACACGCGTTATAGAACCCGGTTGCAAGGCGGTGCCAGTGAACCACTGTACCTGCCTGCGAGCGCCGGTCGCGACGCCATCATTTTTTATCGCGCGGACTACGCTGCCAGCGCGCTGCACGAAGTTGCCCACTGGTGTATTGCCGGGGCAGAGCGACGGCGGCGTGAGGACTACGGCTACTGGTATATACCGGACGGACGTGACGCCGCGCAGCAGCGCGCCTTCCAGCAGGCAGAGCAGCAACCGCAGGCCCTGGAATGGCATTTCGCCCGGGCCGCGGGTGTGCCATTCCGAATCAGTCTCGATAACCTTGCGGCCTCCACTGACGACGGCCCGGCGTTCGCCGCGGCGGTCGCAGCACAGGCGCAGCGGCTTTGCCAGACGGGACTGCCGCCGCGGGCGGAGAGCTTCCGCCGCGCGCTGGCAAGCCGCTTTGGCGGTGTTGCCGCGCCCGCTCCCGACAGCTTCACGCTTGCGGCCCTGTCGACATGACTGCGCCGGTTTACCTGGTAGATGCGTCGATATACATTTTTCGCGCCTATTTCTCCCTGCCTGAACGCTGGCACAGTCCCCAGGGATATCCGCTTAACGCTGTGTACGGTTACGCGAGCTTCCTGATTGACCTGCTGTCGCGTATATCCCGGCCCTGCCATGTTGCGGCGGCGTTTGATGAGAGCCTGGGAACCTGCTTTCGCAACGCGATTTTCCCTGGTTACAAGGCGAGTCGCGAACTGCCCGACGAGGCGCTGGCGTTTCAGCTTGCCGCCTGCCGGGAATTGACCCGGCGACTGGGCATCCCCTGCTACGGCTGCGGCACCTATGAGGCAGACGATTACCTCGCAACACTGGCCACACTGTGTCGTGCCGAATCGCGGCCCGCGGTCGTGATCACGCGCGACAAGGATCTTGGCCAACTGCTGCTTGGGCGAGATGACCGGCTCTGGGACTTTGCCGCCGATGCCTGGCTGGATCGAGCCGGCTTTGTGGCGCGGTTTGGCGTTCGACCCGAAGAATTTGCGGATTACCAGGGCCTGGTCGGGGACGCGGTAGACGATATTCCCGGCGTTCCCTCCGTGGGGCCCAAGACCGGCGCGGCGCTCATCGATGCCTTTGGAAATCTCGAGGGGCTGGCACCGGTGCGCAGCGATCTGTCCGGCCTCGGCCTGCGGGGTGCCGCGCGCATCAGCGCCGCCCTGGAGCAGCACTGGGAGCAGGCGCTGATGTCCCGGGACCTGGCCAGGCTGTCGGCCCATTTGCCGGATGTTGAGCCTGCGCCGCCGCTGGCGTTGCAACAGGTCGATGATCTGACGGACTATCTTGCGGAACTGGGCCTGGCGGGCCCCTTGCTGCGCCGGGCGCAGGGGCTGGTGGGGGCGTGAAGATTCTGGCGGATGCCAATATGGCCGGTGTCAGCCAGCAGTTTGCCGAGCTCGGCGAGGTCCAGCTGTTCGAGGGTCGCTCCCTGCGCGGCGCTGAACTGGATGGCGTTGACGTGTTGCTGGTGCGCTCGGTGACGCGTGTCGACGAGAACCTGCTGGGAGCGCACAGGCCCCGGTTTGTGGGGACGGCAACCAGCGGCTACGACCATATAGACCGCGCCGCGTTGGCGTCACGGGGTATCGCGTTTGCCCACGCCCCCGGCAGCAATGCCGACTCCGTGGTGGATTATGTGCTCAGTGTGCTGTGCCAGCATCCGGGCCAGCTGGACCAGCTGTTGTCCGGGGCGCCGCTGGGAATCGTGGGTTACGGCCACATAGGGCGACGGCTGCAGCAGCGTATGTCCCGGCTTGGGATTACCTGTCTGGCATATGACCCGTGGCTGGACCCGCAGGCGTTTCACGGCCTGTCCACGCTGGAGCAAGTGCTGGCCTGCCCCGTGGTGAGCCTGCACGCGGCGCTCACCGAGGAACAACCCTGGCCCAGCCGGCACATGCTGTCGCTGGACGCCCTGCAGGCGCTGCCTGAGCGGGCGCTTTTCATCAATGCGGCCCGCGGCGAACTGGTGGCTACCGACACGCTGCTGGCACTGTCGGACCTGCGCCCCGATATCGGGCTGGTGCTGGACTGCTGGGAAAACGAGCCCGCCATCGACAACGCCCTGCTCAGGATCTGCCGATTTGCCACGCCCCACATCGCAGGCTACAGCCTGGATGGGAAGTTTCGCGCCACTCGCATGCTCTATGACGCGGCTTGCGCCGCCCTGGAGCTGCCGGCCCGGACGGGTGGCGGTCTGCCGGCACCGCTGGATGTGGAGGCCCCGGCAGGACTCGAGCTCGAGGCATTGCTGCCCTGGCTGGTATCGCAGGTGTACGACGTACGCGAGGACGACGAAGCGCTGCGGCGCTCACCGCTGCTGTTTGACCAGCTGCGCAGGGACTATCGCCCGCGCAGGGAGCTCTCGGCGCTGCGCTTGCAGCAATCCGCCTGTCTGGACGAGGCCGCTCGCTCCATCTGCCGGGCACTGGGCGTGCAGCGTTGCTGAAGCTGGGCCTGCTGGTGAATCCCTACGCCGGGCTAGGTGGCCCGGCTGGTCTGAAGGGCAGTGACGGCGCATCGATTCGCCGTGAGGCGCTGGCCCGGGGTGCCGCACCCCGCGCCCTGGCGCGCGCGCGGCGCGCTCTGGCGGTGCTGGCAGCGGCGCAGGCTGACGTCCAGGTGGTGTCCTGTGAAGGCCAAATGGGGGCCGATGCGCTGCAGGGTCTGAAGCTCGATGTCACGGAGCTGTCCACTGGCGTACCCGTTGTCGGTACCGGGGAGGACACGCGCGTGGCGGCCACCGTGCTGGCCGACGCCGGCATCGACCTGCTGGTGTTCGCAGGCGGCGATGGCACGGCGCGCGATGTCCTGGATGCCGTTGCAGACCGCATCCCGGTGCTGGGCATCCCCAGCGGCGTCAAGATGCATTCCGCCGTCTATGCAGTGTCACCGGAGGCGGCGGGCGAGCTGCTGCTGGTTCTGTCCCGTGCTGGACTGGTCGATGTGCAGCTTCGCGAGGTCCGCGATATTGACGAGGAGGCTTTTCGCCAGGGCGTGGTGAAAACGCGCTTCTATGGCGAGTTGCTGGCGCCGGAAGAAGGACGCTTCCTGCAACGCACAAAGGTTGCCGGGCGCGAGAGCAGCGAACTGGTCGCCGCGGAGATTGCCGACGATATTGTGTCATCCATGCAGCCTGGCCGGCTCTACCTGATCGGTCCCGGTTCGACCACCGCCGCCATCATGGAGCAACTGCGCCTGCCGAATACCCTGTTGGGGGTGGACGTGGTAGCCGACGGGGCGCTGCTGGTCGCAGATGCCAGCGAGGCAGACCTGCTGCGTGTGCTGGAAACACACCGTGGAGGTGCCAATATTATCGTCACCGCGATCGGTGGTCAGGGACATATTTTCGGACGTGGCAACCAGCAGTTGAGTCCCGCTGTGATACGGCGTGTGGGCGAGGAGAACATCATCGTGGTGGCGGGCAAGGGCAAACTGGCCGACCTGGGCGGCAGGCCGCTGCTGGTGGACACCAATGATTCTGCACTGGACATGCGACTGTGCGGCTATCGCCGGGTGATTACCGGCTACCGGGACGAAGTACTGTATCCGGTGGCGACCACGGCCTAGGGCCTGGCGTGGTTCAGGGGCGCGACAACAGGTAGTGCATCACCTGTTCCATGGTGATGGAGGACCCGTCCCTGAGTGCGCGCCGGATCTGCATGATATTGGTGTGGGACCGCTCCATCACCGAGGGTGGCAGTTCCTCGTTCATCTCGTCCTCCGGAACGCCCAGTTCCAGCTCGGAGCGGGATGCCAGCAGCAGGAAACCCCGCTGGGTGAGCACCACCTGGTCCAGTGCCTCCTGGCGAATGGTCTCGCTGAAGCTCAGGTAGCCGGCTTCACCCAGCCAGCACATGGCGCTGAAGCAGGCCTGGTGCCGGTCTGAGTGCAGGCCAAACTCGTCCGGCGTATCGGGCCCGGAGATATCCTCGACATACAACACTGTCTTGCGGGGGAAGCTCGCGTAGAGCCTGAGCAGGATCAGCGCACAGTCGCGGTAGAAGTCATCGATTTGCAGGTCGGCCATGGCTTGCTGCTTTGCAGATGGGTAAGCTTGCGGTTAGCAAAAGACACGGAGTGTACAGCACATGGGTAAAGAGCTGGAAGATAACGAGTACTGGCGGGACAAGCTGACCCCCGAGGAGTACCACATAACCCGGGAGAAGGGCACGGAGCGTGCCTTCAGCGGCGAGTACTGGGATACGAAGGACATGGGCGTTTACAACTGCCGCTGCTGCGGCGAACCGCTTTTCCTGTCCGACAGCAAGTACGATGCAGGCTGCGGCTGGCCCAGCTTTTTCCAGCCTGCCGATGGCGAGAAAATCCGCGAGGAGCGAGATACCAGCCACGGCATGATCCGCACCGAGGTGATGTGCGACAACTGCGGTGCCCACCTGGGCCACGTGTTCACCGACGGGCCCCAACCCACGGGCCTGCGCTATTGCATCAACTCGGCTTCCATCAAGCTGGAGAAGACCGGGGACAGCTGAACCGGTCGGCCTGCCGGTCGGCTCAGCCCAGCCGCATGTCTGCCGCGAATACGGTCAGGTCATAGGCCCTGTCGTCCAGCAGCGTGTACGTGGTGCTGTCAGTATTGCTGACGAAACGCCAGCGAGCGGTGACCGATGTCGGGGTGAACGTTGCCAACAGGTAGCCCCGGTCCCGCAGGTTGGTGTAGTGCAATCCGTCGATCAATGTGACCATGGCTGCCTCAAACCGCAGTGCGGTCTCCTCGCCCAGGAAACTCTCCAGCCCCGGGGAAGACACGGAACTGGTGGCCAGCTCGACACCGACGATATTGCCTTGCGCATCGGTCAGCTGTGAGGCCCAGGCATTGTGGGTGTCGCCCGCGAAGCTCACCAGCCGCGCCCCGGCCTCGCGCGCCTGGTCCATAAGCTCATCCCGACTGAAGGCGTAACCGCCCCAGGCATCGAGGTTGTTGGGGATGGCGGAATCCAGCAGTGCCTGCTGCGCCGGTGTGCGCTCAGCAACCGCTGTGGTCTTGGCAGCGACAGATTCCCGCAGCAGGGCCTTGCCTGCTTCGATATCCGGATTGTTCCAGGGATTGAGGTTTTCGAGGATGCGTGCGGGGATATCGTAGCGGCCCATCAGCACTTGCTGCCCCAGTACCTGCCAGGTTGCGGTCGATTGGGTCAGCCTGGTGTTGAGCCACTGGCTCTGGGTCGCCCCCAGCAGGCTGCGGCGGCTATCGGCGATAGCGGCGCGCGCTGCCTCCACGTTAATACCGTTTTGATCGCTCAGGTCCGAGTAGCGGAGCTGCTCGTCCCGTCCCACCAGGCGCGTGTCCAGCATGAGGAGGTCGACCAGGTCGCCGTACTGGAACTGGCGGTAAATAATCTGGTCGTCCATGCCGACCGGGCGGATAGGCATCCATTCGTACCAGGCCTGCAGGGCCGCCTGCACGCGTTGCTGGAAATCGCCCTCTGCATCGGGTTGGTGATTCTGTGCGCCGGCCTTCCAGGTGTCATTGCAAATCTCGTGGTCGTCCCACACCACAATAAAGGGGTGCGCCGCATGGGCGCTCTGCAGGTCCCCATCGCTGCGATACTGTGCATACCGTGTGCGGTAGTCGCTGAGGCGGGTGATCTCGCCGGGCGGCTGCGGTTGCCTGCCGAACTCTTCGGCGCGGCCGGTGGCATACCCATCGGCGCCATATTCATAAATGTAGTCGCCCAGGTGCAGCACCGCGTCCACATCGGCCTTGGCGACCTCCTTGTAAACGTTGAAAAACCCTGCCGGGTAGTTGGAGCAGGAGAGTACGGCGAAGCTTACCGCCGTGACGCCGGCAGCCGGCAGCGTGCGGGTTCGTCCTGTGGGTGAGGCGGTCTCGCCGGTGAAGAAGCGGTAGTAGTACTCGCTGCCCGGCGAGAGCCCTTGCACGTCGACCTTGGCGGTGTAGTCCGTGTCGGCGCTGGTACTGCCACGGCCACTGGCCACGATATTGCTGAAGGCCTCATCGGATGCAACTTCCCAGCGTAGTTGCACGGTGCCCTCGGTCTCCGGCGTGGCTCTTGTCCAGATTATGACCCGGTTTTCCAGGGGGTCCCCCGAGGCCACGCCGTGGCGGAAACTGGCGGCGACGCCAGGCTCCCGGGGCACGGAGTCCCGATCGTTATCGGAGCAAGCCAGCAGGTTGGCGCCCAGCAGAGGCAGCAGGGACCCCGCCGCAAACCCTTTGATAACGCGGCGTCTGCCCTGGTCGGTCGTTGCCTGACCGGGCCTGTGCCCGGGTGGGGTCTTCTTGGTCATGGTGTTTTCCTGATTCTGACGGTGGTCGAGAGCATGCCGCTTCTGGATGTCAGCATCGTGACACTGGTCCTGCGCCCTCGCAATCCAATACCGCTGGGGTGGCGTAAAAGTTTCTACGTTTCATATTCGCCGGCAACTCGGAACCCGTTGTTATGGAAGCTATTGTAAAGAATCCCCGCAATGTTGAACTGGCTATTTCCGCCGAGGCGCGACGCGTGCGTGACGCCCTTGTCGAGCGTGGCCTTGAAACACCCATGATTCGCAACGGCCTCTCGCGCGACGAAAAGTATGCGCGTATCCGTGAATCCTTTACCGATATTGCAGATGCTCTGGGCCTGGATCTGGAGGACGACAGTCTGCAGGAAACGCCACATCGCATCGCCAAAATGTATGTGGACGAGATCTTCTGCGGGCTGGACTACGGCCATTTCCCGAAGATCTCCGTGATCGACAACAAGATGGGCGTCGAGGAGATGGTCAAGATTGACGACATCAGCCTGACCAGTACCTGTGAGCACCACTTTGTGACCATCGATGGTATGGCGCGTGTCGCGTATATCCCGGGCGACAAAATTATCGGGCTGTCCAAGATCAATCGCATTGTGCGTTTCTTTGCCCAGCGTCCCCAGGTGCAGGAGCGCCTGACACAGCAGGTGCTGGTTGCCCTGCAGACACTGCTGGAAACAGAAGACGTTGCGGTTACCATGGATGCAACTCATTACTGCGTGAAGTCGCGCGGCGTTATGGATGTGAACTCGCGCACCAAGACCACCGCCCTGGGTGGTGCCTTCAAAGCTGACCATCGTACACGGGCAGAATTTCTCGCCTGAGTACGACGCCCCATGTCTGTGCCGGCTCTTCAGGGTCGGTGCAGCGCCTCCTCTCATCCCTTCCCGCTTACACAGAACCCGCAGTTCCCAACCTCGCTTCAATATCGATCTTCTTTACTGGCGCTGTCCTGGTGCAGCGTCCTCAAAGTCGCGCCAATACTGTGCACTAACTCCCCACGCTGACTGGGTATTTCCCGGGCTTGATTTGCGTCAAGGCCGGCAGGGCGAAGCCGCGTATCCTGATTGCGCATCGATCAGAGTTGGGCGCGGGCATGGTGCTGCAGCGTCGGGGGAGGTTTTATGTCGGGGTGGTTACGGGTGTTGCTGGTCCTGGGGCTGTTCAGCGCCGCCGGCCAGGCGCAGGAGAAAGTCCAGGAGATTGAGCAGCAGGGGATAGAGCGTGCGGCTGAAGGGCGGGTGGTGCAGAAAAAGGTTACGTCTCTGCGTGACGAGACGCGCACTCTGGTCGACGATTACTACGCCCACCTCAAGCTGGTTGATGGACTCAAACTCTATAACGCCATGCTGCAGCGGCAACTGGACAACCAGGCTGAGGAGATCGACATTCTCACCGGCTCCATCGCCGAGGTGGCCACAGTGGAGCGACAGATCCTGCCGCTGATGTCGCGCATGATTGACGGCCTGGAACACTTCATAGGTTTCGACGTGCCCTTCCTGCTGGAAGAGCGAACCAGTCGCGTGGAGGAGTTGCGCGCACTGCTGCCTCGCGCTGACGTGACCGTGGCGGAGAAAACCCGCCGGGTGATGGAGGCCTACCAGATCGAGAACGACTACGGCCGCACCATTGAGGCCTATCGCGGCAAACTGGATCTGGGCACCGCCAGTTTCGATGCTGACTTCCTCCGCGTCGGCCGCGTCGCCCTGATGTACCGGCTGGTGGGCGGCGACCAGGTGGGATTCTGGGATCACGACGACAGCCAGTGGGTGGAACTCTCCTCGGGTCGCTGGCGTCGTTATATCGATCAGGGGCTGAAGGTTGCCCGCCAGGAAGTTGCCCCGGAGCTGATTTCCGTGGCCATCGATCCGCAACAGGAGATACAGCGATGACCCCCTCTTATCTGAAGCGGGGCCTGTTGCTCCTTATCTTCATTCTCGGTGCACCGGCCTGGGCCCAGGACAGCGCGACCGCCGGTGACAGCGATGCCGACGCAGCGGCTGTGGACGAAGCGATCGCAGACACCGAAGACCCTGTCACCCTGGAGGGGCTGCTCGAAGCCGTGCGCAGCGGTCGCCTGGCCGAGGGCAAGACCAACCAGCAGCGGCTGGCGGAGTTCCGCCGCGAACGCGCCAAACGCGACCAGATGTTGAAAGATATTCTTGCAGAAGAGCGCCGCCAGGAAGAGATCAGCGCGCAGCGCGAGGCCCAGTTTGAGCTGAACGAGGCCCAGATCGGTGAGCTGGAGGAGCGCCTGAAAGAGCGCATGGGTTCGCTGCAGGAGTTGTTCGGCGTCCTGCAGCAGGTCTCCAGCGATGCCCAGGCACAGTTCTACAACTCGCTCACCCAGCTCGAATATCCGGAGCGCACCGACTTCCTGCTGAAATTTGCCAGTCGTATGGGCAAGGCGAACCGGCTGCCCGCCCTCAGTGAAATCGAAACCCTGTGGTTTGAGCTACAGCGGGAAATGGTGGAGAGCGGTCGTATCGTCACACGCTCCCTGCCTGTGGTCAGCGCCGAGGGGGTTGAGGAGCAGCGTCCGGTCACCCGTGTCGGTCTTTTCAACGCGGTGTCAGACGGCAAGTTCCTGCAATACATCCCCGAGACCGGACGGCTGATCGAGTTTGCCCGACAGCCGGACAGCCGTTACCTGCAGGGACCGCAGGCGTTCGACAGCGGGGCGGAGGGTTATTTTCCCTTCGCCATTGACCCGGTGCGCGGCCAGTTGCTGCAGATTCTTACCCAGGCGCCCAACCTGCGCGAGCGCGTGGGACAGGGGGGTGTGATCGGCTACATCATCATCGCCATCGGTATTTTCGGCGTGTTGCTGGCCGTTTACCGGTTTGTCGTGCTGGGTCTTGAATCCCGCCGCATTCGCAAACAGCTGGCAGACCTGAACAATCCCCGCGACGACAATGCCCTGGGGCGCATCCTCAAGGCCTACCACGAGGATCGCGAGCTGGATATCGAGGCTCTGGAGCTGAAAATGGGAGAGTCTGTGCTGCGGGAAGTGCCCAACATCAACCGCAGCCTGCCCCTGCTCAAGATTATCGCCGCGGTGGCGCCGCTGATGGGCCTGCTGGGTACCGTGACCGGCATGATCATCACGTTCCAGGCGATTACCCTGTTCGGTGCCGGGGATCCGCGACTGATGGCAGGCGGTATCTCCCAGGCGTTGATCACCACGGTGCTGGGACTCACGGTGGCGATTCCCACCCTGCTGCTGCATAACGTGGTACAGGGGCGCGCAACGGCACTGACGGACATTCTCCAGCACGAGGCGGTCGCCGTGGTGGCGGCGAGAGCCGAGCAGGACCAGACGGCATGATGGCGTTCATTGACGGCTGGCTTCCCTGGCTGGGAGACCTGCTGTCACTGGGTGGCAACATTCTGGCCCTGATTCTCTGCATGGCGTTCGTACTGTGGACGCTGCTGTGCGAGCGTCTGTACTTTCTGTACGTGGTCTATCCAAAGCACGTCAAGGCGGCTATCCAGCTCTGGAACGCCCGCAGCGATAAATCCTCCTGGTTTGCCCTGCAGTATCGCGAGCACCTGCGTCACCGTATCGCCGCCGAGCTGAGCAAGAATTACTCCATGATCGGCACTATCATCAAGGTGTGTCCGCTGCTGGGCCTGTTGGGCACCGTGGCGGGTATGCTGGAAATTTTTGACGCCCTGGCAGCCACAGGCTCCAACAACCCGCGCTCCATGGCGGCAGGCGTGTCCAAGGCGACCGTGTCGACCCTGGCGGGCATGGTGGTTGCGATCTTCGGGCTGTTGTTCGGCAAGTTTGCCGAGCGCCGCTCCATTTCCGAGCGCGAGCGCCTGCAGGCGCGGTTCTCCTACATTTCGGCCGGGCGCAAAACGTCGCCCGCAGCGGAGGGCTAGCATGCTGCGCCAGATCATCAAGCAAGAGCGGGAAGAGGGCAACATCGACATCACGCCCATGCT